>SVDL01000030.1 GCA_015057835.1 Lachnospiraceae bacterium
TGTTGCTTGAGAATCAGATTCGACGGATACCCAAGCAACAGGTCAGCGGGAGAAATACTTGCGTTCGCTGCACCGAAACTCAAGATGGTCGTAAATATCAGCGTGTTGGCAAAGCCGCACAACCCCTTAACGAAATATGCCGTAAAAGCTGCGATAGACCACAAGATCATGACAGAATTCTCTGCTCCTTTCAAGTACATCCTGATAAGTCCATCATATATCCTTGAAATAACAATGTATAACTGTTAAATTTGATATTAATTACATGTTAAAACTGTTATCGGAGGCTTTGCCATGAACTTTTCGTCAATGGAGTATTTCACGGTGCTTGCGCAGGAGCGCAACTTTACACGGGCTGCGCAGCGGCTCCACATTACGCAGCAATCTCTCAGTTCCCATATTGCCGGAATGGAAAAAGAACTCGGCAGTCAGCTGCTGGTACGCCGTGTGCCTTTGGAGCTGACCTATGCGGGCGAGGTCATGCTGAGATATGCGACTAGTTTTCAAAAACTTCAAAATGAGATGCAGCGTGAGTTCTGTGACATCTCCCGGGAACAGAAGGGCATCTTGCGCGTGGGAGCGGCATCGACGCGGGGACAGATGATTCTGCCCAAAACGATTGCTTTGTTTCAGGAGAGCTATCCCAATATCAGCGTTGAATTAACAGAAGGGTCCAACAGTGAATTGCACCAAAAACTGCTCAAAGGTACCATAGACCTTGCCATAGCGGATTTTCCCGAAAAACTGCCCGGCATCAGCCTGACCGATTTTTACAGAGAAGAAAATGTACTTATGATCGAGAAGGGACTTTTTGCCAAGTGTTTTACTTCCGGTGCCGAGGAATGTAAGAGACGGCTGCTTGCAGGGGAATACAGTGTATTGAAGGAATTCCCTTATGTGTTGGGCGGCATAGAAGATATAGACGGCAGGATCGGTCGTGATATTTTGAGGCGGGCAGGCGTTGACAATCCCATTATCACTGCAGTTTCGCATAACGTGGGGATGTTGCTGCGGCTTAGTCTTTACGGAGTCGGAGCCTGCATCAGCCCGCAAAAAATCGTCCGGAGTGTGGTGAGCCCGCAGCAGATGGACTCCGTATGGCTGTTCCCGCTTGGGGCGGAGACCGGCAGCTGCATTCAATTCGGATATCAGGCGCAGTCCTATCAGTGGAGCGTGATTGAGAAATTCATTCTGTGTGCCAAAGACGTTGTATGATAACATTCAGCTGATCCACCGAGTCACTTTGTCTGTTTTTCTTATTGACAGGGTAGAATGGCAGTAGTAATATATTAATATATTAGTACATCAAATAAATAAAAAAGGAGGGATTCCATTCATGAGCGCATTGAAGTATCTGAAAAAAGTCCCTGCAGGCATGTTCATCATCCCCTTGCTCTGTGCTGCGATCCTGAATACGATTCTGGTGTTTGCCGGTGCGGACGGGGGAGTGCGATCCCTGCAGCCGACACTGTCGACCGCAGCGTTCCTGATCGTCATTTTCACCGCCGGTCTGCAGATTAATCTGCGGAGTGCGCCTAAGCTTCTGGCGAGATCTGCAGTTCTGCTGATCGTAAAGTTTGCTGCAGGTGTAATTATCGGGTTTGGCATAAGCGGGGCGTTCGGGATGGAAGGCGTTCTCGGAGTTAGTGCACTTGCCTGCATCGCCGGCGTTACAAATTCGAACGGAGGTATGTACCTGAACCTCGTGGCGGATTACGGAAATGCAGATGACGCCATGACCTATGCTCTCCTGGCTTTCAACGATGGTCCCTATCTGACTATGATCGCCATGAGCGTCGGCGGGCTGGCAGCGATCCCGTTCAAGAGCATCGCAATCTCTTTTGCGCCTATGTTTATCGGGCTTGTGATCGGAAACATTTTCCCGAAGGTCGCGAAACCTGCCCGCATTGTCATGGGTATCGCCCTTATCTTTTACGCGCTCGTGCTTGGCCTCGGAATCAATCTGACAAGCGTGCTGCTGGCAGGCTTCGGCGGGATCCTTCTTGGTGTCGTGGCCGTACTCGGCAGCGGGATACCACTGGTGGCGGCAGACCGCTTCATTAACCGAAGACCGGGATACGGCGGTGCGGCAATCGCGTCGGTCGCAGGAAATGCAGTCGCAACGCCCGCTATCATCGCAGGACTTGATCCGGCGTGGGCGCCTTATGTGGAAAATGCGGTCGCAGCAGTATCCGCTGCCGTCGTGGTGAGCGCGATTCTGACACCGCTTTTCACACATTATGTTGCAAAGAAATTCGGATGTCCCAAATTTGACAGGGAAAATGCAAAGGAGGAAACAGCATGAATATTTTCCATTGCCCGGAACATGCCAAGGAAATCAAGGAGATCCTGGAGCAGTCCGAACTCACAACACTGATCCGGCCGAACGTTCTTGAACGGGATATTGAAAAGGCGGTGTCGGATGCGATGCGGTACGGTATCCGTTCTGTAGCTGCGCTGCCGCCGCAGGCGGAAAAGGTCTGCGAAGCTCTCGCGGGAACCGGGATCAGAACTACCTGCGTCTACGATATGCTTAGCGGCGCGATCAGCCGGCCGGAGGCTACGACTCATTCGGTCATGAAGCTTGCGGAACTTGGCGTCGACGAATTTGATTTTATGATCTCGCTGCCGGAGCTTGCTGCCGGGAATTACGAGGGTGTGGCAGCACACTGGAAACAGTATGCTGACCTTGTTCATGCCCGGGGCAGGAAGCTGTTCGCAACACTGGAAAAAGGATTCTTCGACGATGCGGCAGTCACCGCATTCTGCGGTCTTGCCGCAAAAGCCGGCGCTGACGGCGTTCGGACCGTGACCGGCTGTCAGGACCTAAGCGGGATCAACGGTGGACGTGTTACGATCCACGACGTCTGTCTTATGAGAAAAGTACTGCCGGAAAATATGGATGTGAAAGCCAGCGGCGGAACAGATTACATGTATCTCGAAGACGCCCATGCGCTGCTCGCCTGCGGCGCGGCGTCTGTAGACCTTGGTGACTGTGCGCTTTCGCAGCTTGCTGCGATCGGTTATGAAAAGGAGGCCTGACATGAGGACCGCATTATTTGAATGTCCAGTGGATAACGAGAAGATCAAGCTTCTTCTGGAAAATGTAGACTATTCCCCGCTTCTTGTCCCCTCAAGCAAGCCCGAATGGGTCGAAGAGGTCTGCAGGGACGCGATCCATTTCGGGATCGGAAGGATCGTTGCAATCGATCCGTTCCAGGATGCGGTCCTTGAAAGAATAAAGGGAACAAACGTACGCCTGGTCCACGGCGTCGGGGATCTTTGCACGCAGGAAGACGCGATCCGGTCGGCGGAACTTGCATTTGCCAAAGGTGCGGATGAAATGGATATGATGTTTCGCCAGTCGCTGTATTTTGACGGGAAATATGATGAACTGCAGAACTATATCCGGAAAATGGCCGATGTGGCTGCAGGGTACGGAAAGATCATTAAAGTCATTATTGAGACCGGCTATCTGACGGATGAACAGAAGATCGAAGCATCCAGACTGTCGCTTGATGCAGGGGCGACCTTCATCAAGACGAACCTCGGCATGCGACCGGGGCGTGCAACGCTTCATGATATCCTGCTTCTTAAAGAAGCTTTCGGAGACCGGATCAAGGTCAAAGCAAGCGGAAACGTCGCTTCCCTTGAAGACGCCTGGGTTATGTGGAATGCCGGTGCCGAACGGTTCGCCTTCCGGGAACTGCTTGTAAAACAGTTAAAGAACATCGGGTACGAACCGTAAAAATTCAAAAGAAGAATCTTCACAAGCACAGGTATTAATATCAGGAGGTGCGTATAAAATGAAAAGAACAGCGGTAGTCACCGGGGCAGCGCAGGGGATCGGTTTTGCCATCGCGCGCAGACTCGGGCAGGACGGGCTGAATGTGGCAATGGCCGACATCAAGGAAGACGGGATCAAAGAGGCTGCCGGGAAGCTGACGCAGGAAGGAATCGAAGCGGTGCCGTTTGTATGCGACGTTTCGGTACCCGAGAGTCTTGAAAAGCTGATGGCCGATACGGCGGAACGATTCGGCGGGATCGACGTTCTGGTGAACAACGCGGGGATTATTATTCCGGAAGAATTTGACGCCATTACTGAGGCTGCGTGGGACAAGGTGCTCGCGGTCAATCTTAAGGGTGTATATTTTGGCATAAAGGCAGCCCTTCCGTATTTGCGGAAGAGCGAAATGCCCCGTATCATCAATATGGCGAGCGACGCCGGACGTATGGGCTCTCATCAGTCGCCCATGTCCTATGTTGCGTCGAAAGGCGGTATCATTTCTCTTACTTACGGTCTGGCGCGTCGGCTGGCCCCGGAGAAGATCCCGATCAATGCTATCTGCCCGGGAACGATCGAGTCTCCGCTGTTTGCCCTGGCAAAGCCGGGTCAGCTGGACGATCTGCTTTCGCACATCCCGATGGGTCGGTTCGGGACGCCTGAAGATGTGGCGGCAGGCGCGTCATTTCTCGCCTCGAAGGATGCGGAGTACATTACCGGTCACTGCCTGGATATCAACGGAGGAAAATTCATTCATTAAAAGCTTGCGCGGAGCTTGTCCGGAATCCTATAATTAAGCTTATGATTGAGAAAATGCTTATTACGGAAAAAAAGACAGCTGAAAACAACAGCCAGTACGTTTACCGGCTGCTCCGCGAAAACATCATGAGTCTGGTCCTGTTTCCGGGAGAGATCCTGAGTGAACAGGCGATCTGCCAGATGCTCGGAGTGAGCCGCACCCCGGTCCATGAGGCTCTGATGAGGCTCCGCGGGGAGCGGCTGGTCGACGTGGCTTCCCAGAGCAAAACCTCGGTTTCGCTTATTGATATCCGCCAGTGTGCAGAAGGCCAGTTCATCCGAATGACGCTGGAGGCAGAGGTGTACCGGAAGCTTTGTGATATGCCGTTTGACCGGTATCTGACACCGCTCGAGGCAAATCTGCAGATGCAGGAATTCTATGCGGTGCGGGAGGATTCTACTGCCCAGTTTCTGAAGCTGGACAATGAATTCCACGCTATCCTTTTTAATGCGGCCGAGTGTTCTCTTACCTGGAATCTGATCTGTCAGGCAAATACGCATTACGACAGGGCAAGACTCTTCTTTAACCGGAAAGAGCCGCAGAACCTGCCGCAGGTCGCCAGGGAACACCGCCATATTCTGGAAGCGCTCCGTAACCATGACAAGGAAGAAGTCATGAAAGACGTGGAGCTGCACACATTCCGGTTCTCGCCTGAGGAACATTCCGCACTTTCGAGGAGGATCGCGGAAATGATCTTCGAGAACCAGGAAGCATTTTCCAATATCCCGAAACATTATCGGAACTATCTCTAACACCAAAATGTCAGTAAAAAACGGAGATCAGCATCGGAAGAGAGAGCAGTTTGAAGGATCCGCCTATATCGCCTTTCTTTTTTCATCCATCGATCGGAGGGAAAAAGGAATCTCCGGGAAAATGCTGACGAAAATGGGAGATATTCCTGAGGCTCATATGAGCCTGTTGCGCAGCGTTCCGATCCCCTCAATCTCGATTTCTACGATATCGCCTGCTTTCAGCCAGACTTTCTTTTCCGGCGGATAGCCAAGAATGACGCCGGAAGGTGTGCCGGTGAAAATCAGGTCGCCCGGACGAAGCGTCATGTGTCTCGAGAGGTCCGCGATCAGTGCGCTTACGGAAAAGATCAGATCCGAAGTGTTGGAATCCTGCCGGACCTCTCCGTTGACCCTGCTTAAGATGTGAAGATTTCCTGGGTCGATCTCGTCGGCGGTCACGATGCAGGGGCCGACCGGCGCAAAGCCGTCGAAGGATTTTGAAAGCACCCACTGCGCCCCGCGGGCAAACTGCAGATCTCTTGTGGAAAGATCATTCCCGCAGGTGTAGCCGAAAACGTAAGAGAGAGCCTCTTCTTCCGGCACATTTTTGGCCTCGCGGCCGATCACAGCGACAAGCTCCGCTTCGTAATCATATTCTTTATAATCCGGAAGCAGGGAAATGTCCTGGTCATGACCTGCAAGCGAATTTGCGAATTTATTGAAAAGCACGGGTTTTTCCGGGATCTCCATTTTGCTTTCGATCGCGTGCTGTCTGTAGTTCAGTCCGATGCAGAGGACTTTTTCACAGTCTGTGATAACAGGGGCGTAAAGTCCTTTTGCCGCCGGCGGATCAGGCAGGGCGGAAATATCCTCCGCCAGCTTATCCCGGGCTTCTTTGCTGCTTCCGATAAGCTCCGTCATGGTGCGGGGAAATGATTTCCCGAGGATCCTGCCGGCCTCTTCGGCATCGAAGATGCCTCTGTCTGTGACGATTCCCAGTGCCGACTTTCCGTTTTTTAAAAATTGTGTTGCTTTCATATATCTTTCCTCTCCTCTCCTCTTTATGACTCCTCTGTCTATACCATTTTAAAATATTATACGGTATTTTCCTACCCGTTATCGTGCTTCATTATGCTAAAACTTTTTATAAAGACAAAAAGGATAATATATGATAATATATTCCAGTAATTTTTCATCCTTGAAAAGCAATAAAAGGGTGTTGGAAACAGACACAAGGAGGTAAAAAATGCTGCAGATAATCGGGTATTGTCTTATTCCCTTAATTCTTGGATTTTTAGGATATAAATCAGCACAGAAAGGCGACAGCAAAGCAAAAGTTTTCATGATCGCCATGATCGTGATCGTCGCTCTGGCGGCTGTAGGTTCTCTTGCCGGCGGTGATTTCGGAATTGCGCAGATTCTGTCGATTATTATTGCGGCAGTCTTTACAGTCCTTATCAAAAAGGCTTAACAGTTCCCCGGCATCATCCATTCCTGGAATACATTTTTGTGTAATTTACCGCCTGTTTCATTATTGGACAGGCGATAGTTTTTTTAGAGTGAACAGGTCCGGTACACAAACAGACCGCGGACTGTGGGACGCAGATGGTTGAAAATGAGAAACCTGGACTGCACGAATGCTTGCAAAGGGGCGAAAAAGGAGTATAGGGAAATGGAAAATAATAATCATTTTTATCAGCATGGAAATAATGATGCCGAGACGCACATGGATCCGGGATTTATGGAACAGGCCAGAAGAGAATTCGAGGAGCTCAGTAAGCGGGATCTGTATGAGGCTGAGCCCAGCGCTGAAACGGAGGCCGCACTTGCGCAGTTAGCGAGGGAAAGACAGGCACAGAGCGAAGAGGCAAAACGAAGGCGGGAAGAGGCTGCCTTAGAAGCCGAGCAGAGAAGAATACAGAAAGCAATGGAAGCCAGAGACTCTTCCATGGAGAGAGGGGCTGTCCTGGCCGCAATTATTTTTATTGCTGCCATGTATTCTGCGCGATGGGCGCTGAGCAGCGAAAGCATAAGCGGACTGGTACGCCTGCTGATTCAATTTGTGACAATTGCCGCCACTGCGATCAGCTGCTGTGCGCTGCTGCTTCTTTTTATGGGAAGCATTTCAAGTGCACTGACGGTTCTGGGCGGAATTGCCGGGTTTATTGGCGGTATTGTGATGGTCACTCTTTATGAGTACCCTGACATTTATCGGAAAGTTACTTATGCGGTGCTGGCGATTGCTGCTCTTTCAGTGATTAAGATCATTATTAAGCTTTTTAAACCAAAACCTTATTAAAAAAGAAAGCAAAACATAATGCGTCCCTCACCAGAGCCGCCGCATCTGCCCGTCCTCGATCGAGAATCCGACCGGGCCGATCTCCGCGCAGTAATCCTCCTCCGAAGAACGAAGATCAAAAGCATAGACAAAAGGCTCGCGATTCATCAGCTGCTCTCTGTCCCATTCCCATTCAGAGATTTCGCTGGAGACGTAAAACAGGCTGACGCGCACCGTATACATGCCGTAGGTGATTCCGCCCGAGATGTGGACGAAGTAGACCGTAGCGCTGTGCATGTGTTCCATGAGGGCAATTTCTTTGAGAATCAGTTTTTCGTAATCCCCGGGTTCATCGCCGGGAAATGGCACGGGTGCGCTAAGGTCTTCATCTGCGGCATAAAGGATCCCTTTTTCTTTGAAATCCGTGAAAATATCCTCCGAAAGCCCCATTATTGACAGCAGGCGGAGACGGAAATATGCTTCGCGAGCGCGCATAGCTTTATCGGCAAATGGCTGAGTTTCGGAGCAGGACTTCCGAAACTGCACGGCTTCCTTCAGGAAGGAGGCGTATTCGGCCGCTCTTTCCTCCCCGGAGAGGGCGGCCAGTTCCATGCAAAGAAATCCCTTTTTCGTGTCGGGCTTGCACTGGATACCTTTCATACAGCAGAGCCCGTACTGATAGAGAATCTCGCGGACATCCGGATCGGTGACGATGAAGGCAGCATCGGAGGAAGCAGCCCGGTATTTTTCGTAATCGTTAAGGATTCCCTCTACCACCTGCTCAAAGCATTCCGTCGGGGAAGTATCGGAGGAGAGATCCGGGTCAT
Organism: Lachnospiraceae bacterium; assembly: GCA_015057835.1. GTDB lineage: Bacteria > Bacillota > Clostridia > Lachnospirales > Lachnospiraceae > Chordicoccus. The sequence goes on from SVDL01000030.1 coordinate 8,420, forward strand.
CCATCAGAAGGCGGCCCAGACGAAGACTGACAAATTGTTCCGACAGGGATTTTTCCGCCGGATAATAAGGATACGCCGTGAGAAGGATCTCATTTTCCGGCATGACGGAGCCGTAAAAACGGTCAATACCGAAGGAGTATGACCAATCATCGCAGAGGGAGTCATTTTCGATCGGACTATTATAAAGGACGCATTCATAAGCTTCCACAGCGCCGCCCATATCTCCGCACGCTTCCCGGCAGAGCCCGAGACGCGCGAGACACCATCCTATTTCTTCAGTTGAAGTGATCTCATCGTACAGGGATTCTATGCGGGAGAGATCCCTTTCATTTTCCGGAACTGTCTCCAGATGGCAGACCAGCCGGACCATGGCGGGCACGTAACCGGCGCCGGCGGCTTTTTCATAGAAGGGCATCGGATCATTTTCCGAAAGACCGGCAAAGAGATCCGAAGAATCGGCAAAGTGATCCGAAGAATCGGCAAGGGGATCCGAAGATTCGGCAAAGGGATCCGAAGATTCAGCAAGGGGATCCGAAGGATCGGCGCCGGACCCGGACGGATCCCAGGCGTAAAGCTCTTTGGCAACGATTTCCTGCACAGCGGGCCCGTATTCGATCAGTTTTCCAAGTCGATAATTTCCCTCCGGATCGCCAAGTTCCGCCGCATGCATGTAAAAAGCCGCAGCTTCAGCGGGATCCTGTCGGTCAGGGAATACCGGAAAACCGGGTTCGGCAAGCAGCCCGAGCAGGACAGAGGCATAGCTGAAGCCTGCTTCGCTTTCCGTTTCCAGATTCCGGATCAATATTTCCCGCAGCTCGGGAAGGAGTGAGGAACCTGTCAGATCGTCCGCGAGGGCCATGCGGGCGCCGGGATGTCCGAAACGCGCCGCGGCAGCTTTCCAGAACAAATTCGGCGGCCACTCTTCCGGCCAGTCGGCGGCGAGAGCGGCGGCAGCGAAATCATACATTTCAAGCAGACTGTCCTCTTCCCACGAGAGCTCTCCGTCGGACTCTTCCGCGATGTACTGATAGGAACGCTGCAGTTCGATGCATGCTTCCGGACAGCCTTCCAGGGCAAGAGCGGTCAATACCTCCATCCGTTCGAGAGGAGAGTAATCTGCCCATGGAGGACTGTCTACTGCTTCATTGAACTTGTTCGTCCAGACACGTTTCTTCAGGCTGAAGAAAGCGTTTTGGAGGAAATCCCATGCCCCGTCCGCATAAGGGTAGATCACGCCGTAATGGTTGAATTGCCACGTATTTTTCAGCGTGGACGCAATGACCGTACAGGGAAAGGCATTCATTTCTCTTATGATCTCATCCCATCCTGTACCGATGAGACTATAATCAAGCACCGCCGGGCCATACTCCTTAAAGCAGGCGAAAATGAGCTGTGCCGCGAAGCCTTCCGCGTAACACAGAAACCACGGCTCAAAACGGTGATAATGCTCTTTCAGCGTTTCCAGCATACTCTGTACAAATGCCGTATTTTCAGCATTTACCGTTCCGTCTCCGGCGGGCAGCGATTCCGGCCATCCGACCCTTACGAGCGCAATAAATCTGCGGGAAAAACGCGCGGCGATTTCCGGAATCTTCGAGGAATCCGGATCGGATGACGGAGCTTCAAAACAAAATATGATTCCGTTGGTCAGTTTGGTCACCGTGTCACGGCAGACCATTGCGGTTCCGTCGGGAAGAGACAGGCTGTTGTTCTGCCAGGTCATAGAGTCCTCCTTAGCAATGCTTGATCAAAACACATCAATACAGATCCCGCGCCGCGATAAATCCGTACGCGCTCTCCGCGCTCTCCACCGCACGGATGATCGCCTCACTCACCGCTTCCGCTGCAAGCATCCCGACGAGATCCATGTTGGCAGGAATCTCCCCGGCAGAGACGGCAAAAATGCTGTCACCGTCGGCGGAAGTGTGCACGGGATGAATGGACCGCGCATAACCGTCATGGGCCATGCCGGCGATCTTGCACAGCTGCGCCTTTGTAAAGTACGCGTTCGTCATCACGACGGCCAGCGTGGTATTCCCCGGAAATCCGGTCTGAACGGAATCCGTTCTGCGCTTCATGATCTCCGACGTATCGCGGAATCCGCGCTTATCTTCCGCAAGGACTCCCGCTATTTTCTTCCCGTTTTTCCAGTCATAAATATCTCCGAGCGCGTTCAGCGCAACGACAGCGCCTACCTTAAGAGAATCGATCTCCATACAGTAGCTGCCGATCCCGGTCTTCATACAGGTCTTCATCCCGCAGATCTTGCCGACCGTCGCTCCGCATCCCGCCCCAAAGTTTCCGTTCCGGTAATTCGGTTCTTCAAAGGCGAGCCTTGCCGCCTCACGTGCCATCGCGGGATCCGGCCGTACATGCGCATCGCCCACGGCGAGATCAAACAGGTCTGTCTGTACGACGAGCGGCACCTTTGTAATGCCGCTATCAAAGCCGATATCCCTCTCCTCAAGATACTCCATCACCCCGTTTGCTGCGCCGAGACCGAAGGCGCTGCCGCCCGAAAGGACGATCGCGTGGATCACCTCTGCAGCCATGAGCGGATCGAGAAGCCGGCTGTCCCTTGTCGCGGGACCGCCTCCCCGCACATCGAGACCGGCCCGCATGCCGTCTTTGCTTAGAAAAACGGTGCAGCCGGTGCCGGCTTCCGCGTTTTCCGTCTGACCGATCGATATCGTGTTAAAACTGTTTACGGGTATTTCTTTCATATACATGTACTCCTGCTTTTTCCGCACGGCTTTTCTTACTGCTTCAGAATTCTTAAATATGTGGCCATAATATTTGATCAGATAATCTCTTTCTTCTTTCAAAATAAATATATCAAAAAGAGAAGAAATAATAAACAGGACCAATAACCTGACGGGCTTGTTCATGCAGAAGCGTTGAAAAATACATACTATTCTGATATTATGGCGAAGCAAGGCTGCTCTGCCTGTGCGGATTCTTCTACATCCGCAGATCAAAAAGACAGGAGGTCATTGATCTGTGGAATTACAAGTGGAGCCGTGATCAGAGCGCCGGGTGAAACAGAATAGCATCAGATTTTTAAAGAGAAAGCCGGAGAAAAGAGCAAAACGATATGTACAATAGAGATATCTCCAACACTCTGTATAAGAGTATCGGCAGTGTACTTCTGAAAATCATGATCTCACTGCTCATTGTCGTTGCCTTTACTCTCATAAAGAATCCACCCTCCAAGGAGAAGCCGGGCTGGCCGGTCGACAGCATCCGCTTCCGGGTCGACATTCACGACGACGGCAGCGCGTACGTTTCGGAGACATGGATTCTTGATATTAAAGAAGAAGACACAGCGCGAAACGCAAGATCGTCGCTTTTTTCAAACGGCATCATGACCCGGGATTTCTACGGTTTTCACAATATGGAGCTCATGAATGTGAGGGTCTTTGAAAATAACAAAGAACTCACTCTCTTCGAGGGCGATACTTCTCTTCGGAAGGAAAACGGCACCCTTTTCAGTGTAGAGTCCGAATCTAATCCCGTTTCCGAAGAGGATCCGAATAACCGTTACTTTGTTTCCTGGAAAATAAATGATTACGGAAAAAACACTTATGAGCTCCGTTATATCATAAAGAACTTTGTCGGACGGATTCCCGGGGGTGCCGGCGCTTACTTCGAATTTTTTCGGGCGAATACATTTTCCCCGAAAAAGCTTTCCGTTTCCATTTCTCTCAACAACGAGGATCTCAATGAAAAATTGATTGCGGGTAAATTCACCGGTTTCCAGGGAATGGCCGGCCTCCGGCGCGGAAGTTTCTGCGCTGACAGTTTCGGCAGGCTCCAAAAAGGAAATTTTGCTTATGACCAAATAGAGGTCTTTATGATTATGCCGGAAGACTGTTTCCGCAATTTAAGCGACTCTCAGCAGCGGGTGTTCAGCAATTACACTTATTCCGGCGATATCAAAGAGTTGTCAAGATATTTTGAAGCAGGAGATGTATTTCAACGACCGGTATCCCGACCCGCGGGCTTCGTGATCTTCGGATGTGTCTGCCTCACGCCGTTCTTTGCCGCCATGCTGATCCTGTCGATCATATTGCATACTGTCAGAATGCACAGGCCTCGCTTTAATACGTCGCCGATAACTGACACGGAACCTCTTCAAAGGTGGGCCTGCTGTCTGGGAAAATATGCTCTGCTGTCGACTACCACCGCCGTTACATCCTTTGTGAGCTGTTTCTATTATCATTCGGACGCAGCATTTACCGTTGGTTTCTGCCTCACTTTTCCCTCGTTCATCCTCACGATTCTTTTCCTTGGGTACCGGCAGGTTTATTCCAAAGCTGCCGCAGGAATGTCCCGCTGATTTACTAAATGAAGCCATGCAGCTGCAGGAAAAGGAGTACTTTATGAAATTTATAGAAGAAAAGGGAGCACTCATCTTTTTCCCGGAAGGCCATATCGACAGCAACAATGCCTCTTCTTTTGAGAAGGAGCTGATGCAGGCTTTGAACGATCACCCCGGCAGGGAGCCCGTACTGGATGCGGAGAAGCTTAAATATATCTCCAGTGCCGGGTTGCGGGTGCTGCTCCGTCTGCGTCAGAATTACGACAGGGAGATCCTCGTGCGGAATGTCTCCCCCGAGGTCTATAACATCTTCGATATCACGGGCTTCACATCGATGATGAGGGTGGAAAAGGCTCTGCGTTTTGTCTCTGTAAAGGGACTGGAAATCATAGGCACTGGCGCTCACAGCACGGTGTACCGCCTGGATGAGGAATCCATTCTGAAGGTCGTTCATAATATGTCTCTTGCGGCCATTCGGGCTGAGATGCAGACATCAAAAAACGCACTGATTCACGGGATCCCCACCGCTATCTCCTATGACGTTGTCCGCACGGAGGAGGGGTACGGAGAGATTTACGAAATGTTCCACGCCGGCGTGCTGCCTGCCGCCGTAATGGATGAGCCGGAGCGTATCGAGGAATTTACGCGGCGCTTCGCGCAGATGTACAGGGCCATCCATACCGTGGAGATCAAAGAGGGTGAGCTGGAAAATGCCCGGGAACGCTATCTTGCGGCAGCAGATCAGGCGGCGCCCTACCTTTCAGAAGAAGAATACGGTCAGCTTCGGAAGATCCTCCTTACTATTCCGGAGAGGCACACCTTCATCCACGGAGACTTTCATATGGGCAACGTGATGCTGCAGGATGACGAGCTGGTCCTCATCGATGTGGGCGAGGCCAGCTGGGGCCACCCTCTGCTGGATTTTGCCCAGACCGCACTGGCCTATAATGATTTGACCACGATCCACGCGGAGAGATGCCGGAAGGTGCTGGGGATGGATCTGGAACAGGCCGTCTATGTCCGGGATCACCTGTTCCAGATGTACTTTAACGAGACCGGAGAGGCACTGGAGCGCAAGATGACCGTGGTACGCGCCATGGGGGCACTGCGGCTGGTTCTGATCTTCTTCCTGCAGGGCTATGCTGAACTCCCTAAGGACTATCCGGACATTCTGGACAGGGCGAGGGTCAACCTTTTCCGGCACACCGACGAACTGTGTGAACTCATAAAGAGCGAATTTTAGTTTCATAGATCCTGACCGCATATTCTGCTTTCTGTACGGCAGGGGATACCGGTCATTTGTTCCTGCGCATGGAGGACAATGATTCGATGCAGCGGGCAGCATAATAGAAGGAGAAGACCATGAATTATATTTTTATCTCCCCGGCATACCCTGTCACCTGCACTTTATTCTGCGACCGGCTGCACGAAGCAGGGGTAAATGTCCTCGGGATCGGCGACATGCCGTACGATACGCTGAATGATCAGCTGAAGAGATCATTGATGGAGTATTATTATGTGACATCTCTTGAAGATTACGATCAGGTGTATCGGGCAGTGGCCTATTTCATCCATAAATACGGGCGGATCAACTGTCTGGAATCACTGAATGAATACTGGCTGCCCACGGACGCGCGTCTTCGCACGGATTTCAACATCGAAGGCACCCGGGAGGATGAGATCCGGACATTTGTCAGCAAGTCCGAAATGAAGAAGATCTTTCTTGATGCGAAGATCCCGACTGCCCGCCAGCACATCGTCTCGGATGCCGCGTCAGGGAAAGCTTTCGCCGCACAGGCGGGCTACCCGGTCATCGTAAAGCCTGACGTCGGCGTCGGTGCAAACGGCGCGATGAAGCTGCACACAGAAGACGAACTTGACGCGTTTTACCGGAACCTTCCCGATGAACCTTATGTGATGGAAGAATTCATGGATGGCGATATCTGCACATACGATGCGATCATCGATTCACAATGCAGACCGCTGGTCGAGTCCATGTGCACTTACGCGCCGGTGATCGACTCGGTGCAGGATGACGAAGATGTCAGTTTTTATACAGTCGCCGATGTGCCGCAGCAGCTGCTCGAGCTGGGAAGGCGTACCGTGAAGGCTTTCGGCGCGTCCCGGCGCTTCGTGCATTTTGAGTTCATCAAACTTGCGGGAGATCACAAAGGCATCGGAAAAGCCGGTGATTACGCTGTCATGGAGGTAAATATGCGCCCCGCGGGAGGCCATGATCCCGACATGATGAACTTCGCGCAGTCGACCGACGTCTTTCGCATTTTTGCGGAAATGATTACGGAAGACCGCCGTATATCCCCGTGCTCGGAAGAACGTTATATATGCGCTTACGCCGCCCGGAAAGACGGACATATGTTCCGCCACACCCATGATGAGATCATGGAGCGCTACGGGGCCGACATTGTCATGCAGGAGGAAATGCCGCCGATCGACTGGCCTTCCATGGGGCGGTATGTCTACATGGCAAAATTCAGGAAAAAAGAGGAAATGGACGAGTACTTTGATTTCGTTCTTGGCAGGTAAGACCGAAACAAAGGCAGTCTCTCTGAATCATGCCTGTTCTGAAATCCTATTGACAAACAGATAATTTTCATTTATTCTTCAGTAACTCATTAACTTATACTATTATGGAGGAATAAACGGTGAAAAACGGAATGAAATCGGTTCTTGCAGCAATGTTGATCATGGCTCTCGTTTTTGCCGCTGCGGGATGCGGCAGCAAAAAGAGCAGTAATCCGCTGACCGGCACCTGGGAATATGAAGAAGACGGAATTAAGGCGGTTTATGTCCTGAACGATGACGGAACAGGTACATACACCATGGATACCGGTGAGAGCGTTACCTATAAGCTGAAGTATGAGGCGAAGGACGGACATCTTCTGGTCAGCTATGTGGACAATGAGATTTTTGATGAGTCTGACGTATTCGACTCCGAGTATACGCTTACGGATGACAAGACGATGATCATCAAAGACTCTTTTGGTATGGAGATGACTTTTGTCAAAAAATAATTGATGCGTAAGAGAGCCTCTCTTCCGCAGCGAGCTGCATCGCTGCCGGAGAGAGGCTTTTTATCTCATGACAGAGCACTTAGGAGGGATTCCGACAGAGTTACTGTCCTCGGGAGGAGACAGGATATGAAAACCATTCTATGCTACGGCGATTCCAATACTTACGGGTTTGATCCGGAGACCAGGACGCGGTTTGACAGTTCCATTCGCTGGACGGGACGCCTTGCCGCGCTGCTCGGCGACGGTTATTCTGTCATTGAGGAGGGCTGCAACGGACGCACGGCCTGCTACAGGGATGAAAATGAGCCCTGGAAATACGGCAGGTCATCCTTTCTCACCTGTCTCAATACCCACAAGCCGGTCGACGTGCTGATCCTGCTGCTGGGCATCAATGACTGCAAGGAAATGTTCTCTCCGGACGCCGGTGAGATCGCGGCCGCGATGCGCGGATATATCGAAGAGGCGCAAAGGTTCTGTACGCAGAAAAATATCCCGGTGCCGCAGATCGTCCTCGGGGCGCCGGCTCCGCTGGGGGAGGATATCACGGGAAGTTCCCCGTTCGCTTATGAGTTCACGACACGATCCAGAGAAGTTTCCCGGAAGTTTGCGGAAGAGTATCGTGCCGTCGCGGAGGCGTGCGGTGTTCACTTTTTTGACGCGGGGGAAAATGCGGAAGTTTCCAAAGCCGACAGTCTGCACCTTGACGCGGAGGGACACCGGAAACTGGCGGATGCGCTGTATGCTTATATCCGAATGCATATGTTTGCGCCATTCGATTTTACATCCTTCCCGGACCGGAGAAATAAAGACGCTCTTGCCGTCGATGCCGTCGGAAAAAGTGATTTTGCGCCGGGCGCACCGGATCCCGGTTTTGATCTGATTCCCATGTGGGTCGCGGATATGAATTTCGCGGCGGCGCCCGCGATTCAGGACGCGCTGCGGGAGAGGATCGCACATCCTCTGTACGGCTACTATGAGCCCTCGGAGGAATACTACGATTCGATCATCCGATGGCAGGAGAGAAGAAACGGCGTTCGCGGTCTTGCACGGGAAGCGATCGGGTACGAAAACGGCGTGCTCGGAGGCGTATCAAGCGCACTCTCCGCGCTCTGTTCGCGGGGAGAAGCCATTCTCCTGCATTCTCCGGTCTATATCGGCTTTACCGGACTTCTGAAGAATAACGGATACCGGGCGGTATTCAGTGATCTTATACAGGATGAACAGGGCGTATGGCGTATGGACTATGCGGACATGGAAGAGAAGATCCGGAAGAACCGCATCCGCACAGTGATCCTTTGCTCCCCTCACAATCCGTGCGGCAGAGTGTGGGAGAGGGAAGAACTCGAAGAGGCGTATCGGATTTTCAGAAAATATGACGTCACGGTCATCAGTGATGAGATCTGGTCTGACCTGATCCTGCCGGGTCATCAGCATATCCCGTCCCAGAGCCTCCATGAGGATGCGAAAATGAGAACGGCCGCGCTGTATGCTCCCTCTAAGACGTTTAACCTCGCCGGGATGATCGGAAGCTATCACATCATATATAATGAACCGCTCCGGGAGCGTATACGGAAGGAATCCTCGCTCAGCCATTACAACAGCATGAATGTTCTCTCGATGCACGCATTGATCGGAGCATACAGCTGCAGAGGAGAGGAGTGGCTCGAAGCGCTTCTTCCCGTACTGGAGCAGAATGTGGAGTATGCCGTCGGTTTTATCAGATCGCGTCTGTCCGGAATCTCGGTGTTCCGGCCGGAGGGCACCTATATGCTGTTTATAGACTGTACGGAGTGGTGCCGCCTGCACGGAATGACGCTCACGGAGCTGGAGCGGAAGATGTGGCGTGTCGGCGTCGCCGTTCAGGACGGTGCGATGTTCCGGGGCTCCTGCCACATCCGAATGAATCTCGCGCTGCCGCATGAGAAGGTCAGGGAAGCATTTTCGCGCCTTGAACAGTATGTATTCTGCGATGAATAAAAAGACTGCCGGGAGTGTACCATACTAAAGCAGGTTTCTACATGATTCAAAGTCTCAATTTTCCCTTGGAAAAAGAATACGCCGCCTCCTGCGGGGGATGGGCAGAAATAAGAAAACGCCTTGCAGCGCTGCGCCTTGACGGACTTGAGGGGATCTGGGCCGGTGTCGAAGAGATCCCGGAGGATTTTCCCGTCGATCTGCTTACCGGTTATCACCTTACTTTCTTCCCGGACTGGGTAGATCTATATCTGGGTAATAAAAAAGAACTGGAGAGAAAATTCGGATCCGAAGAAGTGATCCGCTCGATCTATGGGGGAACAGATCCGGAATGTCTGCTCGATGTCTATAGAAAAGATCTTGACCGCGCCAGGAGAATGCGGGCAGAATATATCGTTTTTCATGTCTCGGATGTTTCACTGGAGGAAGTGCACACCTATCGCTGGCTGCACGATGACAGAACGGTCCTGGACGCTTCCGTCATGATCATAAATGATCTGCTGAAGGATATCCCGCCGGAATTTGATTTTCTGGTGGAGAACCAGTGGTGGCCGGGATTTACGTTCACGGATCCGGCGAAAACGGACTATCTGCTGTCGAAGATCAGTTATCCCCGCACCGGCATCATGCTGGATACCGGACATCTCATGAATACGAACCCGAAGATCCGGACGCAGAAAGAGGGGGTGCGGTATATCCTGGACATGCTTCATGCGCACGGTTCCCTGACAGAATCCATAAAAGGCATGCATTTTCATCAGAGCATCAGCGGGAGATATGTGCGCGCCAATACCGGAAAAATGCCGGCGGATTCCCCGGAGGATTACTGGGACGCTTTTATGATGAGCTACCGGCACATACAGCGGATCGACCGTCACAGACCATGGACAGATCCTACGTGCCGTGAGCTGATCGAAGCAGTGCGCCCGGAGTATCTGACACATGAACTTGCTGCCTCCGGAATCCGGCAGTTTGCTGCGGCGGCAAGACAGATAAGTACGATACGGTCATCAAATTCCGGGAACCATTAAGAACGCTGCCTGAAACAGAACTGCTCTGTCAAAGCGAGCAGGATCTCCACATTTTTGGCCATGGACCGGATCGGGACATATTCAAACCGGCCGTGTGCATTTTCATAACCTGCACTTAAATTGGGACAGGGAAGCCCCCGGTGGGAGAGCGCGGATCCGTCCGTCCCGCCGCGGAACGGCTCACAGACCGGCTCAAGACCGCAGGCGGCGATCGCATTTTTCAGATGATCGATCATATAAGGAACCTGATCGACGACTTCCTTCATGTTGCGGTAAGTCGGAACGATCTCAATTTTGATCCGTTCCTTTCCGTATTTTTCCCCAAGTATTTCACAGCACTCTTCCAGAAAGCGGCAGCGTCGTTCAAAGACGGCGCTGTCGTGATCACGTATGATCAGCTGAATAACTGCCTTTTCACAGGAGGCATTGCAGGCGTTCACATGATAAAAGCCTTCTCTGCCTTCGGTCGTCTGCGGGCGCTCTTCCTTCGGGAGCATTTCTATGAATTCCGCAGCTATATCCGCCGCATTGATCATGATCCCTTTTGCGGTGCCGGGGTGGACGCTCCGGCCTGTGATCGTGACGGCTGCCGACGACGCGTTGAAAGTTTCGTCCTGATAATACCCCAGATGATCGCCGTCGAGCGTGTAGGCCACCGGTGCTTCGAACCGTTTCAGATCCAGGTCTTTTGCGAGGCCGCCGACTTCTTCATCGGGCGTAAATGCAATAGCGATCATCGGATGGGGAATTTCCGGATTTTCGCATAAATACTGGGCAAATGTCATGATCGCGGAGATCGCGGCCTTATCGTCCCCGCCAAGAAGTGTCGTTCCGTCAGTCAGAATAAGGTCCTGTCCGATGTAATTTCCGAGATTCGGAAAATCCGCGGCGCGCATTACGATACCTTTTTCTTTGTTGAGTACGATATCCCCGCCACTGTAATTTTCGAGGACCCATGGTTTTACGCCCGCGCCTTCCGCATCCGGCGATGTGTCCATATGGGCGATGAGCCCAAACGGCCGGCCGGTGCTTTCCGCCGGGAAAGGCGGTATTTTTCCATACACAACACAGTGCTCTTCATCAAGAAATACCTCGGACACGCCGATATTTACCAGTTCATCCCGAAGCATAAAGGCGAGATCGAACTGCTTTTTCGTGGTGGGGACGGCGGAGCTGTTCCGCTGCGACTGCGTATCCGTTTTGGCGTATCGAATCATGCGTTCTCTGACTTGTCCGTAGAAGGACTTGTACATGGACGTTTTTTCCTGCTCAGAAAATTCTGTATATCCGGTCATAGCCGCACCTCCGATTATTTCAGTCTCCAGACAGACGTATTATATCATATTTGAGAATTTATTATATCGGGCACATCGTTTACGGACCAGACAGTGATGAATGAGGGCCGGCATTCTGTGAGCAATGACCTTGAATTCACTCTGCCCCTGTGCTACGCTTTTTTATGCAAGGCAAAATGTACTATGTTGATTTACACTCCGCCGGAGACGGGGAAAAATGCATGCGGCGGCGAAAATACGCCGCAGGCTGGCCCCTCCTTAGGATTACAATGAAAGCAAAAATTATTCCGCGCATTGATATATATGACCGTCTGGAACTGAAAGAGGCTATACCGATGCGCACCCCTATCGTTATCTACATCGACCCGTGCGATACCTGCAATTTTCACTGCAAATTCTGCCCTTCCGGTAATCTGGAACTGATGAAGAAGACACCCGGCCGCGGACATGGTCCGATGGACTTTGCTCTCTACAAAGGAGTGATCGACAGTCTTGCGGATTTCCGTGATCCGATCCGCATCGTCCGGCTCTACAAGGAAGGCGAACCCCTGCTTAACGCCCGATTCGCGGATATGGTCGCTTATGCAAAGGCATCACCCCATGTACTTCGGGTGGATACAACGACCAATGCCTCTTTGCTGACGCCGGAGAGAGGCCGGGCTGTGATCGATGCCGGACTTGACAGAATTAATATTTCCGTTGAAGGGATCAATGCCGGACAGTACAGGGAGTTTTCCGGTCACACGCTGGACTATGGAAAATTTGTTGAGAATATCGCCTGGTTTTATGAACATCGACAGCAGTGCGAAGTCAATATCAAAATAAACGGGGATATCCTTACGCCGGAGCAGGTTCAGACTTTTTATGACACTTTTGGAGATATCTGTGACGGCATCTCCGTAGAACACACCATCGAATACTGGCCGAAATTCGATGATATGAAAGTGGAATATGACGAAAATGTCACATTGCTTGGCGGCATTTCCCATGAGGTTCAGATCTGTCCTTATGTATTCTATGAGATGTGCGTCAATTCCGACGGGAGTTTCAGTCTGTGCCGGTTCGACTGGAACCATGCGATGCTGCTGGATCAGCATGTAAGCTTTCCTCCGACACTTAAGAAAATCTGGGACAGTATCGTGCTCTGGAATTTTCAGCAGCGGTTCCTTGAGGGAAAGAGAAAAGAACTGACCGTCCTGTCATGCCCCAAATGCGGCATCTTAAAGCAGGGCGTGCCGGAAGATCTCGATGAATTCGTCGGGGAGATTCTGGACAGAATTTAAAATACGCTCACAGGACGAAACGACGTAAAAAGGAGCATGAAAAACTTTCGTTTTTTCATGCTCCTTTTTACTGAGAATTTGTTTTAACTGCTGCCGGCAGGAGACCGGAAATCAGATCTCAAATCCGCCGTCCACTTTGATGACCTGGCCGTCGATGAACGCGGAATCGTCTGTTGCGAGGAACAGGGCGACAGTTGCGATATCTTCCGGCTGACCGACTCTCTTAAGCGGGCATCCGTCGATCATTCCCTGAAGGACAGACGGGCCGCCGATGCTGTCGACCATGGCGGTGTGGATAGCACCCGGTGCGATCGCGTTGACGCGGATCTCCGGTCCGAGTTCCCAGGCCATGGACTTGGAAAGGCCGGCCATTGCGTGCTTGGAAGAAATGTACGGCGCGAAGCCGTGATGTGCGGCGAAGGAAGCGACGGAAGCGACATTGACGATCACGCCTTTGCCTTTTGCCTTCATGATCGGTGCGACGAGCTGTGCCAGACGGAGCGCAGAGTCTACGTTGACACGGAAGACTTTGTCCCATTCTTCTATCGTAACGGCTTCCAGTGAGGACATGCTCAGCATGCCTGCGTTATTGACAAGGATATCGATGGTGCCGTAGGTTTCTACTGTTTTGTTGACGATCTCATCCGCAAAAGCGAGATCGGATGCATCTCCGAGGATATAAATGGCATCTCCGCCATCTGCTTTAATATTGTCGACGACTTCTTTCGCGCGGGCTTCATTTCGTCCAGTCACGACTACCTTCGCTCCTTCTTTTGCGAAAAGATATGCCGTGGCTCTTCCCATTCCTGATGTTGCTCCGGTCACGATTGCTACTTTGCCTTCTAATCTCATAATGAATCGTTCCTCCTTTATGCTATTCAGGTAGAATGAGTAATTTTTACCTATTAGTAATTGTAGAACAAAAAAACAAAATGTCAATTCTAACAAATCGGGCAGCCTGTTTCCTGAATGTTAAATGCTAACAAGCAATGTGTTCTGTGCTACAATAAAACCGGAAATCAATGAGAATACTCAAGGGAGGCCTGTATGCATCTCAAATCGATCGTATTTACGGTCCTGAGTATTCCATACACTCTGAGCCGCATGTTTATGAACGGGAGAATCTTGGCGGGTTCCGGTCGTACGCCTCGGAGCATCTTAAGGAAGATGAATAAGAGCAGAAGGAATGAAATCAATAATATCGGAGCATATGGGCATGAAATATAAAGGAATCATCGCGATCATCACGGCTGCTGCAATATTATTGATTTCATTCCTTCTG
>SVDL01000031.1 GCA_015057835.1 Lachnospiraceae bacterium
GCTCTGACGGAATTACGGAGTATGAGCTTGTGGGCGGCGAAGCGCTCATTTCCGATGATACCCAGATGACATTGTTTACGGCAAATGGCATCCTGGTCGGTGAAACACGGTATCGCATGAGAGGGATCGGCGGCATTCCCCGCCATTGCGTGATTTATGCGTATGAGGACTGGCTGAAGACGCAGAATTCGGATTTCAAAACGGTAAATAAATACGATCGCTTCACGGAAATGGGCGGCCGCTCCTGGCTGCTGGATGTGAGGGATCTGTTCGCAAGACGTGCGCCGGGAAATACCTGCCTTTACGCACTTGAGGAGCGAGCGAAGATGGACTATCCGTTCGATTACATCAAAAATCCGATCAATCAAAGCAAAGGCTGCGGCGGTGTGATGCGGATCGCTCCGATGGCACTCAAGTACAGATATTTCAATAATCCGGACGATCTCTATATGGAAGCGGCACAGCTCGCCGCGATCACGCATGGTCATTCGCTGGGGTATATGCCGGCGGCGGTTATTTGCTATATCATCAGAAATATTCTTCGGTCGTACCCGGAGAAAAGCCTGAAGAAGCTGGTCCTTGAGGCGAGAGATACGGCGGAGAGGCTTTTTGAAGGTGATCCGAATCTGCCGGCGCTGACCGAGATCATCAACCGCGCTGTGCAGCTCTCGGAAAATAACGCCCCTGACCTCGAAAATATCCACAACCTCGGCGAAGGCTGGGTCGCGGAAGAGGCCATGGCGATCGCCATTTACTGCGCTCTGAAATACGAAAATGACTTCTCCAAAGCCATCATCGTATCCGTCAACCACAAGGGCGACAGCGATTCCACCGGCGCGATCACCGGCAATATCGTCGGCGCTATCATCGGTTATGACGCCATCGATGAGAAATGGAAAAAGAACCTGGAACTCCATGACGTGATCCTGGAGATCGCGGATGACCTGTGCCACGGCTGCCAGATGTCGGAATACAGCGAGTACATTGATCCGGCGTGGGTTTCCAAATATGTGGAGATGCACAGGTATAAGGATCCGGGTGCGGATAGGAAGGATGAGATGGCAGATAGGGAAGCGCGGGAAAATAAGGAAAATCGGGAAAACCGGGCAAATACTGTGATACGGCTTGTCAAAGGTGACATTACGAAAATCACAGATGTCGAGGCGATCGCAAATGCCGCCAACAGAAGTCTCCTCGGCGGTGGCGGCGTAGACGGCGCGATCCACAGAGCCGCCGGCCCGAAACTCCTGGAAGAGTGCCGAAAACTCCACGGCTGCAACACCGGAGAGGCGAAGCTTACTTCCGCTTACAATCTTCCGTGCAAATATGTGATTCACACTGTCGGCCCGATCTGGTACGGCGGAAGGAACGGGGAGGCGGAACTCCTCGCAAACTGCTACAAAAACTCTTTGGAAGTCGCCGTACAGAACGGGATCCGCAGCGTGGCATTTCCTTCCATTTCCACCGGCGTCTACAGCTATCCGGTAGAGGATGCCGCGAGGATCGCTGTGAGCACCGTGAAGAGGTTTATCGAAGACCATCCGGGAGAGCTGGATCTCGTGGAGTGGGTGCTTTTTGATCAGGGGACATTTGCTGCGTATGAAGCGGCGATGAAGCGGTAGACGGGGATAAGTTTATTCAGTCACTGGCATTTGACGCAATAAATCTGGCTCTCCGGGATGGGTTGATATAAGAAGTAAATGAATATGAATACACAGCTTATAAACGGTGTCCTGATCGACTGGGCCAAGATCAGCGAACAAAGCTATCTAAGAAATATTAATGCTATCAGCGGCATTAATCATATACCATTTGATCATTCTGTTACCTTTTTTGTCGGAGAAAACGGCAGCGGCAAATCCACGCTTCTTGAAGCAATTGCCGTCGCATACGGCTTTAATCCGGAAGGCGGTACCCGGAACTATAATTTCTCCACATATGATTCCCACTCGGAGCTGTGCGACGCGATTACACTTTCACGGGGAGCGAGAAGATCCGGATGGGGGTATTTCCTGCGGGCTGAAAGCTTCTACAACGTAGCCACAAAGGAAGAAGAGTATAGCCGGGGACCGGGTGGTGTGCCGCAGCATTTTCATGAAAAATCCCACGGAGAAAGTTTCCTT
The DNA here is from genome assembly GCA_015057835.1 of Lachnospiraceae bacterium. Taxonomy (GTDB): domain Bacteria; phylum Bacillota; class Clostridia; order Lachnospirales; family Lachnospiraceae; genus Chordicoccus. Next base: position 2,124 of record SVDL01000031.1, read on the forward strand.
GCGCTTGCACAGAACAGCTTCCGCCCAAACGGGCTGTATCTGCTTGATGAGCCGGAGGCGGCATTATCCCCGCAGAGACAGCTGACATTGCTTATGGAAATTCACCAGCTTGCAGGACAGGGGGCACAGTTTATCATCGTGACGCATTCTCCGATTTTGCTGGGGCTGCCGGATGCACAGATCCTTACGTTTGATGATGGGCCAATCCATCCTTGCCAGTATGAGGAGACGGACAGTTATCAGGTGACTTCGATGTTTATTAATAATCGGGAGCGGATCTTGAGGAGGTTGCTCGTGGACGAAACCAATATATGAACAGACTTTGAAATGAAGTAGGACAGGCTTATCGCCTGTCCTGTTTTATTGAAACTTTATTTTTTCAGTGACTTAGCACATTTTGCCGCCCAATTTGCAATATAGCCTGCAATAATAATTGATACTAAAGCACACGGAATTATTAGCACTGAGACATTTACCAATAATGAGACAATAAACGTCGTAAGAAAAAGCGTCGGAATGAAACTTGAAACAAACGCTGTAATTGCTCCGAGTATTCTGCTGACAGTGCTGCCTCTTCCACGTAAAACAATAAGCGTACTAAGGGAAGCGGTAATAAAGCCGACCGGAAGAGACTCCTTCCCGGTAAACTCGTAAGGCAGAGAGATATATATAATCATATTAAGAATAGCAGCGATAACCATGGAAAATATAAACTTACGCTTTATATTTCCCGTACTCCTTGCAGGAGCGACAGTAGTCCATGTCAACCCTGGCAGTTTTGTTGTACGGGTATTTTCTGCACTCGGTTTTGTTCCCCTCGGTATCGCCGCGCTGGGATTTGCTCCCCACGGTCTTTCCGCACCCGGATTTGCTCCACCTTGCCTTGCTGCGCCGGGATTTGCCGTGCCCGGCTTTACTCCACCTGGTGTCGCCGTGCCCGGCTTTCCGTGCTCTGGCTCCGGCGTTTTATGCAGTGTCCGCTGCACAGTTTCTCTAAGTTCCTGGATTTTCCTGCTTCGCAGTCCGGTCGTCGCGTCAAGCCAGTGAACCCGGGCAAGATAGTACTGCATTTCATCGCTTAAGGCTTCATTTGTGAGCTTAAATGGAATAATCGTCTTTTCAGCATTAAATGCCATCGCAACTTCATTTTTTACCTGCTTGGATGCATTGGATTCCGCAGTAAAAATAAGTATGCAAACAGATGCCGCATTCAGTGCCGCTGTAATTGCCGAAGCCCACTCGACACCGGGAGGAATATTTCTCGGCGCGTAAAAACATCGGATATTATGCTGCTCAAAATCAGCAACTACTGCATCTGCAACGGCTTTATTTGCCGTAGAATAACTAATGAAAACATCATAAGCTGCCATGCATAAATAATCCTTTTCGAGATCTTTTTAGTAATGCAAATGCTTTTTAATACAGTAATACTAACATTTAATGAAATTTCGTTCAATCGATCATTGCCGGGATGGGGCGAGATTCTCTGATGCCAACGGCACTCAATATCCTCCACTTGATTTCACTAAGACTCGTGAGTAAAATATATATATAAAGGGAAAGGGGATTTAGAATGATATTGGAAGTACTTCAACCGCGTTTCTCAGTATGTAAAATCAGTGATTATTCAGGCATTGACCCGATGCAGCCATTCTGCTTTACGGGGGCCACAGATGAGGAAAATTCCTTGGTCTGTCCGGAAGCATTTGTACCGGAGAATACGACCGAGCGAGAGGACGGCTGGAGAGGATTTCGCATTTCCGGACAGCTTGATTTCTCTTTGATCGGAATCCTGGCCCGTGTATCAGAAATACTGGCATCAAATGGAATCGGCATTTTTGTCATTTCGACTTATAACACGGACTATATTTTCACAAAGGAAGAAAACTTTCAGAGGGCACTTAAGGCTTTGAAAAATAATGAATTCACAATAATTTCCTGATATGAGCAGACAGAAACCTATTATTTTTTATGAAAATACAGTCCGGGGATCCTTTATAAAACGGCTGAACCGCTTTACCGCGGAAGTTTTGATCGATGGGAAGAAAGAGATCGTTCATGTGAAGAATACCGGAAGACTGCGGGAACTGCTTGTTCCGGAAGCAAAGATTACGCTGCAGAAAGCTTCTGATCCGGCCAGGAAAACAGCTTACGATCTTATTTCCGTTTATAAACCGGGAATAGAGTGGGTCAATATAGACAGTCTTGTGCCAAATGCGCTGATGAAACAAGAACTGCTGGGATTGGACTACGATATCGTCAAACCGGAGTATACCTATGGACAATCCCGTTTTGACTTTTATATGGAAAGAGGCGGCGAAAAATTCCTGAGAGAGGTAAAAGGGTGTACGCTGGCCTCCGATTTAGAGAGAGGAATCGGCCTGTTTCCTGACGCGCCGACAGAAAGAGGCGTAAAGCATCTGAATGAGTTGGCGGAAGCGGCACAGGAAGGTTATCATTGCTCGATTGCGTTTGTCATCCAGATGAATGGGATTCACTATGTGTTTCCGAACACTGAGACACAGCCGGAATTCGGACAGGCCCTTAGCCGGGCTGCCGATGCAGGGGTGCGGATTGTTTATTATGGCTGTCATGTAGAGGCTGACAGTATTGAGATTACCGGTGTTATCGATGGCTAATAACCAGGCGCAGATTTTGCGGAGGTTTCTATGAATTTCATTAAGATCGTCGCCCGGATGAAGCCGGATAAGGATATACAGGTGCGGAAAATCCGGATTGGAAAAATGCCGGTGCTGATTCTGCGTCTTGAAACCGCAAAAGAGAAAATGCCAGCCCTGCTATGGATCCACGGCGGCGGGTATTTCACTGGCATGAAAGAAATGGTTTACCTGGGCCGTGCTGCGGATCTGGTGAAGAAATTCGGGATTACTGTCGTTTCACCCGGTTATCGGCTTGCGTTTCAGAAGCCGTATCCCGCAGCGCTGCAGGATTGTTACCGCACATTGCTATTTATGAAAAAGCACGCAGCTGCACTCGGAATCGATGAAAATAAGATTATGGTCGGAGGCGAGAGCGCAGGCGGAGGGCTTACGGCAGCGCTTTGTATGCTGGCTCATGACCGGGGAACCGTAAAGATTGCGTATCAGTTCCCGCTTTACCCCATGCTCAGCAACCTGGACACAGAGTCCTCGCGGGACAATCACGGCCGGGTCTGGAATACAAAGCGGAATCATTTTGGCTGGCTTATGTATTTGCGAAGGCATGCCAAAGAGAAAGTCTCTCCCTATGCGGCTCCGATTCATCGGATGGATTGCAGCGGGCTTCCGCCGGCGTATACATTTGTCGGAAACGGAGAGCCGTTTTACGCGGAAACGCTGGAATATGTCCGAAAACTCAGAGAGGCAGGCGTAGAGGCAGAGGCGGATGTGTATCCTTCCGATATGCATGCATTTGACATGCTGGATCCTGACAGTGAAGTCAGTCAGCAGGCGATTCGGGCTTTTGAGGAGAAGTTTAGAGAAGTGTGTGAAGGTTTATAAACAGCGGTTAGAGCCAGCTGTTCTTTTGATCCTGCTAAACAATGATTCATCTGTAAAGGAGGAGAGATCCATGGCAAAGAAGTCAATGAATTTTCAGAAAATGACATCCCGGCCGGAAGAAACCTATATCGATGTGCGGGTTCCGGCAAGCACCTACCATCTCTTTAACGCAGTATTTGAGCATGAGATTCTGACGGGCGATGACCTGAATATCGTAAATGCCCGCATGGCAGAGAGCATGTCAGTCAATGCGGAGCTATATCCGTCCCCCGCAGAATATGCCGAGCAGGGAGCTCCAAAGGGATCCTTTACGCCGGGCATACTTCCTCCATCAGATTTCTATCCGGATGCGCCGCATCCGTACTGGCTCTACATTCCTGCGGCTTATGATCCTTCCGAACCGGCCAATCTCGCTGTTTTTCTGGATGGCCCCATGTATACGATGAATATTCAGACGAGAGAACCGCTTCCTTATCCTGACACACTGAATGTGCTCGACAATCTGATCTGCGGGAAGAAAATTCCGCCGACGATCGCGCTGTTTATTTCCTTTGGCTTAAAGGGACCGGGACAGCCGCTGATGGGATTCAATGAAGGGGAAGTGAACCGCAGCTTTGAGTATGACACGCCGAGTGACTGGCATTCGCGCTTTATTACCGAAGAAGTCATTCCGCAGGTGCTGTCGGGCTATGCCATTTCCGATGATCCGGCAGATCACGTGATCATCGGGATGAGTTCTTCAGGTGTGGCTGCATTTTCCACCGCATGGTTCAAACCGGATTTCTTCGGAAATGTAATCGCCGCCAGCCCCAGCTTCGCAAATATCCGCGGGGGAATCGTATGGCCATCCGCGATACGGATCCATGAGCCGAAACCATTCCGCTTCTTCGCAGCAGTTGGAAAACACGATATCAACAACTACTTTGGATCCTGGTATACGGCCAATCTTGATGTTGCGGAGGCTCTGAAATTTAAAGGGTACGATTACCGCTATTACGTCAGTGAAGCGGGCCACAGCATGCAGGTGAACCGCTTTATCCTTCCGCAGGGACTGCAGTGGGCATTCTGCGGAAGGGAGGCTGCCTTTGATCATATGGACAGGATTATGTAAATGAAGGGAAAACCTATGACACCGGAACAAATGTTGTGGAGCCGAACCAGAGATGAACTTGTCCGTGCCGTGGAAAGCCTCGGTTTTCCGGCAGAGCTCGGAGAAGCGATCGCTAAGCATCTGGGCAGCCCGAGGGCGATGGACAGGATGATTTCCTATCTCCGCTATGTAAAACCAAAGACGGAAGAGCTTGTGGTGGATGAAATGCTGGCGATCCGCAGTGAGATCGATGCCTGGAAGGAGAAGAAGGCCAGCGAAGAGGCAAATGCAAGGTATAATGAGATGCTTTATTATGGGCTTTCGGGGGATGAGGAAGAAACGTAAAACGATGAGCTTGAGCCATGAGCTGTCGCAAAAAATGCGACAGCTCATATTATTAAAGGCGTCCATTTGCTAAAGGTGCATCACACATATCCGATGCGCTTCTGCCAGCACACAAAAGTTGAAATGCAAATAACATGAAAGAAATCCCGGCCAGATTCCTCAGATGAGGAACCTGGCTGTTTCTTTTTTGGCAGATTGAGCTGTTTACTTGGTCTGCGCTTCGATCTGCCCGACCAGCTCACTGAGCTTCATACCCAGCGCTTCCGCAATCTTCCAAAGCGTATCGATCTTCGGATTGATCCGTCCGCTTTCGATCATGGCCAGATGACTGCGGGGGATTCCGGCAAGGCCGGATAATACTTCCTGTGTCAGCTCTCTTTTGAGCCGCAGTTCGCGGATCACATATCCTGTGATCTTGTTGTCGTATCGCATAGTTTTCTCCTTTCATGCATGCGTGACAAGGGTTCTACTATGCGCGTTGTAATTTTTGCGAATTACGGAGCGAGTGTCTAATGCATTAGACATTTCGGTGATGCGGGCATGCTATGATATTTTCCCCGGCAAATGGGAGAAAGGAGCATGCCATGAAGCAGAAAAAGAAATTCGGATGTGGAACAATAGTCTGGATCATTATAGGGCTGATGATCGTATCTGCTCTGTTCCGAGCCGTCTCCGGCAGACGCGATGTTCAGGAAAATGCAAGCCATGCGGAAGCCGTTGAGCAGGAGGAAAGCAGTATTTCCGTAACCCCGAAGCAGGAGATTACAGATGCTGGTGCGCAGGATAATTCCATTTCACAGGGGAGTGTTCCGGAGGAATCCGTGGAGTCTGCGGAGTCGTCTGAATCCACAGAACCGGAACAGGCAGTGGAATCGGCAGGGCCAACGGTGGCAGAGGAGCCTGCGGAGCCGGAACAGAATAGCGAATCAGAGGAAAATGCCGGGATAGAAGGCGTGACCCCCGAGTTCAAGGAAACGATGGACAGCTATGAGGCGTTTTTCGACGAATATATTGCATTTATGGAAGTTTACTCTAAGACAGATGATACTTCCGCTTTGATGACGGAGTATCTCTCCTACATGACGAAATATGTGGACGTTATGCAGAAGCTTGATGAGATTAATGAGGAAGAGCTGTCTGATGCAGATGCTTTGTATTATGCGCAGGTATCCCTTCGGATATCGGAGAAGCTAATGAAAGTCGCGCAGTGACAGCTGCATCGAGCCAATGGGGACGGCTCTCTTTGGATCTTTTGGAGCAATAACTCATAAAAATATGCCTTATGGAATATTTTTCCTAGTAAAAATATTCCGGAAGGCATATTTTTCACGTTTTTAAGATAATGGGGGCCAAAGGCTTTATTTATATTGCAGGGTTGTGTAGGAGGAATCGGTACAGGTATAATTAAATCGAATAACTGTTCTCCTGCTTTTTGTTTCAAAGGAGGAAATCATGAAAAAAATAAAGCATTGGACTCTGCTGACCGCTGCGATGCTGTTATTATCCGTCATGATCATCGGCTGCGGCAAAAAGAGCGAGACTTCCTCATCGACTGCTTCCTCAGAAAGCAGCGGAACCTCTGTGACGATCCTTACTCCTGTGCCAAAGACCTCGGAAACACCGGCGGAGAGTACGGAATCAACCGCACCGGCGGAAGAAAGTGCCGGGAGTACAGCAGAGAGTATCCCGGAAGAACCGGAAATTACTGTTGACGAAACAGGAAATGCACAGGAAGGGCAGACGAGCACAGCAGATGCCGTGTATTCTGTCGTTACGGGAACCGGCGCGATCACCGGACAGGATGACGCGACCTATGAGATGATGTATCAGATCACCTATCCGTATATTTCTCTCAGTGATGAGGACAAGGAACGTTATCCGGCCCTGCAGGCAGCGCTTGATGCGAAGAATCAGGCATTTGCCAACAGCGCTGCGGAATCGGAATCCTGGTATGCCGATGCGGCGGCACAATCCAAAGAGATTGACGGCGAGTATTTCACCATGCTTTATTCGGAGGAAGAACTTTCCGTAGTCCGGGCGGATGCGCGGGCGCTGAGCGCGGTCGGCTTTTACTCCAGCTATGGCGGCGGCGCGCACGGTATGTATGGCTATTACGGCTATAATTTCGACCCGGAAACAGGAAATGTAATAGGAATCCGGGATGTCGTAAAGGATATACCCACGCTTCTTACCACGATCAGAGCAAGGGTAGAGGCGGAGTATCCCGGCCTTTCCATGATGAGCGCGGATTACACGCTGACGGAGGAAAATGCGGAGAACCTGCAGTTTGCCATTGGCTATCAATCTCTGATCTTCTATTTTGAGCCTTATCTGCTCGCCTCTTACGCGGAGGGAGCCCAGATCATACAGATTCCTTTTAAGGGCAATGAGAATCTGCTCAATGAGAAATATTTTGAGGCGCCGGATCATTACGGTGTCGATTTTGTCGGCGGAGTGGCCTATGAAGATTTAAACGGCGACGGCGTGCCGGAGAAGCTCGAAACAAAAGTGAGCACGGATCCGGAAAATGGCGCCATTCAGCAGGTCGGCCTCAGCATCAACGGAAACTCTTTTATGGACGAGGAGGAAGAATTCCTTGGGTACAGCTACCTGCCCACTTTGGTGAAAGCCGGGCAGAACCTTTATCTCTATGTGGAGCTGATGGAAGAAAATGATTTCCGGTATTTCCGCATCTATAACCTGACCGGCGGCCAGTTCAGCCAGTGCGATGAAAGTTACTTCCATTTCGCAAGAAGCTGGATGAACACTGATGATATACAGTCCCGCGCAACGCTCTCCAATCCGGATATGGTGAAAATGGAGACGAGAACGGACGTGCTCGGGACAGGCTCGGCATACAGCTGGTTCTATGTGGGACAGGACGGTCGTCTCGTCAATTACAATGAAGGATATTTCCTCGAGCATCATGAATACAGCGTACTGACTCTGAAACAGGATCTTTCCGTAATTACGATCGAACCGAACCGGAAGTACGGACAGGGAAAGGAAGCGACTTTAAAAGCCGGATCCAAAGTGACAGGGTATTTTACGGATAATGAAACTTATGTAGAACTCCGGGATGAAGACGGCGACTGCTACTGGGTCAGCGGGCAGTTCGAGGAATGGCCTCTGACCGTTGGAGGGATCCCGATGGATGATCTCTTTGACGGGATTATGTATGCGGGGTGAGGAACAACCAATGGGGAGCCAATGGGGACGGTTCTCTTTGGCCCCGACGGGGCCGGGAGGACCGTCCCTTTTTGGCTCTCGGCCCCGAAATCACAGTAAAGGCGCTGAGCCACTGGGAAATTCAGGATATCGCGGACTGCATTGTCATATAAAAGCCAAAATGCCGTAATACCCTCCCCGGGAGCGTCTCAGCTGTATTCTCCGCCAGATCTTCCGGCGGCTCTGATCTGCGCAGCAAGATGCATGAGTCCCGCCGCCGCCTCGTCCTCCCGCTCGGAAAGAACACATTCTTTTCCGCTTACCCTGCGCAGCGATTCCAGGAGCTCGGGTGTTTTCCAGCTCACGCCGCCGGCGCAGATGATTTTCCGGATGCTCTCCGGACCCTGCCCGAGCCGGCACATATATTCCCAGCAGGTCTTGGCCATATTATCGACAGCGGCCCGGAAGACTGTATTCATGTGGAGGTTATACTGGTCGATTCCGGAAATACTGCCGCCTTCCGGAAAATGAGGATTCTCATAAAAATTCACATCTGCCCGGAGTTCCCGGCCTGCTGTGTCAGGAATACGGTGCATCTCCTTCCAGATACGGTCTTCCGGAATCTCCTGCCCGCTCAGTGTCTCCGCAATTTCTTTGAAAAAGGCCGTGAGCACAGCAAGGTTTCTTCCTCCCGGCATATTGGAGATGACATTGACAAACTTCCCTCCGAAATAAGGCCGCACTTCATAATCGCCGGGAAGAAATTTCTCTGCGGGGCAGATCACCTGCGCAGCGGTCGCGGCATTTACGACGCCGTCGCCGTTTGCCGGCCTGCTGCCGAGAACCGCGATCTGCATGTCCCCGACATCCGGATAGATCTGCAGCGTCTGGCCATTTGAGAGGATCGTTCCGATCACCGTATCTTCTGATGCGAGAGACGGAAGACGGATACTGTCAAAACCGAGGATCTCCGGAAGGGTCCGGTCGATCACACCGTCCCGCACATTGACGATCCCGACCGGCGCGGCGCTTGAGGCATGCGTTATATTCTTGTATCTTTCCGATTCTGTCCTGCTGTCCTCCGGGCGGGAGCTTCTTTGTTTCATCAGCCGTCCGGTGACATAAGAACCGAGTGTAAACAGTTCCCCGTCCCGCGGGAGTGCCGGATCCTCGAGAAACATGGTGTAAAGATTGCACAGTCCGAGGGATGGTTTCAGGTATACGCCGTGGCTGCGCATTGTTTCAGGCGGGATCAGCTGTTCCATCCGCGCGAGATAAGTCTCTCCGGTAGACATTTTCCGAAGACAGCGCATGTCCTGCCAGGAAATATAGCGGTCCTCCCGCCCCGGCAGGCGGTAGACAAATCCGTGCATCTGCGAGGCGATCAGAACAGCTCCGATCTCCTGTGTGGAGGCTGTATAGCTGTCGATGACCTGAAGGACCCGGTCCGCGATCGCAGCCGCAGAGATCTCATAATTTTCCGGCGGAAGGCCGGCGATCCGTTCCGGAGTCGGCGTGTTTTTTTCGTCCAGGACCGTCTCCGTCTCCGAATCGAACAAGACGGATTTCACAGATGTGCTTCCAATATCAAAACCAATCCATTTCATGAGGTGTACTGTCCCTCCATGCGTGCTCTCCGACGGGCTGTTCCGATAGACGGCAGAGCTTTCCATTCAACTGTCTTTGCGGGCTTCTTCCTGTCCGAGCACCTGCATCGCGTCGATGAGGACCGCGTCCATCGCATGATAACGGATGTATTCAACGGCGGCCGGATCCCTGTTCATCAGAAGATCCAGAATCTTTCTGTGGGAATCGTAGTAATTGTGCTCATTTTTCTCCGCAGTGAGACCCGCGTTGAGATGCTCGATCGTATATAAGACCGGTGCAATCACCTCGCGGCATTTGACGAGAGCCCGGTTTCCGCTCAGCGCAACAAGCTTTTCATGAAACTGTTCATTGGTCTCCGCGAGGAGTTTTCTCCGCTTCGGAGACAGATCCATTTCCAGCGCCGTGTGGAAACTTCCGAGCAGCGCCAGAAGTTCCGAGTAATCGACATGCTTCTGCTGCAGAATCTCCGCAGCGGCTTCGCCCTCGATGACGCTTCTTGCGCGGCAGAGATCCGCTATGTATTCCCGGTCTACTGTTTCAAACCGCTTCCGCCCGTTTGGGAGGACGGTCAGAAGGCCGTCTTTTTCCAGCGTCATGAGGGCCGTGCGCACGGTGCTTCGGGAGACGCCGTACTGTTCGGAAAGAGGAAGCTCTCTTGCCGCAGGATCTTCCCGGAAAGCGCCGAGAATGATCTTCTCCCGCAGATCTGATACGATCTGCATGGCCGTCTCCTGATGGCGGAATGCATCCCCTGTCATTATTTCACGCTCCGTGCAGCGTTGACCTCATCATAGTTTACGCACCAGGTTGGTTTCTGACCGGTGAGTACTTCCAGAATACCTTTGCAGCCGTCATAGCTCATTTTCCGCTTTGCTTCATCGGTCAGCGCCGCGCAGTGCGGGGAGAGCAGGACGTTATCAAGGCCGAGGATCGGAAGATCCGCCGGTGCCGGTTCCTGCGTATAGACGTCGATCACCGCTCCTTTTATGACATGGTTTTTCAGGGCCTCATACAGCGCGTCGTCCTGTACGAGAGCGCCGCGGGCCTGATTGAGGAATACTGCAGTCGGCTTCATCATAGCGAACTGTTCCGCACCGACCATACCGACGGTCTCCGGCGTCACGCCGACGTGAAGGCTTACGAAATCAGACTCTTTATAGATACGGAAAATGTCATCTGTGAGTTCCACATAGTCCGGAACGCGAGAGGGATCCATATAGGGATCATAGGCGAGCACTTTCATGTCAAATCCCATCGCGCAGATCTTTGCGACGCGGCTTCCGATATTGCCAAGGCCGATGAGACCGATGGTCCGGTGGTTGATTTCATGCATATCACCGCAGTTCTGCTGTTCAAAATCGGCGATCTGCGCCGCATGGTGCATCTGCACGACTTTCTGCATGAAAGCCAGCATCCCGCCTACCGTATGTTCCGCGACGGAGTCCGAATTGGCCATCGGCGTGCGCACGACATAGAGACCGAGTTTAGTCGCGGTCTCCGCGCTCACGACATTGTCGATACCGACGCCGTGTTTGCCGACGACCTGCAGTTTCTTCCCGGCGCATAAGATATCCTCATCCAGAAAAACTGTTGCGGAAAAAACGCCTTCCGCGTCCACGATCAGTTCTTTCAGCGTTTCCCGGTCCTCCGACGGGGAGATGACCACCTCAAATCCGTTCTCTTCCAGAAGTTCTTTTCCTGCCGGATCCACTTCCTGCGTAAATAAAACCTTGCGGCTCATAAGAGTGCTCCTTTCCTAAAGATGCGCCGTCAAAAACATTTGCTTTGTCGACTGAAAAAAATAATTGTCGACAATTATGAAGGCATTATAACTTTTTTTGCCGTGACTTACAAGTGCATGATAAAATAAATGCACAGCTTATAGCGCTGTGGGCGCCGGGAAAAAGCGATCACAGCTCTATATTCTGATCAGAAAAAACAGATTTCCTGTCAGCATATAATGGCTGTATCGGAAGAGGCAGAACAGATCTGCAAAAAAATGGTTCTACAGTATCCGCAGGAACTTGTCCAGGAGGAAGTATTAAAATGATGAAAAAAAGAGCAGCCCGTTTCCTGTCCATTATCCTTGCCGCATGTCTTCTTGCGGGCTGCGGAAGCGCGGGAACTTCCAAAAATTCCGGTACCGGAAGCGGAACAAAGGATTCTTTTGAGAGCGCCGAGATTTATCTGAGCACTCCTGTAATGCTCGCAGGTACCGAAAGCTGTTTCCGGGTACACGCGGACGACTGGATCTTAAGCTATGGAAATGACATCGAGATCTCGAGCTCGGATGAATCCGTCGCGACGGTCGAAAAAGATGAGAAAAATGAAGCACTGATCATCAAGGGTGTCAGCGCGGGAACCGCAACAATCACTGCCAAAGTGAGAGGCGCTGAGGACAGCAAAGAGATCCGTGTTGTTGAGGGTGGAGATGCGGAGGAGCTGCTGCTTTCTTCGGAGAGTCTGACGCTGAAATCTTTTGACAGTGTTGAGTATTCAGTCGCTTTGGAAAATGCTCCCGAAGGGGTGGAACACCTGAACGCAAATGTTTACAGCTCCAGGGAATCGATCATCAGTGTAGAAGGAAACTGGTCCATTTATAAGCTGAATCTCACGATTCACTGCAGCTCCGCAGCGGGAAAAACACCTGACATCACCATTCTCATCACGGACGGAGATAATCCCGAAAAAGTCGTAGGATATGCGATCGTTCCGGCGGTTGTGGAATAATAAAGAGGAAAATCTCATAAAAAGAGAAAACGAAAGGATTTTTCCCATTGAAATGACGGGCTGTTATTCCTGCAGCTTTGGAAGGAAAGAGAACCTTATGAATCGAAAACCTATTATCGCAGTGCCGGTCGGAGATCCCTCCGGCATCGGCCCCGAGATCACCGTCAAAGCGTTGAGCAGCCCGGAAGTCAGGGATACGGCGGACTGCATTGTGATCGGAGATAAGAAAATCCTTGCGCAGGCGATCGAAATCACCGGCGTACCATTTCGGATCCACTGCATTTCCGAGGCGGATCCCGCTGCGGAATTTGATTTCTCCGAAAACGTACTGAATCTGATCGACCTGAATAATATCGATATGGATTCTTTTCGGTTCGGCGAAGTGCAGGCGATGTGCGGGGCGGCGGCATTTTCCTATATAAAAACTGCTATTGCGATCACCATGGCGGGAAAAGCGGACGCGGTCGCGACAACCCCGATCAACAAGGAAGCATTGCATGCAGCAAACGTCCCTTATATCGGCCACACCGAGATCTTCGGAGCACTGACGGGTACGCCGGATCCGCTCACGATGTTCGAGACGAACGGGCTGCGGGTCTTTTTCCTGACGAGACATCTGTCCCTTCGGGATATGCTGGAGGAGATCACAAAGGAAAATATTAAGAAATGCGTCCGCGAATGCACGGAAGCCCTGCGAAGGCTCGGCGTCACGGACGGCACGATGGCGGTCGCCGGACTCAATCCGCATTGCGGGGAGCACGGTCTTTTCGGCTGGGAAGAGGTCAATGAGATCATGCCGGCCGTAGAGGAACTTCGCGCGGAAGGATACGATGTCGCGGGTCCCGTCGGCGCGGATTCCGTCTTTCATCAGGCTAAACAGGGAAAATACAACAGCGTGCTCTCCCTGTACCACGACCAGGGGCACATTGCCACAAAAACTCTTGATTTTGACCGCACGATCTCCGTCACGAACGGGATGCCGATCCTCAGAACGTCCGTCGATCACGGTACGGCATTTGATATAGCCGGGAAGGGGATCGCCGGTGATGTCAGCATGAGGGAGGCGATCCGGCTCGCCGCGAAATACGCGCCGTACTTTAAGGGATAAACTGTCTTTTCTGTTTGCCGGGAATGTTATAAAATCATAATGAGGTTTCAACACAGCTCTCTTATCTTTCCGGCGGTCTTTATTTAGGAAGGAAGTTCCTGTCATGACAGAAAATCGCAAAAAGGGAGGCATAATCCTTCAGGTAGCCGTACTGTTCATACTGGCGGTGATTACGACGGGCTTTCTGACTTATATTACACAGCGCGCGCAGGCGAATGCCAGCGTGAAGCTGCAGGCCGAGAACCGTTCAGAGGAGATCGCGGATGAAGTGATCCGCTCGGTCCGTGAATTTCCTGCTTACCGGTGGCTTCTGAAATACTGGTATGAAAATTATGAGATCCTGGATATCGATTATGATTCCGAATTCAGAGCAGGAACAAAAACAGAGAAAAAGTACCGGCAGTTCAGCGCACGCAACCCGGATGTCCGGATCAAATATGTCGGGACAGACGAGATCCGCTCCTTTTCCGAGGAAGACCAGAAGCTCTACGCGGAAATCTGTTATTCCTGGCTTCTCATACGCATCAATCAGATCAAACAGACATATAAACTGGACTATCTCTTCTGTGTTATGACAGAGGAGCCTTATGTAGATCAGTTTTTCGTTTTCAGCGGCGCCGAACCCGGTGCGGTCCGGGGAACGGAATACGAGCAGGTCTATCCGCTCGGCCATTCGGTAAAAGTCGATGAAAGTCTTCAGGAGGCGATGAGGAACGCGTCTCAGTTCTCGAGTCATCTCGCGGATGCCGGGAACTATGTGGATTATTACGCGTATCTCAGCCATCTCGAAAGCGGAAAGTACGCGCTGATCGGACTGACATACAACCTGAGCGGCATCCGGGGGGAGATCGAGAAGCAGACCCTGCGCGGAACCGCCTTTGCGGTCAGTCAGCTTCTTCTTCTGTTCGCCCTGTGCATGGCGCTGATCTCCCGGTTCGTTCTGAGTCCTCTGCGGACTGTTCAGAAAAATATCCGGCTTTATAAAAATACAAAAGACAGCGGACCGGTCATAAAACAGCTGGAAAAAGTAAAACCGCACAATGAGATCGGTGAGCTGTCGGAGGATATCATTGATCTGACAAATGCCCTCGACCGGCACATGAGCGAACTGCAGACCATCACAGCGGAGAGGGAGCGCATTACCACGGAACTGGCTCTCGCCACGCGCCTGCAGGGAACCTTTGTGCCCAACACATTTCCTCCCTTCCCGGACCGGACGGAGTTTGATATTTACGCTCTCATGGAACCCGCGCGGGAAGTGGGCGGCGATTTTTACGATTATTTCCTGATCGACGAGGATCATCTGTGCATCGTCATGGCGGACGTCTCGGGCAAGGGAATTCCTGCTGCACTGTTTATGATGTTCTCAAAATTTGTACTGCAGAGCTATGCGATGAGAGGAAATTCTCCCGCGAAGATCCTGGAAGGGGCGAATCATGAGATCTGCCTGAACAATCAGGAAGACATGTTCGTGACGGTTTGGCTCGGCATTCTGGAGATCTCCACAGGAAAACTGACCGCGTCGAACGCCGGTCACGAGTATCCGATATTAAAACAGCCCGGCGGAGACTATGAAGTACTTAAAAGCAGGCATGGTTTTGTCGTCGGCGGGTATGACGCGATCAAATACCGGGAAGCAGAAGTAATTCTGAAACCGGGCAGCAAACTGTTCCTTTATACGGACGGTCTGCCGGAAGCTTCCGATAAACAGCTCAGGATGTTCGGCATGGAAAATACCCTCATCAGCCTGAACCGGAATAAAGACGCCGATCCGGAACAGACGATCCGCCGCATGCGCAAAGCGGTTGATGATTTTACAACGGATGGGGAACAGTTCGATGATCTGACGATGCTGTGCCTGGAATACAGGGGATGCTGAAAAGACAGAGCCCAGATAAGAAAGATTTGGAATCAGCATCCAACGCGTTTTGTTATATGACCCGCATTTTTTCCAATAACCCTGTAACTTGAAGTATACTGCAGAAAAAACGGAGGAGAATCCGGGAGGGTTCTTCTCCGTTTCTTTCGTGTGCGCCCGGCGGCGCACGTTTCCCGGTATGAAGAGGTTCAGATCACACCAGCGGGAATAAGGATGATAAGAAGCACCGCCACAAGTCCCCAGACCGTGATCAGAAATCGTTTCCGTTTCGCCGGAGCCATATCCGGTACATAGTTGCTCGCAAGGAAGAACGGAATATAAGTCGTCACGAACACCGGCAGCACGCCCCACCATTTGTAGACCCAGATGAAGGAGTGGTTCGACGTTGCCGCGAGGAAGGATTCGACGAGAGCGAAGAGCAGTGCCATGCTGAGCGCACCGGCCAGTTTGCAGCTGATTCCCCCTTTTCCGTTCTTTGAAAAATATCTTTTGGTGCGGTCCGCCGGCAGCATTTTAAAAGAAATGATTCCCGCCAGAGAAAACATCATGGACAGCTCCCAGCATACACCGATCAGCAGGATAAAAGTAGTGGATTCATTGCTGACCGACCATAGCGGATAACCTGCGAAATGCCCGATGATCGCATTTCCGATCTCATAAAGCCAGTGGACGCCGTACAGCGCGAGCCCGGCATATATTACTTCATAATTCTTTTTATTGATCTCCGACCAGTAGACATAGAAAACAACGGCGAGGATGAAAATGAATGTCCAGTTAAAGTTTTCCGTACTGCGAACCGCGATTCTGCTCACAAGATCTTTCGCGGCCTGTGATCCGTCTCCCCAGAATTGAAACATATCCGTTCCTCCTTTTTTAACGAATTCATTTTTCAATCAATCTATGAAAAGTACTGCTCCTTCAGCTGCAGAAAATATCACGCCGTCTCATCCGCCACGACAAACGGCAGCTTCTCCAGAATATCCCTTTCTTTGTCGATCCCGGGGTACACTTCGATGAGCGCAAGTCCTTCCGGCCGGAGGGCAAATACGCACCGCTCCGTGATGTAGAGGACATTCTGCCCGTTTTCGACTGCTTTTTTGCCGGAAAAACTGATGCTGCGCACGTTTTCTACGATTTTGGGAATACTGCCTTCCTTCTCGATCCGGATGATTCCGTTCTCGCGGGAGACCGCAAGCCCTTTGGCACTGAAAGTGAAGCAGAAAACGACATTCTTGGTCGCCGATGTGATATTGCAGAAACCGCCGACCCCGGCGTAGTGGTCCGCGCCGCGGTGCGCGTTGACATTGCCGTGCCGGTCAACTTCAAGCGCGCCCATGAAGCACCGGTCCAGGCCGCCGCCGTCGTAAAAGTCGAACTGCATCGACATATCGCTGATCGAGCCGGCGCCGATCATGGCGCCGAACTGCCGGCCTCCTGCCGGAAGTCCGCCGATCCCGCCTGATTCCACGGAAAGCGTGAGATCCTGCAGGATCCCCTTTTCAGCGGCAAATTTTGCGGCCTTCTCCGGAATTCCGATCCCGATGTTGACGATATCGCCCGGCCGCAGCTCGTCTGCCGCCCGGTTTCCGATAATGGAAGAAGCAAGGTCGTCTCTCTCATAGCCGATCTTTGCGTTTTCCTCCTCGAGACGCCCGTACCAGTACTGCATGTGGGTCGACGGAACGTGGATATCGCCCGAAAGGGTCCCGAACAGCTCGTCATTTCTGTCCTGCGGGCAGACCACAACGGCGTCGACGAGCGCGGCAGGAAGAATAACGTCGCGGGGACGGCGGAAATCCGCCCGTACCCGGTCCACCTGTACAATGACTTTTCCGTGATTGCGCCGCGTGAGCTGCGCGAGGGAGAGCGCGTCGATCGAGCAGTATTCATTTTCAAAGGAAATATTCCCGTTGGCGTCCACGCTGGTCGCCTTGATCAGCGCAATGTCCGGCGCCGGCAGATGATAGCGCAGATACTCCTTACCCTCAATGGTCACGAGCCGCACGAGGGATTCGTCATGGGAAATGCCGTTGAGCCCGGGACCCTCGACGCGAGGATCCACAAAAATGCCGAGTCCCGTTTTGGTAAAGTATCCGTCGTGTCCGCCCGCCTGCGCACGGATCGCATGGGACATCGGACCGAGCGGGAGATTGTATGCTTCGAACCGGTCTTCAAGAACCAGTTTCCGGACGACCGGCAGGGTCCCGTAATGGCTTGCGATGATTTTTCCGACCGCACCTTCCCGGATATAGGGCTCCGCACCGCGGTCCGCATCCAGAAGACCGAAACCGGCTGACGAAATAAGGGTCAGATCGCACGGATGACCGGTCTCACGGAACCGCTGTGTGATCGCTTCATGCAGTTTTTCGGGATTCGCCATGGCGGCAAAGGAATTTAAACCGATCACGGCGTGATCGTTAATGGATTTGACCGCTTCCGCGGCAGTCATGATCTGAAACATTGCGATTTCTCCTTTTGCTGCGAAGTGCCTTTTGCCAAAAGAAGGGATTGGATAGATTCCGGCTGTTATTATACCATATTTTCCTGTTAAGCGCTGTAGATACAGTAAGGCCTCCGGAATATCCGATTTCCGGAGGCCTTTTTGAGGCTGTTTAATGATCAGAGTTTCCATGCAACATGAGGCGGTTTATTAATCACGGTTTCCATTCTTCGTGAGACGGGAGATTCCAGTCATCGAAGATGATTCTGTCGTTTACTTTGATCTTCAGGGATGCCGTCCTGCACAGACCGGAGGAGCTGATGTCGGCTTCGCGCCGGAGAACAAGGCAGGAGATACGTCCGCTAATTCACCTGATTTCCCCAAACGGCTAATAATGCTATATAATATTATTTATTATTTGTCAGAAGTATGTAGGATACTTTCAGAAAAGGAGGTCCATACTCATGACCCGGGAATTAAACAGTCCGTTTCTGTATCTTGTATGCGGCGGCATTGTCCTGTTTGTCGCCGTCATATGTGTAATTTTCCTCATCCGGGCATACCGGGCCGGAAAGGCGATCGGTATGGACGAAGGGAAAATGCGCAGGACGATCGCTTCCAGCGCAACATTTTCCATCCTGCCTGCGGTCGGGATCCTGCTGGGAGTCATCGCTCTGTCCGGGAGTCTCGGAACCCCGTGGCCGTGGCTCCGGCTGTCCGTGATCGGCGCGCTCCACTATGAGACACAGGTCGCGCAGGGCGCCGCCGAACAGGTGGGCCTGACGCAGCTTTCCGCGTCGCAGATGACGCCGCGGGCATTTGCGACAATCGCTCTTCTCATGAGCATCTGCATCATGTGGGGCATGATCCTTTCCGTATTTTTCAATAGATCCTACCTGAAAAGGCTCGGCGGAAACGGGGACCCGGTAAAGAAAAAAGCCGGGCAGGCGGGCAGCGGAGAAAAGGCGAAAAAGAAAGCCGGGCAGGCCGGCAGCGGTGAAGAAACGAAGAAAAAGGCCGGTTTCGGCGACAGCGCGATGGTCGCGATGTTCATCGGCCTTGTGAGCGCCTATCTGGGAAGCTATATCGGCGGCTTTATTTCCGGGAACGGTCTGTTTTCCTTCTCCGGAGATCTGACTCCGATCCTGGTCGTATGCGTCTCTGCGCTTGTGATGGCCTGCTTTACATACTTCGCCGAGAAGAAGCATATGGTCTTTCTTGAGAGCTTTTCAATCGCGGGAAGCATGCTGATCGGCATGCTGGCAGCGGTTCTTTTCCATTGATCAGGCAGAGAGGGTTTCATCATGAATCAAAAAATAGCAATGGATCCGGAATGGGGCAGTTCCGGTACACAAAAGAAAGAAATGAATCCTGAACAGAGCAGTTCCGGTACACAAAAGAAAGAAATGAATCCTGAACAGAGCAGTTCCGGTACACAAATGAAAGAACAATATCTGGAAAAATATAACCTCGGCACGCACGTTATCGGACGGACCTTCAGTCTCGTGACACTGGTAATGCTTATCGGTGCGCCGTTTTTGATCGGACATCATCTGGGCGCCATGCCGGATCTTGCGGCAGCGGCAAAAGGATTTCTTGCGGTCGGCATTGTCTGGACCGTTTCCAGCGTGGTCGAATTTCTCGTTTATACGCCGATGCTCGGAGCGGGCGGCGGTTATCTTGCATTCATCACGGGGAATCTGATCAATATGAAGATCCCCTGTGCCATGAGCGCCCGCGAAATTGCCGGCACGAAAGCCGGAACGCCGGAAAATGAGATCATCTCGACTCTCTCCATCGCGACGTCGTCTCTTGTAACAATTCTTGTTCTCGCGCTCGGTGTTCTGCTTCTGGTTCCACTGCAGCCGGTCCTGCAGAGCGAGGCGCTGCAGCCTGCATTTGCGAACGTTGTCCCCGCTCTCTTCGGCGCAATGGCTTACCGCTACTACCGGAAGAATATCAGACTGTCACTGGCCCCGCTGCTTCTTATGAGTGCGCTGTTTATACTGATGCCGTCGCTGATCTCTCAGACCAGTATCATGATCATGCCGTCCGGAGCGCTGACGATCCTGCTTGCGTGGCTCATCTTCCGGAAAAGAGGGACGATCGAGCGGGGGTGAAGGTGAGTGAAGAAGCGCGGGCTGTCCCGGCCGCCGCGAAGCAGCGGCGCGGGGCATGTTAAAAGAGAAAAAGCAAGATTTGACATGCCTGGCTTGGACCCAAAAAGTCGGTGAGAGGCATGTTAAAAGAGAAAAAGCAAGATTTGACATGCCTGACTCTGACCCAAAATGACGGTGAAAGGCATGTTAAAAGAGAAAAAACAAGATTTGACATGCCTGACTCTGACTCAAAATGGCGGTGAAAGGCATGTTAAAAGAGAAAAAGCAAGATTTGACATGCCTGGCTCTGACCCAAAAAGTCGGTGAGAGGCATGTTAAAAGAGAAAAAGCAAGATTTGACATGCTTGGCTCTGACCCAAAAAGTCGGTGAGAGGCATGTTAAAAGAGAAAAAGCAAGATTTGACATGCCTGGCTCTGACCCAAAATGACGGTGAATGAACTGGTAAGCTAAAAGTAGACACCCACCCTATTTTTGTAGACATGGGTTTTCTTACACAGTACTATCTGTAATA
>SVDL01000132.1 GCA_015057835.1 Lachnospiraceae bacterium
GATGGACATGACATAGCTGGCTGTTATGTATCATGCCCATCCTTATAGTAGTAGTCACGAGAATGCGCCGGCTATTTCAACTGGTCAGTAATCTCTTTGCAATAATAATAGGCACCACTTTTTTTGAAAAATCCGCTTGTGCAGTTAACATAAATCAAATTATGACAACCAAATGTGCAAGCGTTCCTCTGAATCAAAAAACAGGCAACCTTTTCATAGACGAAGATGCATGATCTGGGTCTTAAAAAGGTTGCCTGTTTTTTCAAAAGTCCGGAGATTTGCACAAAGGAGCCCTTTGCAGTCTCTGTGCTGACAGGAAATCAGTCAGCCGGATGACATTAGCTGCAGCTGCTGCGGCTTATTCCATAAACTGCGCAAATTCCGCCGTCACCGCGGGATCCACATCTTCGATGCGGCCGGCGTCGCACAGTGACGCCACTTCCGGCATGATGGGAAGCTGAATGACTTTTTCAATGTTATGCGCTTTCGCGATCTTTTCCACTCCGCTCTCGCCGAACACGGAGATCTTCTTTCCGCAGTCCGGGCAGGTCAGGTAGCTCATGTTCTCCACGACGCCGAGCACCGGGACATCCATTTTCTCTGCCATGCGGACCGCTTTTTCGACCACCATGGATACGAGATCCTGCGGGGAAGTGACAATTACGATGCCGTCAAGCGGCAGGGACTGGAACGCCGTGAGCGGTACGTCTCCTGTTCCGGGAGGCATATCGACAAGCAGCACGTCCACATCTCCCCAGGCGACGTCGGTCCAGAACTGTTTGACAACGCCCGCGATCACGGGGCCTCTCCAGATGACGGGTTCCTCCTCGTCATCAAGAACAAGATTGATGGAGATCATTCCGATCCCGTTGTCTGTGTAGACCGGGATCATCCCTGCTTCCGTCGCGTACGCTTTGCGGTGTACGCCGAAGATCTTCGGGATCGACGGACCGGTAATATCCGCGTCGAGGATTCCGGCCGCGAGACCCTGACGGTTCGCCGCTACAGCGAGAAGGGATGTGACCAGCGATTTTCCGACGCCTCCTTTTCCGCTGACTACGCCGATCATCTTCTTTACGGCGGAGTGTTCATTTGAAGGAGCGGCGAACGCCGATTTGTCAAGCTTCTTCGACGGGCAGCTTGCCCCGCAGCTGCTGCAGTCATGCGTGCAGCCCTCCGGGACCTGTTGATTCTGATTATCAGCCATTTTTCTTTATGATCCGATCATAACACGGAGCGATCGGATGCTCCTTTCTCCCGTTCTTCCGGGTCTTTCTGTTTTCAGGTGCTTTCTCTTTGCCAGAAGCTTCTCTTTGTCAGGTGCTTCTCTTTGTCAGACGCTTCTCTTTTTCAGGTGCTTCTCTTTGCCAGACAAATTCTCTTTCTCAGACGCTTCTCGTCCGGTGGATCGTCCGCACTCTGATCACGCCGTCGATCTCGTAGATCGCATCGATCAGCGCTTTAGAGGGCTTCGCCCCGATATCCATGATCGTATAGGCGTAATCTCCTTTACTCTTACTGGTAAAGTCCGCGATATTGATCCCGAGTCCGCCGACTTTCGCTGTCACAAGAGCCAGCATGTTCGGCTTGTTGAGATGCGTTACCGTGATGCGTCCCGCGGACTGGCATTTGCCGAGCTCGCAGTTCGCGAAATTGACGGAATTGTGGATATTTCCGTTTTCCAGATAATCGCGGATCTGCTGCACCGCCATCACCGCGCAGTTCTCTTCCGCTTCCTCCGTGGAGGCGCCCAGATGAGGCGTCACCAGCGTATTTTTCGCTTTCGCAATTGCCGGCGTCGCGAAATCCGTCACATATTTGCGGAATTTGCCGGCTTCCAGTGCTTCGACAACAGCGTCCTCGTCAATCAGCAGATCTCTGGCGAAATTCAGGAGAACGACGCCGTCTTTCATTCTGGCGATGGTGCTGCGGTTGATCATGCCCGTCGTCTCTTCCGTCGCCGGGACGTGAAGCGTGATGTAATCACAGTCGTGATAGATCTCATTGATATCTCTGCTGTGATGGATCGAACGGGACATATTCCAGGCGGCGTTGACGGAAATATAGGGGTCATAGCCGTAGACATCCATGCCGAGATGGACGGCGGCATTTGCCACAAGAACGCCAATGGCGCCAAGGCCTATGATTCCGAGCTTCTTTCCGCTGATCTCGGTTCCCGCGAAATGCTTTTTCTCTTTCTCCGCCCGCTTCTGGATATCGGACATATCTTCCTGGTGCTCGATCCACTCGATACCGCCCACGATATCTCTGGACGCGAGGAGCATTCCGGCGATCACGAGTTCCTTCACCCCGTTGGCGTTGGCCCCGGGTGTGTTGAAGACGACGATTCCTCTCCTCGAGCATTCTTTCAGGGGGATATTGTTAACACCTGCCCCGGCGCGGGCGATCGTCTTGACGCTCTTCGGGATCTCCATGGAAAGCATATCGGCGCTGCGCACAAGAATGGCGTCGGCTTCTATGCTCTCCGTCTCTTCGTAGTTGGTATCAAAATTCTGCAGACCTTTTTCCGAAATCGGATTCAGGCAATGATAAGTAAACATGGAACTTCCTTTCTGCTGTGCCTTTCCGTATATGAATACAGAGACGGCCTGACCGTCTCTGTACAAAACACACTGTTTTGTCTTTCCTATTCTGCGCGGAGACCCGCCGTATCAGTCCTTGGCTTCCGGAGCTGCGATGCCGTCAGACGCCTTCTCCACTTCCGCGATGGCCGCTTTGCGCATCGGGATGCGGCAGTTCTTGTTATTTCCGAATTCAACGATCACATCGTCGTCCGTCATATCCAGAATCTTGCCGTAGAAGCCGCTGGTAGTGACAACGCTGTCGCCGACCTGCATATCCGCGAGCATGTTTTTAATGCGGTTCTGCTCTTTTCTCTGCGGACGGATCATAAGAAAATACATGATCGCTACCATAGCGACAAGCCAGATGATCATACTGAGACCGCCGGCAGCAGCCTGAGCGACAATAGTAAATGTGTTCATAGTTTCCTCCATATCTTTTCATAAAGAATCTTAAATATCATAGTATATCTTTTTCAAAGTTTCAAGCCTCTCCCGCGATCTTGGCAAGCTTTTCTTTTTTATACTGAGCAAATGTTCCCTTTTCGATCGCATCCCGGATCTCCTCCATGAGCCTGTTGTAATACCGGAGGTTGTGAAGGACGCACAGACGGAGGCCGAGGACCTCTCCCGCTTTCATAAGATGGCGGATGTACGCTCTCGAATAATGTCTGCATGCCGGACAGTCACATGTCTCGTCGACCGGCCGCGGGTCCGTCTCGTATTTCGCGTTCAGAATATTGATCTTCCCGTGATCCGTATACAGATGGCCGTGCCGTCCGTTCCTGCTCGGGTAAACGCAGTCGAAGAAATCGACGCCCCGGTCCACTGCCTCGAGGATATTGGCCGGCGTCCCGACGCCCATAAGATAGACGGGTTTGTTTTGGGGCAGGTGCGGAACCGTGACGTCGAGGATATGATACATCTCCTCGTGCGTCTCTCCCACCGCCAGGCCGCCGATCGCATATCCGGGGAGATCCAGTTCGCTGATTTTCTGCGCATTTTCGATGCGGATCTCATCGTAGACCGCGCCCTGGTTGATCCCGAACAGAAGCTGCTCCCGGTTGACAGTTTCTTCAAGAGAATTAAGCCGGTCCATCTCTTTTACGCATCTTTCGAGCCACCGCTCCGTTCTCGACACCGAATTTCTCACATACGCCTCGTCAAGAGTGCTGTTCGGACATTCGTCAAATGCCATCGCGATGGTCGATCCGAGATTCGACTGGATCCGCATGCTCTCCTCGGGCCCCATGAAAATACGCCGTCCGTCAACGTGGGAATGAAAGGTCACGCCTTCTTCTTTGATATGCCGGAGTTTCGCGAGCGAAAAGACCTGGAATCCGCCGGAATCGGTAAGAATCGGTCTGTCCCAGTCCATAAAGGCGTGCAGTCCGCCCATTTTCCGGACCACTTCGTCTCCCGGCCTCACGTGAAGATGGTAGGTATTGCACAGAGCGACCTGTGTCCCGATCCCTTTCAGCTCATAGGCGCCGACGCCTCCCTTGATCGCCGCGGCGGTAGCCACATTCATGAAGACCGGCGTCTCGATCGTTCCGTGGACGGTCCTGAAAGAAGCCCTTTTCGCTTTTCCCTCAAGAGCCCTGATGGTGTATTCAGCCATAAATGTTCCTTTCTTGTGCTTTTTCAGACGATATTGTATAATCTTTAACTGGTACGGGCAAGAAAAAAGTAATCAAAACCGTATCTTTCTTACCATAACTATATGAGGTCTTCCATGCTGAATGAAACTGCAATTCGGAACGGACGTATGGGTGACTTCGATCCGGAAACGGACGAATTCGATGTATCCTCATGGAACGTTCCTGACAAAGATGAGCCGAAACCCGTTTACAGGACGGGTATCGATATCGGATCCACGACTGTAAAAATCGCCGTTCTTGACGACTCCGGCAACCCGCTTTTCAAAAGCTACCGGAGGCATTTTGCCGATATACAGGAAACAATGGGCCGACTGCTCGCGGAAGCTTACGACGAACTCGGGGACATCCTGATCCGTCCGGTGATCACCGGCTCCGGGGGACTGACCCTGGCAAAGCATCTCGGGATCCCTTTCGTCCAGGAAGTCATCGCCGTCTCCACCTGTCTCTCCGCCTACTACCCGAAAACCGACGTCGCCATCGAACTGGGCGGCGAGGACGCCAAGATCATTTACTTTGAAAACGGCAACGCCGAGCAGCGCATGAACGGAATCTGCGCCGGCGGCACGGGCTCCTTTATCGATCAGATGGCCTCCCTTCTGCAGACAGACGCGTCCGGCCTCAATTCCTTCGCCCGCAATTATCAGGCAGTCTACGATATCGCCGCGCGCTGCGGCGTGTTCGCGAAGACAGACATTCAGCCTCTCATCAACGAGGGCGCGACCAGGGAGGACCTGGCCGCCTCCATCTTCCAGGCCGTCGTCAATCAGACGATCTCCGGCCTCGCCTGCGGCAAGCCGATCCGCGGCTATGTGGCATTTCTGG
>SVDL01000133.1 GCA_015057835.1 Lachnospiraceae bacterium
TTCTCGGCGGCAACGGCTCCCAGAAGACGGCCAACCTTCTCCGGGAGGAAGGACTGAATATTATTCATCTTCCGAAGACGATCGACAATGATATTTACGGCACGGACCTTACGTTCGGGTTCCAGTCGGCGATTGACATCGCGGTCAACGCGCTGGACTGCATCCATACGACGGCATCCTCGCACGGACGTGTTTTCCTTGTGGAGATGATGGGACATAATGCCGGGTGGCTTACGCTGAACGCGGGCATCGCCGGCGGCGCCGATATTATCATCATCCCGGAAATTCCGTATGATATTGATAAGATCTGCGAAGCGATCGAAAAACGCCACAGCAGCGGCAGCAAATTCACGATCCTTGCAGTAGCCGAAGGCGCGATCTCGAAGGAAATCGCGAAGAAGGAAAAGAAGGACCGGAAGAAAGATCTTGAGAAGATCGCGAAGAACTATCCGTCCGTCACCTACAAGATCGCGGATGAGATCACGAAAAAGACAGGGTATGAGACCCGCGTCACTGTTCCGGGACACACCCAGCGCGGCGGCACACCCTGCCCGTTTGACCGTGTCCTCTCCACGAAGCTCGGCGCTTATGCTTCCGAACTGATCGAAAGAGAAGAGTATGGATGCATGGTCGCGATCATCAACAACAAGATCAAAAAGGTCCCGCTGGCGGAATGCGCCGGCAAGCTGAAGACCGTTCCGAAGAACGACCAGACGGTCGCCCTCGCGAAACGCTGCGGCATCAGCTTCGGTGACTGATACAGCAAAAGGAGAACGGAATGAGCTATGTAGCTCTTTACCGAAAATTCCGCCCGGATTCCTTTGAGGAGGTAAAAGGGCAGGATCATATTGTAACCACGCTGAGAAACCAGATCCTGACAGACCGGATCGGTCACGCGTACTGTTTCTGCGGGACGCGGGGGACGGGAAAAACGTCGGTGGCGAAAGTATTTGCCAAGGCGGTCAACTGCGAGAATCCGAGAAACGGAAGTCCATGCAATGAATGTGAAATGTGCCGGCGTATAAACGCCGGCAATTCACTCAATGTGATCGAAATCGACGCGGCTTCCAATAACGGCGTCGACAACATCCGCCAGATCGTGGAGGAAGTGACCTACCGGCCGGCGGAGGGAAAATACCGCGTCTATATTATCGACGAAGTACACATGCTGTCGGGCGGTGCGTTCAATGCGCTGCTCAAGACACTGGAAGAACCGCCGGAATACGTCATTTTCATCCTCGCCACGACAGAAGTGCACAAGATCCCCGTCACGATCCTCTCCCGGTGCCAGCGGTATGATTTTCACCGGATCGGCATCGATGTGATCACCGCGCGCCTTGAAGAACTGACGGCGCGGGAGGGAATCGACGCGGAACGGAAAGGCCTCCAGTATATCGCCCGGACTTCCGAAGGGGCGATGCGCGACGCGCTCAGTATGCTGGATCAGTGCGCTTCTTTCCTGATCGGGGAGAAGCTGACCTATGAGAAGGTCCTGGAAGTGCTCGGAGCGGCGGACACCAGCGTGTTCGGAAATCTCATGCAGGCAATGCTGCGCTCGGACACGGCTTCCGTGGTATCCCAGTTTGAGGAACTGATCGCAGGCGGACGGGACGCCGCCCAGTTTGTCACGGATTTTACCTGGTATCTGAGGAATCTTCTAATTCTTAAGAAAACCGGGGAAAATGCGTCCGAACTCATCGATCTTCCCGCGGAGCAGATCCGGGAAATGGCCCGGGTCGCCGAAGCTGTGCCGGAGAATACCGTGATCCGCTATATCCGTGAGCTCTCGGAACTGATGAGCTCCCTGCGGACGGCGGCGGACGCGAGAATCCGGATCGAGGTGACCCTGATCCGTCTGTGCCAGCCGGAAAATGCCCGGGGCACTGTGCCTGCAGATATGGGCGGCGTAAATACGGGAGGATCCGCGCAGGAATATGCGCAGGCTGCGGGACCGGCTGCCGGAACCGCACTGCCGAGAGGACTGGATCCCGCTGATCTGCTGGACCGGCTCTATCAGGCGGAGACGGCGCAGCAGGGAATGATGGAAAGGATCCGGAAACTGGAGCAGATGCTGGCGGAGGGAGCTGCCCGGAATGTGCAGAATCCGTCCGGCGCACAAAACAATCCGGTGAAGACCGCGGTGCAGGAAAGCATCCCCGAGGAGCCGCCGCTGCCGCCCCCCGCGCCGGAAGAACTGCAGATCATCTGCGCGAACTGGCAGGCGATCACGGCGCAGGTTAGGGAAGGATTCTCGAGACAGCTTATTGCAAAAGCCGTTCCCGAATTCGATCCGAAGGAGAAGGAACCGATTCTCTATGCGGTATTTTCGAATGGTCTCGCGGAGCGGATCATCGGAAAGGAAGAACTCACCAGAGAGCTGGAATGGATCATTTCCAGAAAATACAAAATGCGGGTGCCGGTGCGCTTCCGGCTTCGCGACAGCGGAAGCAGCGGCCTTGCCACTATTTCCGTGGATGATGTGATCCGCTCCAAGATCCATATGGATATCGTCGAGGAAGAGTAATTCGGGACGGATGAAAATGCTGTCTTTACCTATATAAATAATTCACGAAGCACAGAAGGAGATCAATAAATGGCAAAGAGAGGCAATTTTGGCGGCGGTATGCCGGGCAATATGCAGAACCTCATGAAACAGGCCCAGAAGATGCAGCGCCAGATGCAGGAGGCGCAGCAGCAGCTGGAAGAATCCGAATTCACGTCGACGTCGGGCGGCGGCGCGGTAGAAGTTAAGGTGAACGGCAAAAAAGAGATCGTTTCCCTGAAGCTTTCGGAAGAAGCGGTTGATCCGGACGACATCGAGACTCTGGAAGATATGATCGTCGCTGCACTCAACGAAGCGTTCAAACAGGTCGATTCCGCGCAGGAATCATCGCTCGGCAAATTCACCGGCGGCATGGGCATGGGAGGCCTTGGCGGTGGACTATTTTAGTGGATACATCAGCGCGCTGGTCGGACAGCTGTCAAAACTTCCGGGGATCGGGAACAAGACGGCCCAGCGCCTCGCGTTCCATATCATGAGCATGCCCAAAGAGCAGGCTCATGAGCTCGCCGACGCGATCCGGGACGCCAGGGAAAATGTCCGCTACTGTAAGACGTGCTGCACACTGACCGACGCGGAATACTGCCCGGTCTGTTCCAATCCGGAAAGAGATGCTTCTACGATCATGGTAGTTGAGACGGCGCGGGATCTCGCGGCCTATGAAAAGACCGGGAGATACAGCGGCGTTTACCATGTGCTGCAGGGCGCCATTTCGCCGATGCTCGGCATCGGTCCGGATGACATCCGCCTGAAAGAGCTGATGCAGCGCCTGCAGGGGGATGTGAAGGAAGTGATCATCGCGACGAATTCCTCACTGGAAGGCGAGACGACCGCGATGTATCTGAGCAAGCTGATCAAGCCGACAGGCATCAAGGTGACACGCATCGCGAGCGGCGTCCCGGTGGGCGGCGATCTCGAATATATCGATGAAGTGACACTGCTGCGCGCGCTGGAGGGACGGACGGAGCTCTGATCCGGAAGAATAAGCAGAAAACACAGTTGACATAATTTTTTGCCAGGCGGCTGCCCGGCAATGGATCAGTGCCCGCACGGAGGAGGAAACAGAACAACTTGAAATTCAGTCTGAGGGAACTTCTGAAACTGAATAAAGAAGAGAAAGACGACTTTTTCGACGACGAACCCATCGGTCACGAAGAAGAAGAGGAAGAGATACGGAACTCGCATCTGCGGAGATATCTCATCATCGGCGTCGCCGCGGTCATTCTGGTCGCGGTTTTATTTGGCGGCGTCAAATATATCGTGGATCATTTCCATTACCGTGCTTACGAAGTCGTAGCGGAAAAGCAGGGCGGCGACAACGGACTTGCCGGCTATGCGGTTCTGCAGGATAAGATACTGAAATATTCGAACGACGGCATTTCACTGATGGATCAGGACCTGACGACTGTCTGGAATCAGTCGATCGTCTACGGAAATCCTGTCGTCTCCGTCAGCGGCGCATACGCTGTGCTTTATGACCGCATGGGAACAGACGTTTCAGTCTATGACCGCAAAGGAAATGTCAGCTCATTCAAAATGGATCTTCCTATCATAACGGCCCGCATTTCCGAAAAGGGAAATGTCGCTCTGATCCTGGATAACAGTACGTCGGCGCTGGTGAAATATTATACGGCCGGAGGTTCGCTGATCGCGGACATTAACGGCGGCAGCACGGACAAGGGACAGCCGGTGAACGTCGATATTTCCGAAGACGGCACGATTCTGGCTGTTTCATTTCTGAAAGCGGGAGAAGACGGCATTAACGCGGAGCTCGCGGTATACCGGTTTAGCGGCGACACGTTGCAGAAAGGCGACAATCTTGCCTTTTCCGAAGTCAGCGCGGGAACCGTGATCCCGGATGTCGTGATCGGCAACAAGAGAATACTGGCGCTGCAGGAAAGCGGTTTTACGACGTATAAGACCGGATCGGAGATCAAAAAGGAAAATACCGTCGCCTTTGACGATAATATCATCAGCTGCTTCTATAATAGAGAACACATCGGATTTGTTTTCAGCAATGTCGGCTCTTCACAGCGCTACCGGATCCAGGTGTATGATTTTGACGGAAATGAGATCTTCCGCACAGACACGGATTTCATTTACGATTCCATCTCGATGGAAGACGACAGCGTACTCATGCATAACTCTTCGGAAATGGCGGTCTATACGCTGAAAGGCCATCTCCGGTACAGCGGCGTCATAAGCGACGGCGGGATCAGCAATGTGATCCGGCTCAGCAGAAACCGCTATGTTACGAGCGGAAACACCAGAATGAGGATCATTCAGCTGAAGCTCCTGGACAGCGGAAATGCGGAATAATGCCTGGTGAACCTTCGGAAGAGAATGCAAAGACAGATATAGCGAAAATAGGCATAAGCATTTGTTTGCACAGGCAAAAAAAGAATTTAAAAAAAATAAAAATTAGTTGTTGACAAGCTCGTTTATAGTGTGATAGTATACAGAAGCTGTCCGACAGGGCAGCACGTTTTACCA
>SVDL01000134.1 GCA_015057835.1 Lachnospiraceae bacterium
AGCATCGAGAGCGAAGCCCCGAGCCCGCTCAACGTCCCGCCGGGATGCCCGTTCTGCGACCGCTGCGACCAGTGCATGGACATCTGCAGGAGCGAGAAGCCGAAACTGAAGAAAGTGGGACAGGGCCATGAAGTTGCCTGCCATCTGTATGAATGAGGGAAGGTATTGATGTTTTAGATGTTTTGACGCTTTTACACCCCTGCAATAAAAATGGAGAGTAGAGATTTGAAAAAATATCTTGCTTTATTTACGGTTTTGATTTTTGCTCTTTCATTCGTATCGTGCGGAGCGGCCGGGAGTTCCGGAAACGCTTCGGGCGAAGGAGGAGCAGGAGAATCATCACAGGCGGAAACGGACGGGCAGGAGACGCAGCATAAGATCGCTGTCCTCGTCTATAACCGCGCTGACGACGAAGTAATGTCGTTTAAGAAGTATCTGGAGGATTATATCGGTAGCATTTTCAATGTGCAGTTTTTCTATTCCGATACGATCCGATCCGGAGAGGAAGCGCTTGCATTTATCGAGTCTGCCGCCGAGTACGGGGCGGAAGGCGTGATGTCCTTTAACTCGTATGATCTGAAAGCGGAAGTGGAACTGGCAGCTGAGAATAAGATGTATTTCATGATGGCTTCCGGGACGGTTTCTGATCAGGCATTTGCGTCGGTCGAAGATAATGAATACTTTGTCGGCGTTGTCGGACCGGGCTCCTTTATCGAGTATAAGGCCGGATCCGATATGGCTAAGCACTTTATCGCTGAGCATGAAACAAATGAATACT
Source organism: Lachnospiraceae bacterium (assembly GCA_015057835.1). Classification (GTDB taxonomy): domain Bacteria; phylum Bacillota; class Clostridia; order Lachnospirales; family Lachnospiraceae; genus Chordicoccus. The sequence continues at coordinate 779 of SVDL01000134.1, forward strand.
TTATCCTGAGCGGCGGCGGGTGCCTCGGAAATGAGATGCACAAGCTCCGCACGGAAGGGATCATCGATACACTGCAGAACGCTTACAGCGTGCGTTTCGATATGACTTCGGAAGAGATCGCTGTTTCGGAAGAGCCGCTGTTTTTTGAGGAAGGGGATCTGAAGATCTGCGTCGTGCCGGGATATATCAGCTACGATGAGTATTTCGAAGTGGTGGAAGAGCAGTACAAAGAACATCCGTTCAGCACTGTTCTTGCAGCGATGGCGGCGCCGAGAATGATGGAAGCGCACAAAAACGCTGTTTACGGCGTGATCGACTGCTATTCCGAAAACAATATGAGATACTTTACGAACGGTCAGCTCGATTATGTCTGCGGCAAGTACAGCTCCATCATCGGACCGTCTTTCGCGGCAATGTACAACGCGGTGACCGGTCACGCCTCGGAATTCCGCGTTAACGGAAAAGCATTCCATATCACGCAGGGCTTCTGGGCTTCTGAAAGCAAAGAGGACTTCAATGAGAAATACGTCCTCGCGAGCAGTATCGAGAGAAATGCTTACAATTACGCGGATCTGCAGAAAGTGATCTGCATTTACAACAGTGAAGCTGCTTTTGAAGATCTGAAGAAACTGGCGGAGGAGTATACGTTCGCGGATGCCATCGCCAGAAGAATGTAACTGCGGAATAATAAAAAAGCGTATATTTTCCGAATAAGTATAACGGATAATGATTGACAGCGCGGACACGTGTGCTATAATACTCTTATCAAATGAACACATGAACATACGTTCATATATAAAGAAAAGGAGAATCACCATGAAAAAATCTTACAAGATCGACGTTGACTGTGCAGCCTGTGCCGAGAAGATGGAAGTTGCAGCGAAAGAGACAGAAGGTGTCAAGGACGCTACTGTCAGCTACATGACCCTGAAGATGAAGGTCGAGTTCGAAGACGGCGCCGATGTTGATACCGTCATGAAGAACGTCCGCGAAAACTGCAAAAAGGTCGAGGACGACTGCGAAGTATTTATCTGATCGAATGAAAGAAAACGGGGGTCCGTATCCCGCCGGCCTTGAGGCGGCAGGGCAGTGGATTCCCGTTTTTGCGTAAGATGTGCATAGTCTTTTTTGACGCTTGCTTCACAGCTTGCTTTCTTTCAAATAATGAGGGTGCGTTTACATGAATAAGAAGCAGAAAAATCTTCTGATCCGGATCATCATTGCAGCAGTATTCTTTGTTCCGCTGTATCTGATCTCGGAAGAATTTATCGAAACGGGACTTCCGAACTGGGCGGTTTTCATTCTGTTCCTGATCCCGTATCTCCTTGTCGGCTACGATATTCTCCGCAAGGCCTTCAAGGGAATCATGAATAAGCAGGTCTTTGATGAGAACTTCCTTATGACGGTCGCGACGGTCGGTGCCATCGTGCTCGGTGAGTACGGTGAAGGTGTCGCGGTCATGCTGCTTTATCAGATCGGCGAACTGTTCCAGAGCTACGCTGTAGGAAAGAGCCGCAGAAATATCAGCGAGCTCATGGATATCCGTCCCGATTACGCCAATATCGAGACCGAAGACGGCATTGAGAAAGTCGATCCGGATGAAGTCGAAGTCGGCAGTATTATCGTGATCCAGCCGGGCGAGAAAGTTCCGCTTGACGGCGAGATTGTAGAAGGAAATTCCGCGCTGAACACCAGCGCGCTGACCGGCGAGAGCAAACCGCAGGATGTTGCCGCCGGCGACCAGGTGCTGTCCGGCAGCATTAATATGACCGGCGTGCTGAAAGTCCGCACGACTACGGAATTTGATGAATCCACGGCTTCCAAGATCCTTGATCTTGTTGAAAATGCGGCATCGAGAAAGTCAAAGTCGGAAAACTTCATTTCCAAATTCGCGAGGTATTATACGCCACTCGTATGTTATGCCGCTCTGGCCCTGGCACTGATCCCGCCGATCTTCATGATGATCACAAAGGTCGGTATGGCAGGATATGCTTCCACAGGCGCCGTATGGAGAGACTGGGTGCTCCGCGCATGCACGTTCCTCGTCATCAGCTGTCCGTGCGCCGTTGTCATCAGTATTCCGCTCAGCTTTTTCGCGGGTCTCGGCGGAGCCAGCAATCAGGGCGTTCTGGTCAAAGGTTCCAACTATCTTGAGACGCTTTCCGAGGTCAAGACGATCGCTTTCGACAAGACGGGAACGATCACCAAAGGAAATTTCGCTGTTACCGCTGTTCATCACAGCCCGCTCGATGAGAAGAAGCTTCTCGAGTACGCCGCCCTTGCGGAGTACAATTCCTCTCATCCCATCAGCCTCAGCCTTAAACAGGCTTACGGAAAGAAGATCGATCCCGCGAGAGTCAAAGACGTTCAGGAGATCAGCGGACATGGCATCACCGCGAAAGTTGACGATCATGACGTCGCGATAGGCAATGAAAAACTCATGAAAAAGATCGGTGTGGAATCCCACCCGTGCCACCATGTCGGAACGATCATCCATGTTGCGGTCGATAATATTTACTGCGGCCATATCGTTATTTCCGATGAACTGAAAGAACACTCGAAAGAGGCGATGGCGGAGCTGAAGAAAGCAGGCGTAGAAAAACTCGTCATGCTGACCGGTGACGCGAAGTCCGTGGCTGAAAAAGTCGCAGCTGAAGTGGGACTTACGGATTTCCGTGCGGAACTTCTTCCTGCGGATAAAGTAACGGCAGTGGAAGAACTTCTGAAAGAATGCACCGGTTCCAGACGTCTCGCATTTGTAGGCGACGGCATCAATGACGCTCCGGTCCTTTCTCGCGCGGATATCGGCATCGCGATGGGCGCGCTCGGTTCGGACGCCGCCATTGAAGCGGCGGACGTCGTTCTCATGGATGACGACCCGATGAAGATAGCGAAAGCCATCAAGATCTCCCGCAAGTGCCTGCGCATCGTCAAGCAGAATATCGCCTTTGCGCTGGGCGTCAAGGTCCTGTGCCTGATCCTCGCCGCAGTCGGTGTTGCCAACATGTGGGTTGCCATCATCGCTGACGTAGGCGTCATGATCCTTGCGGTTCTGAACGCGATCCGCTGCCTGTTTGTCAAAAATCTGTAAATCGAAAACGCCAATAATTTCAAAAGGTCGGTCATCTAAAACCGGTTTCATGCCGGCAGGGACCGGCCTTTTGAACGGAAGATAATCATTCATTTATACTATGGCCAGGAAAAAAGAATCCTTTATAGACATGACAAGCGGTCCGATCGTCGGACCTTTAATAAAGTTTATTATCCCCCTGATCGGAACCAGTATTTTCCAGATCCTGTACAATACAGTGGATTTCCTTTTTGTAGGAAATTTCCTTGACAGGACGGCTGCTGCCGCGGTGGGGGCGAGCGCCACGCTCATTACCTGTACCGTAGGTGTGTTTACGGGCATTTCCGTAGGCACCAGCGTGATTGCCGCGCAGGCGATCGGAGCCGGAAAGAGGGAAGAGGCAGAAGAGACGGTCCATACGTCTGTCGCTTTCGGTATAGCCGGCGGCGTCATCATTATGCTGATCGCCATGATCCTGGCTCCCAATATTCTGCGTCTTCTGAATACTCCGGAAAATGTCATTCCGCTGGCGCTGGTCTACCTGCGGATCTATATTCTCGGCGTGCCGATGCAGATCATCTACAATATGATTTCCGGAGGCATGCGGGCATACGGCGATTCCGCCAAACCGTTCCGGATCCTTTTCCTGAGCGGCATCATTAATGTCATTCTGGACGCGACATTTGTCGTGGTATTTCCTTTCGGCGTAGCGGGCGTCGCTTCAGCCACGGCGATCTCCCAGACCATCTCCGCGGGAATTGCTCTTTGCTTTGCCTCCATGAAGGAAAATGTCATACGGTTTTCCTTTAAGAAGCTTAAGATCGACTTCGGTATTCTGGGAAGAGTTCTCCGGATCGGGCTTCCCACCGGCGTTCAGACTGTGATCATTACTTTTTCAAATGTGATCGTTCAGTATTACATCAATGATTTCGGTGAGACGGCGGTGGCGGCATTTGCCACTTATTACAAGGTCGAAAATCTGATCTACATGCCGATCATGGCGTTCGGGCAGGCCTCAACGACATTTGCCGGACAGAATCTCGGCGCCATGAATTACAGAAGGATCCGGAAAGGCGTCCCGGTCATCGCCGCCATCGGCACGGTCATCGTCGTGATCCTGTCTGCCCTGATCCTTCTGTTCCCCAATACCGTTTTCGGGTG
>SVDL01000032.1 GCA_015057835.1 Lachnospiraceae bacterium
GATGTCGATGCGTTCTTCCTTCGTGAATTTCATAGGCACCTCCATGTCCATCTTTTTGCAAGGATGGATACTTCTATCACAGATAGTACTGTGTAAGAAAACCCATGTCTACAAAAATAGGGTGGGTGTCTACTTTTAGCTTACCAGTTCAATTCTTATCTTTTACCATGCCTCTCACTGACTCTTTGAGACCGGATGAGGCATGTCTATTCTTGTTTTTCCTCTTTTACCATGCCTCTCACTGACTCTTTGGAGCCGGATGAGGCATGTCTAATCTTGTTTTTTCTCTTTTGCCATGCCTCTCACTAACTCTTTGAGACCGGATGAGGCATGTCTATTCTTGATTTCTTCTCTTTGCCATGCCTCTCACTGCCACTTCGGGTCAAAACGGGGCATGTCTATTCTTGATTTTTTCTCTTTGCCATGCCTCTCCCCGCCACTTCGGGTCAAAACGGGGCATGTCTAATCTTGTTTTCTCTCTATTACCATGCCTCTCCCCGCCACTTCGGGGCAAAACGGGGCATGTCTAATCTTGTTTTCTTCTCTTTACCATGCCTCCACCGCGAGGGTCCAACAGGGACGGTTCTCTTTGGCTCCCCTTTACCTCACTTCATCCCCATAATGCGGTAGATCAGGTCCATATCCACATTCGTGCGGAATATGTCCGCCATCTTGTTGTACTGTGTCTCCTTGAAGGTCCGGTAATCCATCTGGAGCCCCTGCCCGAGGACGATGCCGCGTCTTTCCGCAACCGATTTCACCAGGGCGCCGGCCACTTCCGCCGTGTCGAAGATCCCGTGAATATAAGATCCCGCGCACATGCCGTTCGGGGAAATGCAGACGATCCCGGGAGTCGTGCCGCTGCCGCCGAGGGAGGCGTGGGCATTTTCCGTATAGGTCGTCTTGCCCATATGAATTTCATATCCTTCATAATGCCGGCCGGTCAGTGCCTCGAAAATGCCGCTGATCTCGCCCAGCTTCCCGTCCGTCTGAGTCCTTGTTTTGTTTCCCATAAGGACCGTATTGACAGGAAGAAGGCCCATGCCGCGGATCTCGCGCACTGCTTTTGCCGCCCGCGCGCCGCTCCAGGCGTCCACACCGAGCGTCTCGCCGTCCACGGTGAGTACGCTGCCGTCGTTCTGTACAGCCATTTCCTGGGATTCGACGCCTTCCGGGTCCGAAACGGTCTCGCCCAGCATCTGATAGCCGCCGCAGACGCCGAAGACCGGCACTCTGTCCGCGATCCGCTTGATCTGCAGCTCCATTCCCGTCTCTCTCATCCAGATGAGATCGCCGATGGTATTTTTGCTGCCCGGCAGGAAAATGACATCCGGCTCCCCGAGATCCCTCGGATTGGTCACATAGCGGACGCCGACTTCCGGGAACTGCTCAAATACATTGAAATCCGTGAAGTTCGAGATATGCGGATAGCGAATGACCGCGAAATCAATCTGCCCGTGCGCCTTGACCTGGAAGCGGTCGGTGAGGCTGTCCTCATCTTCCACCTGTACATCCATGTACGGGACAGTAGCCACTACCGGAATTCCGGCGCGCTCCTCCAGCATCTTAATACCCGAATCAAGAATGGATTTGTCACCGCGGAACTTATTTATGATCAGGCCTTTCACCCTCTCCTGCTCATCCTTCGGCAGCAGCATGACCGTGCCGAGAAGCTGTGCGAACACGCCTCCCCTGTCGATATCTCCCGCCAGGAGGACCGGCGCGTCGACAATCTTTGCGAGGCCCATGTTGACGATATCATTATCTTTGAGATTGATCTCCGCCGGCGAGCCTGCGCCTTCGATCACGATGATATCCGCCATTTCCTCCAGCTTGTGATACGCCTTGAGGATCTCCGGAATCAGCTGCTTTTTATAGGCGAAATACTCGCGCGCGCGCATATTGCCGAGTACTTCCCCGTTGACGATCACCTGGGATCCGACGTCGCTCGTCGGTTTAAGAAGGATCGGATTCATCGCGCAGATCGGATCCACACATGCGGCTTCCGCCTGCATGACCTGTGCCCTTCCCATCTCGAGCCCCTCTTTCGTCACGAAAGAATTCAGCGCCATGTTCTGGGATTTAAAAGGCATGACACGGTAGCCGTCCTGCACAAATGTCCTCGCCAGCGCCGCGCACAGAAAGCTCTTGCCCGCACTGGACATTGTCCCCTGGATCATGATCGATTTAGCCATTTTTGCACCTCGTACTCTGAAATCAACAATCTTATATATTTTACTATGAAAAGGGTAGAAAAGAAAGAGGAACCCTCCGTTATGAGGGGCCGGCGGGGCCGGCGGAGGCGGTCCTCCTGAGCCACCGGAGGCGGTTCTCCCTGGCGCCTCCTCTTCACACATCAAATCAGCTTCAGCAAGATCGCTTCAAGCTCTTCCACTGTCTGCGCCTCCGCAAACGGCGCCGCCCCATCTATCTCTTCTTTTGTGCCATATCCATACAGCACGCCGACACACCGAAGCCCTGCTTCCCGCGCTCCGAGGATGTCATGGCTCTTATCGCCGACCATGACTGCTGTGTTTCGCAGTTCTTCTGTCACTGCCGCATTGTGCTGTTCTGCCGCCACTGCTGCTTTGTGCTGTTCTGCCGTCACTGCTGCATTTCGCAGTTCTTCCGTTACTTTTGCTCTATTGTTTGCTGCATTTGCTCCGTATTGATCATTTGTCGGCGTCAGGACAGAATCTTCTTTCTGTATTCTGCTAACTTCCTCTCCGTGAAGAAAGGCCGCATACCGCAGCAGCGCCTCCTCAATCACCTCGGATTTTTTCGTCCGGGTCTCCGCCATCGTGCTGCCGACGATCACATCAAAGAACCTGGTGATGTCAAAATAATCGGCGATCTGCAGCACATAAGGTTCCGGTTTGGAGGAGGCAATTCCCAGGACAAATCCTTTTTCTTTCAAGTGCAAAAGCATTTCAGAGATTCCCGGGTAGAGCGCATTTTCAAAAATCCCTTTTGCCTGAAAATACTCTCTGTAATAGACAACGCCCGCCTTAGCATCTTCTTTTGAAAGACCTGCGTACTGCTGGAACATCTCAATCAGAGGAGGACCGACGAATACACGCAGTTTATCAGGATCCGGCTCCTCGATGCCGAATTTCCGCAGGGCGTACTGCACCGATTTTGTGATGCCTGGCCCCGATTCGGTCAGGGTGCCGTCGAGATCGAACAGAATCAGATGTTTCAATATATGCAAACCTCCCAATTATGCCTATGCCTCCAAGATATGCCTACGCCCCTTGGGTTTGTTTATTTCTGTAAATGCTCCTGTGTAAGATCATTGTAATGAAAAAGCGGTTACAATTCATTATATTCCAAAATGTAACCGCCTCAAGTTCTCACTTATGTAAACTATATATGTTTTTTTCTTGCGCTGGCGGTTACATCGAGCTGAATTCATGAATTGCGTCCGCCCGGGGAGTGTTTCACGCCTTGTCTGGAGCCTTTTTTCACACCTTCTCCAGCTTCCCTGCCTGCCTCGCAGCTTCCAGGACCCGCTCCATGCCGCGGTTGCCGGTGCCGATCGTGACGCCGGCATCGATTACGCGGTCACATTTCTTCACAGCATCCAGCGCTTCCTCAACTGCCTTCTCCGAAAGCGTCTCAAACGGTTCTTCCGCGATCACGCGGTCCGCGAGGAGTCTTGCAAGGCGGTAATCCATGTCATTTTTGTAAAGGATGCCCGCGATAAAGGGTGTATTTTCCTTCTGCAGGCGGCGATAGACCGGGATACCGGTTCCGCAGGAAGACAGGACAAGTGTCTTAGCTTCCCAGTCGGCTCCCGCCGCTTCTTCAGCGCCCGACATTCCTCCAGCGCCCGCCGCTTCTTCAGCGCCCGACATTCCTTCAGCGCCCGCCGCTTCTTCAGCGCCCGCCGTTCCCTCAGCGCCCGCCGTTCCTTCAGCTCCCGCCACGCTATTCTTCTTCCCCGGCTTCGGCAGCTCAATACTCCCGAACAGCGGATCAAAGAAACCGTTGTCGATGCTGTACAGCTCGCGGATCAGCTCCTCTTCAAAGACCTCGTCCGGCGTTCCTTCCTTGAAAATATGATCGCCCTTGATGCAGAGGATCCGGTCCGAGATCTTCATCGCGAGATCGATCTCGTGCAGGGACATGATAACTGTGATATTCTTCGCTTTCGCCATTTGCCGCAGGATCGCGAGCAGTTCCAGTTTGTGGCGGATGTCCAGGAACGAAGTCGGCTCGTCGAGCAGGATAATGTCCGGTTCCTGGCAGATCGCTCTCGCAAGCAGTACGCGCTGACGCTGACCGTCACTGATGGCGTTGAAGTCGCGAGATCCCAGTTCCTCGGCGTGGACAGCGCGCATCGCGTCCTCGACCTTCTGCTCGTCCTCCCGGCTCAGAATGCCGAGCCGCCCGGTGTACGGGTAGCGGCCCGTCGCGACGATGTCGTGGCAGGTCATGAGCTCCGGCCGCATTCTTTCCGTCAGCACCACGGCCATTTTGCAGGAGAGATCGCGGTAGGAATATTCGCGGATCTCCTTGCCGTCAAAATGCACTTTACCGCTGACGATGGAGAGCTGTCTTGTAATGGATTTCAGGATCGTCGATTTGCCGGCGCCGTTCGGCCCGATCAGGGTGACGATCTCGCCCTGGTTGATTCCGATCTCAATGTCACTGATCAGCGGTTTTCCGTTATAGCCGACGGTCAGTGAATCTAAATGAAAATAATAATCAGCCATTATATTTTCCTCCTGACCTTACCGGCTCTTCTGTCTCTTGACCAGCATGAAAATGACCACCGGCGCGCCGAAGATCGACGTCACGGTGCTGATATTCAGTTCCGTCGGGGCAAATGCCATCCTCGCGATCAGATCGCACATCATGCAGAAGACGGCGCCGCCGAGAAATGTCGACGGGATAATGACGAGCGGGCGGGACGTATTCATTGCCCTCTTCATAAGAAACGGCACCGCGATGCCGACAAAGGAGATCGGTCCGGCAAATGCCGTCACCGTCGCCGAGAGAATACTGGAGAGCAGGATCAGCGCCACACGGAACACTTTCACGTTGACGCCCATGCTCTGCGCATAGGCTTCACCAAGCTGAAAGGCGCTGATCGGCTTCGACAGCATAAATGTCATCACGACAGTGATTCCGACGACCACCAGGGCGATATAGACATTTCCCCAGTTCATGCCGGAGAAGCTGCCCTGGGACCAGCCGTGCAGATTGACGATATCCTGATCTTCCGCAAATGTGATCACAAGTTCCGTCACCGCCGAGCAGATGTACCCGATCATAATACCGGCAACGAGCAGCCCCGCCATTTGCTTGACGACCCTCGAGCATGCGAGGATAAATGCCGTCGACATAAGAGATCCCACAAACGCCGCAATGATCAGCGTGTAGGACGACGCTTTTCCGAAATGCCCGATAAAATAGATCATGACCAGTGCGACGACCATCTTCGCGCCGGAAGAAATACCCAGCACAAAGGGGCCGGCGATGGGATTTTCGAAGAATGTCTGAAGCAGGAAACCGGACAGGGACAGCGCCCCGCCCAGGATCGCGGCCATGAGGATTCGCGGCAGGCGAATTTTCCAGATAATATTCAGCTCATCCTTGCTGCCTGTCTTCGTAAAAATAATTTCGAAAATGCGCTCTACCGGAATATGCACATTGCCGGTATTGATATTCAGAATCGTGATAATAACAAAAGCTGCCGCCAGCAGAATAAATACGAACGTATACCGTGTCCGCCGACGGAAATTCTCAGCATGATAGTCCACTGCTTACCTCCTATAGGCTCCAAGGGGCAGGCGCCGGAGGGACGGTTCTCTTTGCCCGCAAGGGGCAAAAGAGAACCGTCCCCGTTGGTTCCTCTTATTTATCGAGCTTTTTCAGGAACATGAGCTGGCTCTCGTCCCCGTCCGTGATCATGATGTTGAAATCAAGGATCAGATTTGCCAGCTTATCCGTCGACTGATAGGCGGTCTTGTCGACCTGCCAGACATTGCCTTCCTCTACGGCTTTGAAGTCCTTAAAGACCTCATCTTTGGCGACCAGATCTTCGATGCTTCCCAGGGCTTCCTCGATCGTCGCGTTATAGACCAGATAATCCGCATCCAGCGCCGTCGCGTAGAACTGCTCCATGGAAATGGAAGACGTAGAAGACGTCACATTCGGGAACATGCCGTCAAATGCATATACTCCGCCCGCGAGATCGATCATGGCCGGAATATAGTCATTATTGGTCCGGACAACGACCGAGCCGTCTGTGTTGACGGAGAAATAAGCCACCGTCTTTCCGGTGTTCGGGAAATCTTCGAGAGCGTCGATAATCTTCTGCTGCTCGGCGAAGAATGCATTTGCATCATCGTCCTTATTCATCATGACACCGTAGAGCTTGACCCATTCCGTGCGGCCCAGCGGTCCCGTCTCATATGCGGAGCGGTCAATAAATACCGGAATGCCGATGCCCTCGATCATCTCCTGGACCTCCGGCGTGTGCAGGATCATGGTGGATTCGATCGCGAGATCGCAGTCCTTTGCGATCATGGTCTCGTAATCGGGCTCGCTGTATTTGCCCGCATAGACCATCGCGCCGCTCTCCAGCGCCTCGTTCGGCGCATCAATATACCAGCCGCCTTCCGACGTGCCGGACATCGTCACCTTGTCGATGGAATCGATCGCATCAAACAGCGCCATCGCCGATGTCGCCGCGAGATAGATCGACTCGATCGGCTCCTGGATCTGTACGATATTCTCATCCAGCCCTTCCGGTGCCTCTTTTCCTTCCGGAATCAGGAGATACTGCGCGCTGGTGGGCACGTCGATCAGCTTGTAGCCGTCCGAATAATAGAACACGTTGAAGCAGGTCGCATACCGGAGCGGCAGAACCGATTCCGCCGTAAGCCCCGGGATCTCCGGCGCTTCCGAGAGGTCGGCGTTGGTCGCCTCTTTTCCGGCGGCGGCATTTGCCTCGGCAGCAGTCGCGGGCGTGGAAGAAGCGGTGTCTTCTGATTTTCCCTCTTCCGCATTCTCTTCCTGTGCCTCATTCGCCGCTTCGGAAACATTTTCCTCCCCGGACTCCTGTTTTTCGGAAATAAGCGCGCCCTGCGATTCCGCCGCACTCTCCGTTTCCGCCGCGGACGTGCCGTTATCGCTCCCGGCACCGCCGCAGGCAGTCAGGAAAATGGCAAATGCAAGCAATATCGCGGTCAGTTTTCTCCAATATTTCATCTCATCCCTCTTATGCAGAACACTGTGGGCAGCTTTTCGGCTGTCCGCAGTGTCCGGTTTTGTTATTCTTTTTCTTCTGGCAGCACTTTCAGCATGCCGCTTTCTTTTAACACTCTCTGTGTCAGAATTCCGCGTGCAGTGCGTTTTTTCATATGCCGCTTTCTTCTTAAATAATTCAGTTCTTCAGCGCTGCGAGCTTCTCTTCATAGATCGTCTGCGCTTTTGCTTCCGCGCCGTAAACCGCGCCAAGGATCTTGTACCACTCCGCCGCTGCCGCTTCGTCCTCTTCCTCATCATTTCTCATGATGATGACCGGCATCTTCATCATAACGGCGCGGTTTGCGATCGTGTGGATCATCTCTTCGCTCTTCTTGATCTCCGACTGCTTCTTCGGAAGAAGCGCGGAGGATTCCAGCGCGAAGTTCGCTTCCGCCTTGATCAGCTCTCTGGCATCAAGATTATCATATTCTCCGCCGAATGCGATCTCTTCTTTTTCGATCGCCTCGCGGACCGATTCGACCGTAATATCCGCTTCTTCGACACCGACTGCGGCGATATTGTCTGTGAGCCCCAGTTCGTCAAGCATGGCGATCTCTTCTGCGGTAGAAGCATAGGACCTGTCGACCGGCTGCTGGATAATGATCACAAGCTTGTCGAGGCCTACCGGCACTTCCTTGCCTTCCGGAACGATAAGATATTTGACAACATCTTTCTTGTAAAGCGCCATCTTCTGTTCATCGAGCGTCGCTGCCGCATCGGCTTCGGCGTCAGCCTCTTCTTCGGGCGTTTCGGCTTCTTCGGCTCCGGCGGCTGCGGCGTCATTTTCCTCTTCCGCAAGATCCGCCGCTTCCGGATGCGCTTTCAGCCATTCCGGATCTTTCGCGGTATTTTTGACCATGTTGATCTCGATCAGGGTAAATGTATCTTTCGCCTCATCGGTATACTGGAAGATCTTGTTGAGGTCGGATTTCTCCGTCGGAGTCTCCGCTGAAAATGCGAGTCCCGCGATGCTCGGCGCCGTCTCATCGATCTCCTCATACTGGTCGCCGACCGTCGTCTCGATCGCGATCTCGCCGCCGCCGGCAGCTCCCGCCGCGGCAAGGCCGATGTAGATCGAATACTCGATCTCGTGCGGCTGGCTCATCGCAGTCGTCAGGACGATGATCTTCATGTTCTTATTCAGCACGACCGGGATCTCCACATCCTGTCCGCTGAGGTAATACGTCGAGCCATTCGCTTTGACATACTGAATATTCTTACTGCTGAAATGCAGCGTCGCGTACGTCTTTCCGCCGCGGACCGTGATCTTCGTGCAGGAGATCTGCAGCTTGCCCGTGCCGCCGGAGAAGCTGAACGAATCCGGTGTGTAGGTGCCGTCCGCGAGGGTGGTGCTGGTGTCCTGGGCGGAGGTGGAGCCGTTGTTGGACGTATCGGCGTTATAGGTATCTTTGTCTGTATTTTCCTTTGTTTCCGCCTCTTTAACAGGCTCATCCGTCATCTTCGGGTTGGTCGGAATCTGGATGTAATACTGTTCGTTCTTCCATCCCTTACTGGTATAGATGACCAGCGGAAGCATTTTACCCTTATCCGAATAAGGAACTGTGATCGTGAAGGAACCGTCCTTCGCGCGTTCATATGCCTTGTCAATGGAAGAGATCTGGCTCGTCGTTCCGAGGAACAGCTTCGTCGCGTACGTCTCGTGTGTTGTCTTGAATGTTATTGTAATATTCTTGCCGTCGCTCTCCGCTGTATATTCGGTGACACGAAGCATCAGATATTCGGTCTTCTTGTCGTCTTTGTAGATCTTGACACCAAGGCCTTCTTCTGTATCGGAATCTTTCTTGGAATCTTCTTCCGGCTTCGTATCTTCTTTGCCTGAGTCGGAAGAATTTCCGGAGCCTTTCAGGACGTTGGGGCCCAGGACAACTTCGACATTGGATGGCGTCTTTATTTTATCATTGAAAGTGTAAACGTACTGTGCGCTGCTCCAGTTGCCGGTGTTCTTATTCCTGAAGTACAGTCCGACTTTATCATTGTAAGAGGAAACTGGGATGACGAAGACCGAATTTGTTTCCATGCCTTCATTCTTATACCAGTCAACAACATGACCTTCTGCGTCTGCCTTGCTCCCGATTGCTGCCATGTCTGCATAACCATTTGTCAGCGTAATCTTTGCCGCAAGGGTGCCGTCTTTCTGTTTTGCAATATAAGCATTTACACCAGGTTCCTGAACATACATCTGTCCGCCGGTTACGGATACCGGGACCGCATAGCTCTTGGCTTCATCTTCCGGGACTGCGGGTTCCGGGGTGGGGGTATCCGGCTTATCCGGTTCTGAGGGTTCAGGATCAGTTGAATCGTCAGGAGTGTTAAGGGTGAAATAAGGCGCACTTGATGTTTCATGCCATTTTCCCCTATAATCTACATTTGAATAATCCGCCGTATATCGAGGCACATAATATATTTTTTCAGTCAGCATGCTCTTGGGTATTGAAAACGTGTAATATTTTTTTCCGTTTTCTACCTTAGCAGCAACGCCTACTGTAGTATCAGTAATTTCACTATATTTTCCGATAAAGATATGATCATATCTCTTAGTGTCTCCACTTGCAATGGTTACAGTAGCCGTATCTCCATTTATAGATACTTCAACCGGGTCATTCTCTTTTAAGCCGAACATTCCAAAACTAGATTCTTTTATTGAATACTTTGAACCAGTTGGAGTATCTGGTTGGTCTGGATCATCTGGTTCATCAGGCTTATCCGGTTCTGTAGGTTCATCATCTTCTGATAACTTATCTTTTTCAGGAATCGCCAGATATAGCTGGGCAGTTGTGTACCAGGTGCTATCCGCAGCTTTCTGCAGTACGATCGGGACTCCTTTCCCGCAGTACGATACCGGTACCTTAAACGTGAATGTCGAAGAACTGCTTCCTATCGTTCCTGTTACATCTGCTTTCTTGTTTTCATCTGCATTTCCGCCATAATAAAAGCCTGAATAACTCACTTTGCTTGTTACAAACGTGATCTCAACTTCGTCTTCGGACTCAGACAGCACTGCAACTGTATCATCCGTCGATTTCATCATGGCAAATTCATCGCCAGTGTCTTTGATTACTTTTACAGTATCACCCGCATAATCTATCGATCCAGCAGGCGCTTCATCCGGCTTTTCCTCTTCTTTTTTTCCTATTTTATCCTTCTCAGGAATCGCCAGATACAGCTGGGCAGTTGTGTACCAGGTGCTATCCGCAGCTTTCTGCAGTACGATCGGGACTCCTTTCCCGCAGTACGATACCGGTACCTTAAACGTGAATGTCGAAGAACTGCTTCCTATCGTTCCTGTTACATCTGCTTTCTTGTTTTCATCTGCATTTCCGCCATAATAAAAGCCTGAATAACTCACTTTGCTTGTTACAAACGTGATCTCAACTTCGTCTTCGGACTCAGACAGCACTGCAACTGTATCATCCGTCGATTTCATCATGGCAAATTCATCGCCAGTGTTTTTGATGAATTTGACGTCATTCCCACTGTAATCAAAGGCTTTTGCTGATTCTGTCTGCTCCAGATCAGTATCGTTATCCGAATTCTGCTCCTGCTGTTCATCCGTTCCGGCAGCCTTCAAACTCACATCAGACGCGCTTTTCGTAGAAGAAGCATCTTTCTGCCCCTCCTCTGCCTTGTCTTCCGTCGTCCCCGCAGCCGCATTTTCTTCAGCCTTGTTCTCTTCCTTCGCGGGCTCCTGAGCGGATGCATTTTCCTTATCTGAATCCGCCTTGCCGGCATCCGTCGGATCCGTCACAGCCGGGCTTTTGTTTTCCGAAGCATTTTCCGTGGCAGCCGGAATGTTTGCCTGCGGTTCGCCCTCAGACTCTTTCTTTTCTTCTGCCGGTTCGGATTTCTCCGGTTCGGTCTTCGCAGGTTCGGTATTCTCCGGCTCTGCGTCCTTATTCTCTGTATCAGCCGGCTTGGCGGGCTCTTCCTTAGGAGCTTCCTGCTCCGTCTTGGCAGGTTCAGCTTCTTTTGTCGGCGCAGGCGTCTCTTCCTTTGCCGGTGCAGGCTCAGCCTCTTTTTCCGGAGCAGGCGTTTCCGTCGTTTCGGTCTGCGCCGGAGCAGCTTCATTCTCCGCGGCGTATACTGCCATCGGAGTGGAAAGCAGCAGAATTGCTGCCAGCAGGAGCGCCAGCATTTTTGCAAAGTTTGCTTTCACGATACTTCTTTTCATAAATCCCTCTCCCGTCTTCCTTGAAGACGCAAAAAAACCTGCTTCACCCGGAAGCAGGTCGCAAAATTACTGTCAAATCATAAAAGTCGGAAAGGCGTCTGCTTTCATCGGAAGCATATCCGTTTTCCAGCAGGTTTCCTGACTCACAGCTCAAACGCTATTGCCGCGCCTTCTCACGTTCGCAATGGCATCCACGGCAGCTTGCTGTTTACAGTGACCGGATCGTTCAGGCCTCTCACCTGATTCCCTTTTATCCACGCAGAATGGCACTGAAAAACTCAAATATTCACATAAACCGATTCTATCCAAACGAGTTTCCTGTGTCAACCCAAACCTCCTGCCACACCGCGGATTTATACACGATTTGCGGGCAAATCAGCGGAAATGCGGAGGCCGGGGTACAAATTGTCTGATAGGGATCGAGGGCAGTTCCTATCTGTTCGAGCCAGCGGGGACGGTTCCCCCCATTGGCTCACAGCCCGAAGGAAGCCCTCTCCTCGTCTGCCATCGAGAAGCCGCGGAGGGCTTCCTTTCCCTTGCGGAGCAGGTCATCCACCGTGTAGTGTTCGAAGTATCCGAGATGTTTTTCACCTGTCTCAGGATCCTCTCCATAGCAGATGATGCGGTCTCGGGCGGCATCGTAGCCGAACATGTAGCTGGTGGCGGCCGATTCCTCCCAGGTCTCCAGATCGATAAAGCTCAGGACACTGTGAATCGTGTCCTTTCTCCTGAGATACAGGGTATCTTCGCCGAATGACCATTTCGTATCTTCTATAAACGGCTCCGAAGCGTAATGGCGGATCACGGTCCTTCCCTTCAGGGCTCCGGTCTGTTCATTATAACGGGTCAGATGTCCGCCGCTGTAGAGAACGATCAGGCTGTCTTCGTAGAAAGTAAAGCTTACGACTCTCTCTCCCGCTTCGCTCAGTTCCGTGATCGGGATGCCGTCTCCGTCGAAGAGGCAGACATTGTATCCGTCCGTGATCGCCATCCGGTTTTCGGCAGCATTCCAGTCCGCAAGACGGACAATGTCCTGCAGGGAAGCCTCCAGCTCCCGCTGTTCCTCTGTCGCCGCATCTGTCACAAATACGCGGTAGCCGCTCTCCGCCGACAGATCTTCTTTGCTGACTACTATTTTTGTTCCGGAAGGATCTACAAAGAATCTTCTGTTCACGTCGCCTACTTTTACCGTCATAACGCGCTCCGGTTCGGCGGCATTTTTGTCCGAAGTATCCAGAACGGTCACGGTCTTGCGTGACATAAAGGATAGGCGGCCGTCTTTCTGAATCCTCCAGGTCGCATAAGCTCCGTTTGCAGCAGTGACCGGCGTAATCGTCCCGTCAGATACATCGACACGGAGCAGATCATTTTCCGAGTCCGTCTCATCCTGGATCCAGACGATCCCGTGTTCATCATCTTTTCCGATATATTCATATTGATTGGGGTCTCCGGGCAGTTCGGTTTTTCTGAGCGGCGTCTGCCCATCAAGACTCAGGAAATAAACAGCTGCGTCATTTCCGAGAATGACCAGGCAGTCCCCCGTGATATCTGCGTCGTTTACGGAAACGTCTTTCGAGATATCTGCATTTTCAAACGGAACAAAATCCCGGTCATACACGGCGTCATATAAGCGGATCGTGTTCGGTTCCGCGACCACCAGATATTGTGCCGTAGAATCCTCCTCGGAGTGCGGCACGCTCAGCATTCCGTAATTATCAAACCCGAAGAATGTAACCTCCGTCTCTTCTCCTTTCTGCTCCGGGTCGTATATCCCGATATTTCCGTTTTCCAGATAACATACCACCCTGTTCCGGGATGAAATACCGCACCGCACGACAGATCCGGTAAATTCCACCTCATCCTGCTTTTCCCCGCTGTCTGCGGAAAAAAGAGCCATTTTATTTGCGTAAATGCAGGCGATCTGCGTCTCGTCGTTCACCTCGGTCTCAAGGAGGCCCTGGCTTTGAGGCATGGAATTGATCTGAGGGCTCGAAAATGAGTTGTCCCAGATGATCTCACCCCTCTGCGCATCCACACAGAACACATTGACGGTGAAATCTTCGATCGTTGTCGAAAGCCCGAGCACACCGACCGATCCGCCGGCCGAATAGGTAGAGTATTCCGGATACCCCGCGACCACAAAGTGAGCGGCATCGTAAAACCGCATCGCATGAATTCCCGAAAAACGTTCTCCCGTCAGGATTTCTCTGATCTGTCCGCTTTCCTTATCAAAAATGAAAATGCTCCCGTAAGAGATCTCATTCAGGTTTTTACCCGCCGCAAACGCGAAAATATTTCCGTCCTCTGACACTGCGCTTCCATAAATATATGCGGTGCTGTCCCAATTGATATCCAGGCTGCTTTCAGCCGTCACTTCCCCGTTCTGCGCGTTTAAGGCCGCGACATGCAGAATGCATTCCAATGGCTGTTCTTCCGTGGCTGATGTGAAGTGATTCCAGACAACATAGATGGTATTGCTGCCCGGCATCGTTCTGATCCGCGCATTGTACCAGAAGACATCCTTATTCTCGTATCGCCACACCTCTTCTCCCGTAAGGAAATTGAAGGCAAAGATACCGGCGGAAGTTTTGACGGCGACTGTTTCATCGGAGAGGATGCCGTAATCCTGCACTGCCGTATTCCCAAGTCTCATGCCGTACTGGTACAGCATATCCGGAGCATAGGATTCAAGACCTGAGGAAGGGCCGACCAGATCCGCTATATTTTCAATACTGTCGGTCAGGGCCCGGATGGCATCTTCCAGAGTGTTCCGGTCTTCTTCGCTGAGCTCGTCCCCATGTTCTTCCAGGATTTTTTTCAGCTGTTCCAGCATTCCGGCCGCTCCGGATTCCTGCGCAGCCGGAGGTTCTTCCGCGTTCTCCTCTGCCGCGCTCCGGACGCCCGCCGTATGAAGTTCAAATACCTTTTCAGCGGATTCAACATCCCATACATAAAGAATTCCGTAAGAATCGAGAGCGAGGAAGTATTTTCCGTTATCCGTCCTGTCGATTCTTACTAATAAGCCGTTCATGCGGTATTCGGCGATCTCCGCCATGACATTCTGGCGGTCGGCGGTTTCGGGAGGCATGTACGCGTTTAAAGCAACGGTAAGTGCTTCCTGCGCCCGCTGGGAGAGCGGCCGGTCATTTTCTTCGGAAGGCAGAGCCTCCATGGCAAGTTCTATAGCGCGGAGCCGGTCGCCGTCATCGAGAAGATCCTGGGATTTGCTGCTGAGATACTCCGACTGTTTCAAAAGAGCCTGGTCGTAGTTGCGCTGCGCCTCCTCATAATTATCCTGGGCAAGCTGGTAGTTTTTCTCGGAAAGCTCGTAGTTGTACTGCGCGAGGTCATAGTTCTTCTTGATCTCCGCACGGCTCCAGATGAGGTAAGCCAGGGCGATGGCAGCAAGGGTGCCGGTCGTCCCAAGGATCGCCGTTAGCCGGCGCCGGCGGTACTGGCGCTCGCGCATGACAAGCTCATCGTATTTACAGCCGAGAAGAGCTGCGGCAAGACGCGGGATCTCCGTGCGGCGTGCTGTTTTTATTCCGGCACGGAAATCGCAGGAAAGGGGCTCGTAGTTGATCGTCTCCTCGTAGACCGTGCCGTCCGGGGCGGTCCGTTCCACCGTGTCCGTGAGCAGGACTTCCGGAATGACTTCGTACGGTTCCCCGTTGACAAGAACCGTGAGGATCTCTTTCTTGGAGTGGTTTTTCAGGAAAGTCCGGATCTCTCTCTCCACCCACATCGACTCCTTTGTGGAGGTCGAGCAGATCACGATAAGATAGTCGGCATTTTCAAGCGCTTCCGTGATATCCTCATTGAGGTCGCTCGTGATCGGCAGCTCCTCCTTGTCCCGGAAGATCCTGCCGATTTTCGCCTTGCCGGTCTTTTTGCGGATCGCCGCGGGCACGGGGTACCGCTCCAGTCTCTTCTGGATCTCGGAGGCCACCGAGATGTCCGCGGGGGCGTGACGGTATGAAATAAATGCACTGTATTCTTTGCTCATAGATATCTCCGTGGAACCGGTCAGACAGGGTTCGTTCGGTTCAGAGCCATCCGGGCCGGCGAGCCGGACCAGGTTTCGGCGGTTCCCGGCCATCCGGACCGGGTACAGATGGTTCACATCAGGCCGTACGCCGCCTTCTCTTCTTCTGTCATTGTAAATCCGTCCAGCGCTTCCTCAGCCTTCCGGAACAGATCCTCCAATGTGTAGCGCGGGTAGCAGCCGATCGGCTTTTCGCCGGTATTGCGGTCATATCCCATACTGATCAGACGGTCTCTTTCGGCGTCGTAGGCGTAAGCGTACGGCGTCGCATCCGTCTCTTCCCATGTTTTCAGATCAATGATGGAGAGCAGCTGCCGCATAATATCTTTCCGGTTCAGGCACAATGTATCGTCGCTGAAAGTCCATTCCGCCCGATCCTGGAACGGGTCCGATTCGTAATGGTTGATCGTTGTTCTGCCTGTCAGTTCGCCGGTGGAAGCATTGTACCGGGTCAGAAGACCGCCGCTGTAAAGGACGACGAGCCTGTCCCCGTAGAAAGTGAAGCTGACGATATTTTCTCCCGCCTGTGTCAGTTCCCTGATCAGTTCACCTTTTGCGTTAAGAAGAAATACGCTGCTCGTATCCGTCAGCGCAAGCAGGCTCTCGTCTTCATTCCAGCAGGCGTGCCGCACTGTATCCGTACAGGCGGCGGGCAATGCTTTTTTCTCCCCGGTCGCCGTATCAATAATGAACGGCTGGCAGCTGAGTGAATCATAGGATTCCTTTTCGCTCACGACCAGGCTCTTCTCCGACGGGCTGACAAAAAAGCGGTTCTCGATATGGCCTGTCTCCACAGAAAAGATCTCTTTGTTATCCTGCGCCGGATCGATCAGAGTGACCGTATCATCCGCTAAATACGATATTTTTCCGCCGCCCTGCATGAAGAACTGGACAAACCGGTCTTTTTCGATGTCGTACGGCTTCATTTCCCCGTCTTTTACGGAAACGCGAAGGACATTGCTGTCGGAGCCGGATTTGTCCTGAAGCCATACCCAGCCGTTTTCTTCGTCTTTCCCTATGTAGTCAAATTTGTAAGGCTCATCATTCAGCACATAGGTTCTCAGACCGCCATCGCCGCTGAGATCCATGATGTAAAGAACGGAATTGTAATCGAGAAGCACGAGATATCCGCTCACGGTATCATAGTCTTTGATCGACGAACCACTAGGCAGGACAGCATCGTCAAAAGCGGCAAATTCTTCATCGTAGACGCTGTCATAGAGACGGATCACGCTGGGTCCTGCCGCAACGAGGAACCGTACGCTGTCCCCGTCCGGTCTCGGGGCACTGTCCATTCCCTGATTCTCAAAGGAGAAATACGTGATCTCTGTGACATTTCCCTTATTATCAAAATTATGACTGGCAAGATTTCCGTTGTCGAGATAACAGACAAGCGCTGTCTTGTCGTCGGTGACGCCTCCCCGGACGATCGATCCGGTGAATTCGATCTCGTCGTCCTTCTGCCCGTCTTCCGCGTTGAAAATGACCGCTTTATTGGCATACATGCAGATGACCGTCTTCTGCTCTGCAAGAGTTCCCGCGGCGATTCCCTTCCGGCCGGAAAGCCTGTTGATCTGCGGGCTCTCAAATGCATTATCCCAGATCACATTTCCCGCTTCCGTATCGACCGCGCACACGTTGATCCTGAAGTTCTCGACCGTCGTCATGATCCCGAACAGCTGTACCTGCCCGCCGGCATGGGTGAGCGAGTATTCGGGATATCCCATCACCGCAACATGCGTTTCGTCGTAAAAGCGCATCGCCTGAACTTCCATGAAGCGCTCCCCGACCGGTACCTCGCGGATCGCTCCGATCTTCATGTCGAAAATGAACATGCGGCCATAATCATTTTCGAAAAGACCTTTTCCTGCCACAAATGCGAACATTTCTCCGTTTTTGGAAACCGCCGAGGCATAGATCTGGAAATCCGCTTCGTCCCCGGCCGTCAGTTCGGACTCTGCTTTGATATTTCCCGTCTTTGCGTCAAATGCCTTCACGTAAAATGTGGACGGGATCGGACTGAGGCTGTACGGGCTGTACTCATTTTTGACCAGGTAGACGGTATTTCCGTCGCCGCTGCAGCTGATATCGGCGAAATACCAGTAGTAGTCCTCATTTTCATAATGCCACAGCTCGTGCCGGTTCACGAAATCGTAGACGAAAATGCCGGCGGAAGACTTCACGGCGAGCGTTTCGCCCGTAACCGGCAGAAGATACTGGATCTCGCCCGGATTGGAAAGATATCCTTCTCCCGTGTCTTCCGCGATCTCCACATCCGAGGAGCGGAGTTCGAAAATAAGCTCCGCGGTATCGATCTCCCACACATAAACAATCCCGTAGGAGTCCCAGCCAAGAAGGTATTTGCCGTCGTCCGTGACGAAGAAGTCTTTTCCGGTTCCTTTCATCCGGAACTCTGCCACTTCCGTCATGGCGTTATTGAGGTCCGCGGTCTTTGGGGGAGAGTATGCATTTAACGCTCTTTCGAGCACCTGGAGCGCTCTGGGGGAGAGCGGCCGTTCATTTTCCTCCGAGGGCAGCGCTTCCATCATGAGTTCGATCGCCCGGAGGCGGTCGCCGTCATCGAGCAGCTTGTCCGCTTCCGTCGCGAGATGCGCGGACTGGTTCATGAGGGACTGTTCAAGATTCTGCTGGGCCTCTTCATAGTTTTCCTGCGCAAGCTGGTAGTTCTCCTCGGCGCGCTGACGGTTTTCCTCGGCACGTTTATAGTTTTCCTGCGCGAGATCATAATTTTTCTTGATCTCCGCGCGGCTCCAGATGAGGTAAGCCAGGGCGATCGCCGCGAGCGTGCCGGTCGTGGCAAGAATAGCGGTGAGGCGGCGCCGGCGGTACTGGCGCTCGCGCATGACAAGTTCGTCGTATTTGCAACCGAGCAGCGCCGCGGCAAGCCGCGGGATCTCCGTGCGCCGCGCGGTTTTGATACCGGAGCGGAAATCACAGGACAGCGGCTCGTAATTGATCTTCTCCTCGTATGTCGTCCCGTCCGGCGCCGTGCGCTCCACGGTGTCTGTCAGAAGTATTTCCGGGATCACGTCGTAAGGCTCCCCGTTGACAAGAACAGTGAGCACTTCCTTTTTCGAGTGGTTCTGCAGGAAATACCTGATCTCCCTCTCTACCCAGATCGATTCTTTCGTGGACGTCGAGCAGATGACGATCAGATAGTCCGCGTCTTCCAGCGCCGCGGAGATATCGTCGTTCAGATCGCTCGTGATCGGCAGCTCTTCCTTATCACGGAAGATCTTCCCGATCTTCTCCTTCCCGGTCTTCATCCGGATCGCTTTGGGGATCGGATACCTCTCCAGTCTCTTCTGGATCTCCGCCGCCACTGCGATATCCGCCGGTGCGTGTCTGTATGAAATAAATGCGCTGTATTCGCTGCTCATGGCGATTCCTTTCCTGGATCTGAAGATGCCGACGGGAACCGGTGCCGGCAGGGACCGGGGTCCGAGGGGGATGATTCTCTTTGGCTTCTATTATACTACATAAAATAGTCAGTTTTTATTATGCGCCGCCAGTTCATCCCGATCTGTATATAATCCGCTGCGGTCTTCTGTCCCGAGCGGACTTTTTCTTTATCTGCTGCCGGAGACAGGCCGGAAAGGATATAAAAAGCGTCCATCCCGGCTTCTTTAGCGCCTTCGATATCACAGCGGAGATCATTTCCGATCATGAGGCATTTTTCCGGAATCAGATCTTCTTTACAGAAGAGCTGTCTGTAGAAATACGGATCCGGTTTCTTTGCGCCGATATCCGAAGAAATCAGGATCTCGTCAAAGTACCCGTCCAAAATTCCCAGTTTATCCATTTCCGGGATCGTGAACAGCCGCTGGGCGTTGGAGAGCAGGATGACCTTCTTTCCTGCTTTTTTCAGGCTCTGCAGCATTTCCCTGACGCCGGCGTAGAGGCGGATATGACACATTGCTGCATCCCGAAGGGCGGAAGCGGTTTCGGCGATCAGGGAGTCGTCCGCATTTACCCCGCGGTTTCTGAAAAGGCAGTGCAGCACCCGGGCGAGATCCGGCTCCGGATACAGGATATTTTCATTTTCAATCTGTTTTTTTATCCGTATTTGTGCTTCATCGCTTTTGATTTCCTGCAGGTAGCATTTCCGAAGCTCTTTATCCGTATAGTCAGCGCCATGGTCACGGAACCGGCGCGACAGTATTTTCCAGACTTTTGGCTGCGTTTCATCTGTGTGGATGTCGACAAGGGTTCCATACAGGTCAAAAACGTATGCGTCGTAATTCTTCATAGGGGTATTTCAAATCCATTTGTGCAGAGAATTATTATGTTCATTGGTGCAGAGAAATATTATATTCATTAGTGCAGAGAAATATTATATTCATTAGTGCAGAGAAATATTATATTTATTATTATAGCAGTAAATCTAATTACTAAGAGAATGTTTTTCAGAGCAGATTTCCCACTGAACATATCATAAAACAACCCCGTCACGAATCATGACGGGGTTTGCTGCTTTTAAGTCGAAATGTAATTATAATTTTCAGATATTGTGCCGAAACACTCCTGCGTATCGTGACACTTGCTCTGGCCGATCAATAGTTCTCCGCATGAACCTCAAAATAGCTCTGCGGATGCGCGCATGCCGGGCAGATCTCCGGAGCCTTCGTGCCGACCATAATGTGACCGCAGTTACGGCATTCCCAGACCTTCACTTCGCTCTTTTCAAACACCTGCTGTGCCTCTACGTTCCTAAGCAGAGCGCGATAGCGTTCCTCGTGGTGTTTCTCGATCGCGGCGACCAGACGGAATTTTGCTGCCAGCTCTTTGAATCCTTCTTCTTCCGCTGTCTTAGCAAATCCTTCATACATATCCGTCCACTCGTAGTTCTCGCCGTCAGCCGCTGCCGCAAGGTTTTCTGCGGTTGTGCCGATACCATTCAGCTCTTTGAACCACATCTTTGCATGTTCTTTCTCATTGTCCGCGGTTTTCTGGAAGAGTGCGGAAATCTGCTCAAATCCATCCTTCTTTGCTCTTGATGCAAAATAGGTATATTTGTTTCTTGCCTGAGATTCCCCTGCAAATGCAGCTTCCAGATTTTTCTCTGTCTGCGTTCCTGCGTATTTGTTAGCCATAAGATCCTCCTTTTTTAACTCTCTTAAAAAGCTCCTTATTCATCTGTTTTCTTTCTGCTGTGATTCTTCTTTTCAGTCGAACCCACTCAGAATCCAGCTCTTCGTCTGACTTTCCCGCCGCTTTGAATCTTCTTTTTCAGTCGAAACCGCTCATTTTCCCGCTCTTCGTCTGACTTTCCCGCCGCCATGAGTCTTCTTTTTCAGTCGAAACCACTCGGAATCCCGCTCTTCGTCTGACTCTCCCGCCGCTTTGAATCTTCTTTTTCAGTCGAAACCGCTCGGTATCCCGCTCTTCGTCTGACTTTCCCGCCGCCACGTAGCACCTCACATGAGGATCTGAATAGGAGGGTTCAAAGAGAACCGTCCTCATCGTCCTCATCGCCCCATTGGCCCCAGCTCACTCCAGCTCACTCCAACCCGTACCGTGAGCGCTCCTCCCCGCTCAGTGCAAAGTCACCGAGAGCCTCCTTTCCTTTCTGCAGAAGCTCCTCTACAGAATAGTGCGGGAAATACCCGAGCGCTGTCTCCCCGCTGTTAATATCGGTGCTGTAAGTGATGATGCGGTCACGTTCCGCGTCAAAGGTGAGGACATTGATCGCGGACGCCGATTCTTCAAAGGAAACGGGGTCCAGGTAGTTCAGCAGGCCGCCGCCCGTGACTGCATGGAAAATGTACAGGCTGTCGCCGCATACGCCCCACTCCGCGCCTTCGTCAAAGGATTCCGTAGAATAATAAGAAACGGAAGTCTGTCCCAGCGAGGTCCCGTCCAGAGCGCGGTAACGGTTCAGAAATCCTCCGCTGAAAAGAACAAGCAGCTGGTCTTTATAGAAGGACATGGAAACGACCTTTTCCCCCGTCAGGGAAATGTCTTTGACCGCCTTCCCGTCGGAAGCGCAGAGCGCAATGCTGTACCCATCCGTAACAGCAATGCGGTTTTTCTTTCCGTTCCACACGGCGTACTCCAGAAAATCGTCAAATTCCGCATCCAGTTCCGTCTGCCGGCCGCTCTTAAGATCCACCAGAACAGCCGTCTTCCGATCCTCCTCTTCATCCGTGTCAAAAGATTCCGATACGACTGCGCTGTCCGAATCGGGAGAAATATAGAAAGAAGAGAAATACCGGAACGTGTCCTCATCTTCCAGTGTAACGGAAGAGGTTATCCCTTCCTTCTCCGTCAGCTTCATCATGATGCCATCCATTATATAGTACACACTGTCTCCGCGGACTTTCGGCTCCGCATCCATATATCCTTCGCCGAGCGGATATTCCTTCAGGGATCCGTCCGACGGATCCAGCCGGACGATCATATTTTCTTCATATATTCCCGACTTGATCCAGACCATTCCCTGATCGTCCGTCCCGATGATCCGCGGATAATCTCCGTACTGAGTCAGGGGCACTTCCCGGATCTCCTCCGGATCTGACAGATTCAGAATACGGAAC
>SVDL01000033.1:0-20397 GCA_015057835.1 Lachnospiraceae bacterium
ACGTTCAAGGTCGACGGTATTTCCTCGGCGACGCCTCTCGCGGACCTCAAGGCGGGAAACGTCATTGACATCATGAAGATGTTCTTCGGAACCTCCAACGGTGTCATCGGCAACAGCATTCTCGCGCTTCTCATCGGAGGCCTTGCTCTTTGGGTCATCGATATTATTTCCTGGGAGATCCCGGTATCCGTGATCCTGTCCTTTACCCTGTTTATGGCGCTGTTCGGAGGACAGGGCTTTGATCCGCTGTTCCTGACCGCTCATCTTCTCGGCGGCGGCGTCATCATGGGCGCTTTCTTCATGGCGACGGATTATGTGACTTCACCGGTGACAGGAACGGGGCAGATCGTATACGGCGCGATGATCGGTATTCTCGGCGGCCTGTTCCGCGTTCTCGGGAGCGCGGCGGACTCTTTCAGCTACGCGATCATCATCTCGAACCTGTTTGTACCGCTTATCGATGAATTCATCGTTCCGAAGCCGTATGCTTACCGCAAGGCGGCGATCGAGGCGAGATCCGAAGAGGGCAGAAAGCCCGTATGGACGAAATTCCCGAAACCGGCGATCATTCTTTCCGCGATCACACTGATCGCGGGCATCGCGCTGAGCGGCGTCTTCGGCCTCACCAAGGATTCCATCGAAGCACAGAAGGCGGCAAAGGAAAGAGAATCTTACGTGGTTGTCTGCCCGGATGCGAAGACCTTTGAGACGACGGACGCGATCACTGCAGCGCTTGAGGAACTCGGAGAAGATACTTACGGTTCCGATTTCGGACGAGTCAACATTAAGGACGCGGTAGTCGCCAAAGACGACGCCGGCAATATCGTCGGCTATGTGGTAAGCGTCACGTCCCACGACGGATTTGACGGTGACATCACTCTGTCGCTCGGCATCTCCGCGGACGGCTCCACGACGGGAATCTCCTTCACGGAACTCAATGAGACGGCAGGTATGGGCATGAGAGCCGACGAACCGGAATTTAAGGAACAGTTCGACGGCAGAGCGGTTTCCCGCTTCACGCTGAACAAGGCGGGCGGATCGACGGCGGAGGACGAGATCAATTCGGTCTCCGGTGCGTCCATCACCTCCGGCGCGGTCGTCAACGCGGTCAATGCAGGCCTCGACTTCTGCGAGAACGTTATGAAGGGAGGAAACTGAGATGAATAAATATGTAGAACGCCTTTATAACGGCATCATCAAAGAGAACCCGACCCTTGTTCTTATGCTCGGCATGTGCCCGACGCTGGCGGTCTCGACGAGAGCCATGAACGGCATCGGCATGGGCCTCTCCACAACGGCGGTCCTTGTTCTCTCCAATCTGGTGATCTCGCTTCTTCGGAAAGTGATCCCGGACGAAGTCCGGCTTCCTTCCTATATCGTCGTCGTCGCCTCTCTGGTCACGGTGACGGAGCTTCTGATCGAAGGGTTCCTGCCCTCTGTCTATGAGGCGCTGGGCATCTATATTCCGCTGATCGTCGTCAACTGCATCATCCTGGGCCGCGCGGAAGCGTACGCGAATAAGAATACGCCGGGGCTTGCGGTCATGGACGGTATCGGCATGGGCGTCGGCTTTACGCTGGCCCTGACTCTCGCGGGTCTCATCCGCGAATTCCTCGGAAACGGCACGGCATTCGGATTCCAGGTCCTGCCAAAGAGCGTGGAACCGATCGGCATTTTCGTAAAAGCTCCGGGAGCATTCCTCGTCATTGCCTTTATTATTATGGTACAGAATGCTCTTAACATTAAGACCAGACAGAAACAGCTCGTTGAAGAGGGCTGTGACGGCAAATGCGGAGCCTGCGCTATGAAATGCGACAAAGCGGGAGAGGAGGCAGCGAAATGACGAATCTCATACTGATCTTAATTACGGGCGCGCTGATCAACAACGTCGTCCTCAACCAGTTCCTCGGCATCTGCTCGTTCCTCGGCGTGTCGAAGCAGATGAAAGCTTCGGCGAGCCTTGGCGGCGCTGTCATTTTCGTCATCACGATCGCATCCGCTGTGGCGAGCCTTCTGTATGACTATGTACTGAAACCGCTGAACCTCGACTATATGAAGACGATCGTCTTCATTCTGATCATCGCGGCACTGGTCCAGATCGTGGAAATGTTCCTGAAAAAGACTTCCCCGGGACTGTACAAAGCCCTCGGGATCTATCTTCCCCTGATCACGACCAACTGCGCGGTTCTCGGTGTCGCTCTGACCAATGTCCAGGACGGCTACAACTTCATTGAGAGCGTTCTCTCCGGTTTCGGAACGGCTGTCGGTTATACGATCGCCATCGTCCTTCTCGCGGGGATCCGCAGCAGGATCAACGAAGAAGACCTGCCGAGACCTCTGCGCGGGGCACCGATCGTCCTGATCGCCGCGGCTCTCATGTCTATTGCATTTACGGGCTTCTCCGGCCTGTCGTTTTAAGGGAGGGCGAAGAGTATGTCAGGGATTGTTATCGCGACACTCGTACTGGTCGTATGCGGTGTCGTTGTAGGTGTCGGGCTTGTATTTACCGGCAAAAAATTCTATGTGGAAGTTGATGAGCGGGAGACGGCAGTCAGGGAATGCCTTCCCGGCAATAACTGCGGCGCCTGCGGATTCGCGGGCTGTGACGCCATGGCTGCGGCGATCGTCAAGGGAGACGCGCCGGTCAACGGATGTCCGGTAGGCGGCGCTCCGGTTGCGGAAAAGATCGGAGAGATCATGGGAACGGCTGCGGAAGCGGCGGACCGGAAAGTGGCTTTTGTCCGCTGCAAGGGGACCTGTGAAGTGACTTCCAATCAGGGCAATTACGTGGGCATCGAGGACTGCCGCAGCGCGGTCAACGCGGGAATCAATATTCCGGAGTGCTCCTACGGGTGCCTCGGACTCGGATCCTGTGTAAAGGTGTGTCCGGCGGGCGCGATCAGCGTCGTGGACGGCGTTGCTGTCGTGGACCGGGATAAATGCGTTGCCTGCGGCCTCTGCGTCAAGACCTGCCCGAAGGGACTGATCGAACTGGTTCCCGCGGACAAATATGTTGCGGTGCAGTGCTCCAATAAGGATAAGGGCCCGGCTGTCAAGAAAGTCTGCAAAGCAGGCTGCATCGGCTGCACGCTCTGCACAAAACAGTGCGAATACGACGCGATCCACATGGAAGGAAATGTTGCCCATGTGAACTATGACAACTGCGTCCAGTGCGGAAAATGCGCGGAAAAATGCCCGCAGAAAGTAATTGTTCCACCGGTAGCGTAATTAAGAGACAGTTTGATCGATCGGAAACGATTTTTTTGGAGAGGGTAAAATGAAAAAGGAGTATCTGAAGGGCCTCGTAGCGGCGGTTCTGATCATTGCCTTAACAGTCGGTCTGTCCGCCATGGGCAAAAATCCGACGGTAACAAACGGCACCCCGCTACCGGCGGGCACCAGCTCAACATCATCGGGCTCCGGTGCGAGCGCGCCGGATGCATCCGGGGAGTATCTGCCCGGTACGTATACTTATGAATCCATCGGGTTCGGCGGGCCGGTCGAAGTGGCGGTCACGGTCGGCGAGAGCGGAGGCGTTACGGATGTAAAGATCACGGGAGACTCGGAGACCCCCGACGTCGGAGGAAAAGCCATTCCGCAGCTTGCGGAACAGATCCTGACGGCGCAGAGCGCGGAAGTGGACGGCGTCTCCGGCGCGTCCGTCACCTCACAGGCGGTTAAAGACGCCGCGTCCAAGGCCTTCATGGAGGCCAGCGGAGAGGAAATGGTGGAAATCCCGCAGCCCGCGGGCGACGATCTCTTCGTGCCCGGGACCTATACCGGTACCGCCAAGGGCTTCGGCGGCGACATCAATGTGACGGTCACGGTATCTGAAAATGCGATCGAAGACATTCAGATCGACGGAAGCCACGAGACCGAAAATATCGGTTCTTTCGCAGTGGAGATGCTGGGAGATAAGATCATGGAAGCCCAGAATCCCAATGTGGATGCGATCTCCGGCGCGACCGTTAGCAGCAACGGCATTATCAGGGCGCTTAATAACGCACTGGTCCTGGCCGGCGCGGATCTGACGCGGTTTAACATCGAAGAAGCGGCAGACGGCGAAAAGATCATGGCCTATGAGGATCTCGACTGTGACATCGTCATTATCGGAGCGGGCGGCGCAGGCATGACCGCTGCCATTAATGCGACCCAGGCGGGCAAGAAGGTCATCCTTCTCGAAAAAATGCCTTATGCCGGCGGCAATACGACCAAGGCGACCGGCGGTATGAACGCTGCGGAAACGCATTACCAGGAGGAACAGGGCATCGAGGACAGCGTAGAGGTGTTTGTGGAAGACACCATGAAGGGCGGTCATGATCTGAATGACAGAGATCTTGTCACCATCATGGCGCAGAATTCTTCTTCAGCGATCGACTGGCTGGATTCTATCGGAGCCCCGCTTCCCAAGGTCTCCTTCTCCGGCGGCGCGACCAACAAACGAATTCACGCGCCGGAAGACGGCTCGGGCGTCGGCGCATTTCTCGTGACCCGCTTCCTGAACAAGATCGATGAACTGGGCATCGATGTGATGTATAACACCACGGCGACCAGTCTCATGACACTGGACGGAAAAGTCACCGGCGTCATGGCGGAAGGACCGGATGCATACTATACGATCCATTCCAAAGCAGTGATCCTGGCGACAGGAGGCTTCGGCAATAACCAGAGCATGATCGTGAATTACCGCAATGATCTGCTGGGAACGGTCACCACCAGCGCGCCCGGCGTTACCGGCGACGGCATCGTGATGGCAGAAGCGGTAGGAGCGGATCTCGTGGACATCGAACAGATCCAGCTGCATCCGACTGTTGAGCAGGCGACCAGCATGCTCATCACCGAGAGCGTCCGCGGCGACGGCGCGATCCTGGTCAACCAGGAAGGCAAGCGCTTTATCAACGAACTGCTGACGCGCGACGTGGTCAGCGCCGGCGAGCTTGAGCAGCCCGGCAGTTATGCTTACATTATTTTTGACCAGAACCTTCGGGACGGCCTGAAAGCGGTCGAAAAATACGTCTCGACCGGTATCACGGTGCAGGCGGATACAATCGAGGGACTGGCGGAACAGCTGGATATCGATCCGGCGACTCTGGCCGACACTCTCGCAAAATGGAACCAGTATGTGGCGGATAAAAAAGATCCCGACTTCGGCCGCGACACCGGTATGGACGCGGATCTCAGCAAGGCGCCTTACTACGCGATCAAGATCGCGCCCGGTATCCATCACACGATGGGCGGCGTGAAGATCAACACCGAAGCCCAGGTCATTGACACAGCGGGCAACCCCATCCCCGGCCTCTTCGCCGCGGGTGAGGTATGCGGCGGCGTCCATGGAGGCAACCGCATCGGCGGAAACGCTGTCGCGGATATCGTCGTCTTCGGCCGCATTGCCAGCGACAGTGCCGTTAAATACTGTGACGGGGAATAAGGCTTCCAATGAACCGCAAAGACCGGCGCCTGATCGCCGCTGCGCTTATACTCGCAGCGGCACTGGCTGCAGTATTCTTTATCAAAACGCGCCTTTTGCCGGAGAAAGATCCCGATGTCGTCACCGTCACCATTGATGGGGAACTGTACGGTGCTTATGCCCTGTCCGAAGACCGCGAAGTGGATATCGACACGGAGTACGGACATAATCACCTCTCGATCCGGAACGGATCCGCCCAGGTGACCGAAGCCGACTGCCCGGACGGGCTGTGCATGCACCAGGGACGTATCTCGCAGGATGGCGAGATGAACGTTTGCCTCCCGCATCGTCTGATTGCGGAGGTCACTTCCGGGGACAGCGGCGGATATGACGGAACTGCCAGGTAACAGCCGTCTGCCGCGCCGGTAAGATCAGTGCGCGGGAGCGAAAGAAAGCGGTCTCCGGTTGACGGGACAACGCATTTTCGTTAAAATAAATATATATTTATGCTCACATAAAACATTTAAAATACTAAGCAGAGAACGGATATGAAAATTAAACAATTACTTATTGGATTAATTACAGCCGTCCTGGCGGGGTTTCTGATCATCGGGATCAGCGGATTCGCCGGAAAAAAAGAAGTGAATTACCATTTGCGGAACCGGGGCTCGCTCGGAGCGCTTTCCCGTGCGGATATTACGTATTATCAGATGGAAACACCGGAAGCGACCAGCAAAGACGGAACCATCAGTGCAAAAGACTGGCAGGAGGCCTATCCGTATATCGCCGCCACGATGTGGGAGAATGCCGATAACAGCTATACCGTGGACTATCTGGAAGAAGATCCGTATCTGGTGAATATCTACGAGGGTTACGGCTTCGCCAAGGATTACAAGAGCGCCCGCGGACATGAGTACTGTCTGGAAGACGTCGCCGCGACGGCCCGTCCCCATGCGACGGCAAACTGCCTGACCTGCAAGACGCCGAACTTCACAAAACTGGTCAATGATCAGGGCGTCGGCGTATACTCCATGGATTTCGAAGAAGTTTACGCGCAGATGGAAGAAAGTACCAGCTGCTACAACTGCCACGGCAACGATGCCGGAAACGGCGGCCAGCTTGTTGTAACACACTCCTATGTCGACAAGGCTCTCGGCGATGCCATGGGCGGGATCGATCCGGCCACTCTTTCCTGCGGACAGTGCCACATCGAGTACTATTTCGCTCCGGAGACCAAAGAGACTTCGATGCCCTATCATGATGTCGCGAGCATGAGCCCGGAAGCGATCCTTGCGTACTACAATTCCATCGATTTTGCTGACTGGACACAGGAGAGCACGGGCGCGAAGATGCTGAAAGCGCAGCATCCGGAGATGGAGACATTCCTCAGCGGCAAACACGCGTCGCTCCTCAACTGCGCCGACTGCCACATGGCGGTCGAGATGGCGGATAACGGAACGGTCTACCACAGCCACAAATGGGTCAGCCCGCTCGAAAACGAGTCGCTCCTGGCGAGCTGCGCGCAGTGCCACGGCGAAACGGATATGGTCGAATTTGTACACCGCCTTCAGGATCAGATCACAGCCAGAGAGACGGAAGTCGGAAACCAGCTCTCCGACTTTAAGGATGCTCTTGCGGCAGCGGTCCTGGAAGGATCGAGATCCGAGGAAGAACTCAATGAGCTGAGACAGATGTACAGAGAGGCGCAGTGGTACTTCGATTTCTGCTATGTCGAGAACAGCGAAGGCGCCCACAACTCCAAACTTGCAAGGCAGTGTCTCGACACTTCGGAATCGATGATCAAAGAAGCTATGGCAAAGCTCGGATGAAAAGAGAACAGCCCTTAAGAAAAAACAACCAAAGCTAACAGGAAAGGGAGACTGAGAAGTCTCCCTTCTTTTCAGAGTAAAGATGAGTCCGATAAAAAAGATCTGGAAATTCATAAGTTCCATGCAGTTCGCCATCATTCTTCTGGTGCTTCTTGCAGCCGTATGCTCCGTCGCGAGCTTTGTCACACAGGGGCAGACCTATGCCTGGTACGCGCAGACCTACTCGGAGAGAACGGCGGCGGTGATCGTCGCGCTGCATCTGGATGACGCTTTTCACAGCTGGTGGTTTATTGCCATCACGGCTTTTCTGTGCATGAATCTGCTCCTCTGCAATATCCTGAAATTTCCGCAGAATCTCAGGCGGATGAAAAATGCGGGAGACGCGGAGAAACATATCGGCGGAGACGGCAATGTGCAGGCGGAAGACATCCGGGATCCGGAAAAGCTGTTTGAAAAACTGCATTTCGGAAAAATCACCCGCGGCAGTGAAGACCGGTATCTTTTCGCGGCAAAGAATCATGCCGGCTACTGGGGGGCATGGGTGTGTCATCTCGGGATCCTGCTGGTCATCCTCGGGTTCGGCCTCGGGCAGATGACAAAACAGACCTATACGGCTTACGGCGTGCCGGGACAGTCCCGGGCGATCGGGGAGACCGGGTATATCATGACCATCGACCGCTTTGAGATCGGTCACCGCGCAGACGACACCGTGGAGCAGTACACATCGGAGCTCACGGTGCGCGAAGCGGCCACCGGCAATTCGGAGCACGCGGAGATCAGCGTCAATAACCCGGCGACAATGTTCGGTCTCCGGTTTTATCAGAATTCCACCGGGTGGGCAGCAAAGGTCCATGTCGACAAAGACGGAGAGCCGCTGCAGGAAGAGATCGTGTGCGCCGGCGACTATCTCCGGGTGAAAGACAAAGAAGATCTTGTCATTTATCTCAACGCCTTTTATCCGGATTTTGTCCTTGAGGAAGGGGTGGGTCCCCGGACAGCATCCTCGGAGATTAAAAATCCCGCCTACCTGTATTCCGTTTACTACATGGACAGCATGCTTGGCATGAATGCGCTTCTTGAGAGTGAGGAGCTTACGATCGACGAGTACACGGTCACTTTCTCCGAACCTCAGAATTTTACACTGATTCAGATAAAAAAGGATCATTTTACATGGCTCGCCCTCGTCGGCGGTCTCGTGACAATGCTGGGACTTATTCTGGCATTCTATATGCAGCCCGCGCAGATGTGGGCGGTGAAACAGGAAAACGGCCTCTGGAAAGTGTGCGGGACGTGCCGGAAAGGCGGGGCGATCTTCCGCGAACAGTTCCTTGAAGCAGCGGGAGGAAAGGAATAAGCTATGGGAAGCCAACAGATGCTCGGAATCGAAAATGTTCTCTTTACGGTTGCGATGCTGCTTTATTTCGCGTCGATGATCGCCTATTTTGCTTTCATCGCAGCCAAAAAGGACGGGATCGCGAAGGCCGCATTTCTGATACAGATCGCCGGATTCGTGCTCCATACGGCGGCTCTGGTCTGCCGCGGCATCGGTGCCGGCAGACTCCCGCTCACCAATCAGTATGAATTTGCAACCAGCTTCGCCTGGGGACTGTGCCTCGTCTGCCTTGTCTTTGTGTGGAGATATCATTTTCAGGTGCTCGGTGCTTTTTCCGCACCGGTGATCTTCCTGATCATCGGCTATGCGGCGATGCAGAGCAAAGAGGTGAAGGAACTGATGCCCGCCCTCCGGAGTAACTGGCTCGGATTCCATGTCTCTACGGCGATCATTGCCTACGGGGCGTTCGGCGTATCCTTCGTGCTCTCGATCATTTTCCTTCTCCGGGACAGGATGCAGGATCAGTCCTTTATGGGACGGCACGTTCCCGGAAAAGAAAAACTGGATATGATCAGTTACAGAAGCGTCGCCCTGGGCCTTCTGTTCCTTACCTTCACGATTCTGACCGGCGCGATCTGGGCGGAACGCGCGTGGGGAAGCTACTGGTCCTGGGATCCCAAGGAGACCTGGTCTTTTGTAACCTGGATCGTCTACGCGGTGTATCTGCATCTGCGGCTCCGCAAAGGCTGGAAAGGGAAATCCGCCGCCATTTTCGCGGTGATCGGCTTTATCTGCGTGATGTTTACTTATGTGGGCGTCAATAATCTGCTGCCGGGCATGCACAGTTATGGATAATAAAAGAAAGGACCGCTTATGAATATCTGCCTGCTTAATGAATCCTTTCCCCCTGTCATCGACGGGGTCGCCAACGTTGTACTCAATTACGCCCGAATCCTCCAGAAAATGCCCGGGACCCGCGTTTTGGTCGGTACCCCGCGCTACCCGGACACGGACTATACCGTTTATCCTTATCCCGTTGTCGCTTATCAGAGCATCGCGACAGGCGAAGCGGCCAGCGGCTACCGCGCCGGCAATCCCTTCGACCAGAATGCCGCGAAGCAGCTGATCGATTTCCGGCCGGATATCATCCACGCGCATTCACCGGCGTCTTCCGTCTTTATGGCCCGCGTCCTGCGGTACGTGACGGAAGCGCCGATCGTGTACACTTACCACACAAAATATGATATTGACATCGCCCGCGCCGTAAAGAGCGAACTTCTGCAGAAGGAGACGATTAAAGCCCTTGTGGAAAATGTCTCCGCCTGCGACGAGGTCTGGGCTGTGAGCCGCGGAGCGGGAGAAAATCTCCGCTCTTTAGGGTATCAGGGAAAATATCATGTCATGACCAACGGCGTCGATTTTCCGAAAGGAAGAGTCCCGGATAAGGATGTCCGGAAAGCCGTGAAGGGATTTGATCTTCCGGACGGCGTTCCCATGTTCCTGTTCGTCGGGAGGCTCATGAACTACAAGGGCCTTCCGATGATCATTGACGCCCTGAGAATGCTCTCGGACACCGGAAGAGACTTCCGGATGGTATTTGTCGGAAACGGCCCCGATGCGGAACTTTTGCAGAAACAGGCGTTGGACTGCGATTTTGCCGTCGATATCAGAAAGAGCGGAAAAGAAGCTTCCGGAAACGAAGCAGTGACTGCGGAGGAAGAGATCGAACATCTGAATTCCGAGACCATGCGGAAAGGAAAGATCATTTTCGCGGGCTCGGTAAGAGAACGGAATGTTCTCCGGGCCTGGAATACCAGAGCGGACCTGTTCCTCTTTCCGTCAACATTTGACACGAACGGCCTTGTGGTGCGGGAGGCGGCAGCCTGCGGGCTCGCCAGTGTACTCATAAAAGATTCCTGTGCCGCGGAAGGGATCGAAGACGGCCGGAACGGCTTTATCATCCCGGAGAAGGCATCCGCTCTCGCAGCACTTCTCGGAGAACTCTGCCGCCATCCGGAGAAGGCCAAAGAGGCCGGCGAAAAGGCGATGCAGGAGATCTATATTTCCTGGGAGAGCTGCGTCAAAGAGGCGCATGAGAGATACGCTGTCCTTCTGGGGAGGAAGAAGCTCGGCATTCTTCCGTCCCGGAAGAGAGACGCTACGGAGTATTTCCTGCGCATGGCCGGGGAAGTGACGCTGACTTCCTATGACGCGTTCAATACAAGGAGAGAGATCCGCGAGGGCATGATGGAAAATGCCATCGAACTGCGGGACAGCCTTCAGGGCGCCTGGGTAAATGCTCTCGGGTTCAAAGAGACTGTCCAGGAACGGCGGAAACAGATGATGAAGACTGTGGAGACGTTTATGGAGGACGCGAGATCGGATATTGAAAAGCTCAGAGATGACGCGCTGCGCGGCTTCCGGGAAGTCCGGGATGACGTCGAAAAGGAATTTGAGGACTGGAAGAAATATTAAAAAGAGAGCCGCGGCGGGTATTGCGCGGAAAGAAAAGTTGCTGTAAACTGAGTCTGCGGCGGTTCCGCCGCAGCGTGCGAAGTTCTTTCGTGCGTGGTTTTCACTGTTATTCGATGATCGGAAAGAGTACAGGGAGCACTATGCCATGAAAGGAGTTCATAAATGCAGTACAGTATACAGGAACAGGCACTGGCGTATCTTGCGGACTACATAAAAGATGACGCCAGCATCACGATCGAGCAGGTCCTCACAAAAAAGATCCGGTCCTCCCTGGACGGGGTCGTCAGCATTCCCTTCGCGGAAGACGGGGACGACGAGTGCTTTCGCACGGAACAGTATCTCCATATCGCGCGCCGGGGGGAATACAGTGAGATCTGTATCAGCTATCCTCTTTCGTCGCTGGAGGAAATGAGGGAGAAGCGCGGCTGGGAGCCGGTAGCCCGCATTTTCCGGGAAGAGCTCGCGCAGGCCGGCATTCTCCGAAATGAAGAAGACGGACCCGACGGTTCGGATACAGGCAGGATTTATTTTGGAAATACATTCGCGAATCCGATGCATTTTCCGGATCCCGGGCAGGGAGAAAAACAGCCTGCCAAAAAGACGCCGACGGCGAATGAACTGATGGCGGAGATGGATGAAGAGGACCGGGCGCTGTTCGAAAAGCTCCGGGTGCTCCGGAAAGAGATGGCGATCGAAAAATCCGTCGCGCCTTATGTGATCTTCAGCAACCGGACGCTGGCGGCCATGTGCGAAAAGCTCCCGGTGACGCTGGAGGAGCTTCGGGAACTGCCGGGCGTAGGAAAAAGGAATTCCGCGCAGTACGGCGAACGGTTTCTGGAAGTGATCCGGGACAGCGCCGGCGCGGTATAACGGATCAGAAAGAAACAGGATAACACAGATCGATGCTGCGGCAGCAAGGGTATTCACGAGAAGGAAAGCATTCGATGACAGAGAAAAGAGAGGGCACGGGCATGCGCAAAACAAAAATAATCTGCACCATAGGGCCGTCCAGCCAGGATCCGGCAGTTCTTCGGGAAATGTGTCTGAACGGCATGAATGTCGCGAGACTGAATTTTTCCCACGGAACGTATGAGGAACACAGACAGAAATTTGACGCGGTAAAAGCGGTCCGGAAGGAGCTTGGCATGCCTGTTGCGATCATGCTTGACACAAAGGGACCCGAGTACCGGATCGGCATGTTTGAGAATCACCGCGTAACGCTTGCGGAAGGACAGGAATTTGTCTTTACAGCGGACGATGTTCCGGGAGACGGACACCGGGTTTCCGTATCTTACAAGAAGATGGCGGAAGAACTGTCGGAAGGCGACGAGATCCTGGTCAACAACGGACTTGTTGTGTGCAAAGTCACAGATATCCGCGGGACGGACGTCGTGACGGAAGTGACTTCCGGCGGCGTGCTCTCCGATAAAAAGAGCATGAATTTTCCGGGAAAAGTACTGGCCGGGGAGTATCTCAGCGAACAGGATAAAGAGGATATCCGCTTCGGTGTCGAAAACGGGGCGGACTTCGTCGCTGCCTCCTTCGTGTCGACCGGAGAGGATGTCCGGGATCTGAGAGCATATCTCAACACGATCGGCGGAGAAAAGGCGGAGATCATCGCGAAGATCGAGAACCGCGCCGGCGTGGATAATATTGAAGCGATCTGCGAATATGCCAGCGGCATCATGGTCGCGAGAGGCGACCTCGGTGTGGAGCTGCCGTTTTCGGAGGTTCCGGCCGTGCAGAAGGAGATCGTTGAAAAATGCCGTATGCTCGGAAAACGCGTGATCATCGCCACGGAAATGCTGGAATCCATGATCGAAAATATCCGGCCGACCAGGGCGGAGGCTTCTGACGTCGCCAACGCGATCTACGACGGGGCGTCAGCGATCATGCTGTCCGGCGAATCGGCGGCCGGGAAACATCCGGTGGAAGCTGTGAGAACGATGGCACAGATCGCCGAGGAGACGGAAAAGCATATTGATTACGCGAAACAGTTTGAGCGGATCCATTTTAAGACAAGGACGAATCTGGACGCGATCTCTCACGCGGCCTGCCAGATGGCGGTAGATCTGAATGCGAAGGCGATAGCCGTTTCGTCGATCACCGGTATCACGGCGAGAATGATCAGCCGCTTCCGGTGCCCGGCTCCGATCATCGGCATCACGACTTCCGAGAGCGCATATCGAAAACTGGCCCTCTCCTGGGGCGTGATCCCGATGCTGAGCGAGGAGTTTCCGTCCACCGACGTCGTATTCTATAACGCACTCAGAGAGACGACAGATCTTCTGGATCTTCAGGAGGGAGACAATGTCATCCTGACAGGCGGTCTCATCGGAAGCTCGACAAATACGATCCGGCTGGAGACCGTGAAGGAGAGAAGAAAGCCGCAGCGGTAAAGAGAAAGAGGCCTTTCTCATAAAAGAGAATCCTTTTTAAAGACTAAAGAAGAGTGTGAATCCAACTGTGGGTTCACACTCTTTGCACACGTTATAAGACGGGACATCTTTGGCAGGCAGATCGGATAGCGGCATTTACAGCCGGATCTTTCCTGCCAGATCTTTTTCGAAGATCATACTTTCCTGCAGATAAGACCAGGTTCCAAGACCTGCCTCCAATACCTTTTGATATACGTTATACGCAATGGAGACATCGGTATAGGACAGGCCGACGGCGTTGAAATAGATAAATTCGGTATCATTTTCCCTGCCGGGCTTTGAACCGTCCAGGAGATCGATCAGATTGCCGTATACCCCTTCATCTTTCAGGACACCGTCTTTATAGCAGCGGCTGAGTGTCTGTGTGCGGTGTTTTACCGTGTTCCAGTCGTCGCAGACGATTTTGTCCGCTTTCTGAACAACGGCGTATTCATCTTCCCATCCGCCGATGTGATTGTAGAAAGCGCCTTCTTTGATCCAGGCCGCTTTGAGAAGAGGAGCCTGGGCGCTGGTGGCGGTGACGATGATGTCGGCTCCGGTAACAGCCTTTTCAAGGTTCGTATCACAGGCGACAAATTCCATGTCCGGAAGCACAGCCGACATGTCGCGGATAAAATCCTGCTCTTCAAACGATTCCCTGGCGCCGACGCGGCAGACCTTCAGGCCGGGACGAACGGATTTCATGCCGAGGAGCGTCATTTTTGCCTGCTCGCCTGCACCGATAAAACCGATCACTTCGGAATCCGCTTTTGCAAGACGGTCTGCGGCCGCAGATCCCATAGCGGCAACTCTCATGTTAGAGCAGAGAGTCCCGTCCATGACCGCGATCGGGAATCCTTTTTCAATTTCTGAAAGAACGATGATGGCAGAGAGGTTCTGTACGCCGAAACGGCGGGGATTGGGCGGAAAAACGGAGACCCATTTGACGCCGCAGATCTTCTCGTCGAGAAGCGTGGCGGGGAGACAGTTGATCCTCTCCTGGGTCTCTTCATTGAAGATCTGAACGATCTTGTCCGGGAAGAGGATTCTTCCCTGCCGGAATAAGAAAAGACTTTCGATCAGCGCTTCTCTTGCTGCTTTCAGGTCAAACGCACCCGCTTCGATAATATCTTCCTGGGAGATGGATAGATACCGGATTTCCGAATGATTCATACTCTGTCCCTTCACAGCTGTTTCTGCAGCGTTCACCAGTGGAAAATGATTTCCCGGAAAGTGATTCCGGGAAATCAGCATGTTTTAGTCATCATAACGAAGATACGCAACGTTTTCCATAAGCAGAATTTATGAAAAAAAACGAAACCTTTGTGCGAAACATCGGATTTTCAGAGCGCGGAACGGAATCACTCCAGTTCGATCGTAGCCGGCGGCTTGCTCGTAATATCGTAGAAGACGCGGTTGACCCCGTCCACTTCCCCGACGATCCGGGAAGAAGTGCGCAGAAGCACTTCGTACGGGATCTCCGTGACGTCTGCCGTCATGAAATCGACTGTGTTGACAGAGCGGAGCGCTACCGCGTAATCGTAGGTGCGCTCATCCCCCATGACGCCGACGGAACGCAGATTAGTGAGCGCGGCGTAATACTGGCTCGCTGTCCGGTCAAGGCCCGCTTTTTCCATTTCTTCGCGGAAAATGGCATCGGCCTCCTGCACGATCCGGACTTTCTGCGCGGTAATATCACCTATAATTCTCACGGCGAGACCAGGACCCGGGAACGGCTGGCGCATGACCAGCTTTTCGGGAATGCCAAGGTGAAGCCCTACCGCGCGGACTTCATCTTTAAAGAGGCTGCGGAGCGGTTCCAGAATCTCTTTGAAATCAATGACGTCCGGCAGTGCGCCGACGTTGTGGTGCGGCTTGATGACGGCGGATTCGCCGCCGAGACCGGACTCCACGACGTCCGGATAAATTGTGCCCTGAACAAGATAATCTACATGGCCGATCTCCCTGCCGACTTCCTCAAAGATACGGATAAATTCTTCCCCGATGATCATCCGCTTGGTGTTGGGATCGGTGACGCCCGCGAGCTTTACATAGTAGCGGTTCTGGGCGTTGATGCGGATAAAATTGAGATCATATGCTCCCTGCGGACCGAAAACGGATTCGACCAGATCTCCCTCGTCTTTGCGCAGAAGTCCGTGGTCGACGAAGACGCAGGTAAGATTCTTACCGACCGCTTTAGACAGAAGAACAGCGGCCACGGAGGAATCCACTCCTCCTGACAAGGCACAGAGAACTTTGCCGTCTCCGATCTTTTCCCGGAGCTCTTCGACGGTCTTTTCGGCGAAGTCGTCCATTTTCCAGTCGCCGCTGCAGCCGCAGATATCCATAACAAAATGGCGCAGCATCTCGAAACCGTGTTCGGTGTGCATGACTTCCGGATGAAACTGAAATGCGTAGAGCTGCCGTGATACATCTTCCGCGGCGGCTACGGGACAATTGTCTGTAAAAGCCGTGATGGAAAAACCGTCTGCTGCGCGTTTTATGTAATCGTTATGGCTCATCCAGCACACGGTCGGAGAAGAGATTCCCTTAAATAACAGGGATTTATCTTCCGAGGGAAGGCCGGCGGACGCTGACGCGGCAGCTGCTTCGAGAGGGCTTGCCGCCCCGCACAGATATACTTCCGTTTTGCCGTACTCCCGCTCCGGCGCGCGGCAGACTTCTCCGCCGAGAACATGCATCATGAGCTGCGCCCCGTAGCAGAGCCCTAAGACCGGGATGCCGGAAGAAAAGAGCGACGGATCGCAGGCGGCGGCATTTTCCGCATAGACGCTGTCGGGCCCGCCCGTGAGAATGATGCCCTTCGGGTGCATCGCAAGGATCTCGGCAAGCGGGGTCCGGTAGGAGTGGATCTCGCAGTAGACATTGCATTCGCGGACTCTCCTCGCGACGAGCTGATTGTACTGACCGCCGAAGTCGATCACGATGACCTTTTCATGTGATGATATTTCCATAATAAATCCTTCCGTTTATCTTAACTGTCCCAAAAGACACTTACAGTACAAGACAGACAGAATGCCGGCATGAACATGACCGGTGTTATTTCTTGCCAAGGTTCATAAGATGCTGAAGAAGCACACCGCTTGCTCCGAGAGCGGCAGCGGCAGCCAGCTGCCAGACCGGCTTCTCCTCCATAGAGGGGATCAGACGGACCAGTGTTCTCGACGCGAGAAGGGCGCCGGAAAGAGAGGTTACGATAATAATGAACGGTTTCGCGTATTTGACGGACAGAATGCCGACCACTATAAACGCAATCAGGCATACAGCGATCACGATGATATTGTGAAGTGTTTCGCCCTTGAGGTTCGCAAGAAAACTGTTGACAGCCGGAAGCTCCGTGACCGCGTAGACCGCGGATGCGGCTGTGAATCCGCTGAACACAAATACGCCGGCGAGATAGAGCTTATAGGCCAGCAGAGAGAGCAGTGCGCCGGCGGTGAGTCCGATCGCCCACGGGTACCAGGTACGGACCTCAAAGAAACGGAGGGAGACGGCAAAGCCGACCGCTGTTCCGAGGAAAAACCCGAGGACGCCGATCCAGAATTTCAGAAAGCGGTATCCGAAGTAGCACTGCATGAGTGCGAGGACCAGAGAGAGCAGAAGCAGGATCATCTGGATCTTCGCGAGAGCATTTTCATCGACAAGAGACATGAGTTCCTGCATAAGGGTAGAATCGATCGTCATGGAAGACTCCTTTGCCGCCGGAAAACCGGTTTTGCCGGCGGTGAATAAGTGTTTTTTCTTTTTATCCGTTTATTTTAAATTCTATCTGCCTTACGGTCAAGAAAAAAGGAGGAATGCTTGATTTTGGCATCTGGTAGTAGTATGATTCCAATAGTTGTTTTTCAGTGTCGAAGTCCGTTCTTTCCGGGAAGATTCCGGAGGCCGGACGGAGAGTAATTGGGAACCGGGTGAGAAACCCGGACGATCCGGTCACTGTGATCGGCGAGTTCTTTTGCAAAATGCCATTGCGCGGCGGAGCGGGATTAAGAGATGCCGTTTAAGCGTGAGAAGGCGCGGAAGAACGATGGAGCCGTAAGTCAGGAAACCAGCTGAAAAATGCGATGGAACTTCCGAAGAAAGTCAAGGTCGCGCATGCAATACCTACAGGATAATCTGCTTTTATGACCGATGCGCTGCTTTCTCGAAAGCAGGGCATTTTCTTTTGTGCTCTGACCGGCGATGAAACAGATGCCGGACTGCCCGAAAATTGATCAGGGCGGCTGACAGAGGAATGGATTCATTTACAGGAAGATCCGTCGCTGAAGAGGGTTCTGTCCACGATAAAGTGGAATAGAATAAATTTTTTTATTTTTCTTATTTCATTAAGGAGGAAGCATATGAAAAAGAAAGTAGTGGCTCTGCTCTGCGTACTTTCGGTCAGCATCGCAGCCCTGGCCGGATGCGGCGGAACAGCAGAATCATCTGCGGAACCGGCAGCGGAATCCGCGGAGGAATCCACACAGGAAGAAGAAGCCC
The DNA here is from genome assembly GCA_015057835.1 of Lachnospiraceae bacterium. GTDB lineage: Bacteria > Bacillota > Clostridia > Lachnospirales > Lachnospiraceae > Chordicoccus. Next base: position 17,962 of record SVDL01000033.1, read on the forward strand.
CTGCGGAAGAGGGGAAATCTGATCAGGAAGCCGCTGACGAAGTGGCCGCCATGATCGACGCGATCTACGTTCAGGAATGGACGGAAGAGACCGATCAGCAGTGCGCGGACGCGAAAGCAGGCTGGGATGCCCTGACCGACGCGCAGAAGGAACTTGTCGAAGGTGAAGAGGCGGATCCGGATTATTTCGGAAGAGATACCGGCGACGCTTCGAAAGATGATCCGAGAAACGGCGATGACATTGGCGAAAACGAACTCCTTGTTGTCAGCTTTGGTACTTCTTTCAACGAGAGCCGTGCGACCGATATCGGCGGCATCGAAGCAGCTCTGGAAAAAGCGTATCCGGACTGGTCCGTAAGACGTGCTTTCACGGCGCAGATCATCATCAACCATGTCCAGGCCCGTGACGGAGAGAAGATCGACAACATGACCCAGGCTCTTGACCGCGCAGTCGCGAACGGCGTCAAGAACCTTGTCGTTCAGCCGACACACCTTATGCACGGCGCAGAGTATGACGAGCTCAAAGAAGCTGTTGATGCTTATGCGGATAAGTTTGAATCCGTTCAGATCGCGGAACCGCTCCTCGGTGAAGTGGGATCTGATGCTTCTGTCATCAATGCAGACAAAGAAACCGTTGCGAAAGCCGTAACGGCGGCAGCGGTGGAATCTTCGGAATATGACAGCCTGGAAGCTGCGGAAGCAGACGGAACAGCGTTCGTATTCATGGGCCACGGCACATCTCACACTGCAAACGTCACTTATAATCAGATGCAGACACAGATGGATACCCTCGGCTACAAGAACGTCTTCATCGGCACCGTTGAAGGTGAACCGGAAGAAACAGAATGCAGCGTCGTTATCGGCAAAGTCAAAGACGCGGGCTACAAGAAAGTCATCCTTCGTCCTCTGATGGTCGTCGCAGGCGATCACGCGAACAACGACATGGCGGATCCGGAAGATGAAGAATCCTGGATCAGCCAGTTCATGGCGTCCGGCAACTTCGAGAGTGTTGAAACACAGATCGAAGGCCTCGGCCGCATTCCGGATGTGGAAGCTCTCTATGTTGCTCACACGGCGGCTGTGATCGGCGGCAGCGCAACAGTAGCTGACGGCGAATACGAAGTTGAGGTCGAGACGGACAGCTCTATGTTCCACATTAACGAAGCTCTGGACGGTAAGGGCAAGCTCACTGTCAAAGATGGTGAAATGACGATTCACATGGTTCTCGCCTCCAAGAATATTGTCAATCTCTTCGCGGGCACAGCAGAAGACGCGCAGAAAGACGGCGCGGAACTGCTCCAGCCTGTAGAGGAAGAAGTGACCTATGAAGACGGAACGACGGAAACAGTCTATGCGTTCGACGTACCGGTACCGGCACTTGACGAGGAATTTGATGTTGCTCTCATCGGCACCAAGGAAAAATGGTATGATCACAAAGTGATCGTTCATGCTCCGGCAACGGAAGTCAGCGAAGAAGACCAGGCAGCGGCGGACGCAGTCGCAGCCATGATCGACGCGATCTACGTTCAGGAATGGACGGAAGAGACCGATCAGCAGTGCGCGGACGCGAAAGCAGGCTGGGATGCCCTGACCGACGCGCAGAAGGAACTTGTCGAAGGTGAAGAGGCGGATCCGGATTATTTCGGAAGAGATACCGGCGACGCTTCGAAAGATGATCCGAGAAACGGCGATGACATTGGCGAAAACGAACTCCTTGTTGTCAGCTTTGGTACTTCTTTCAACGAGAGCCGTGCGACCGATATCGGCGGCATCGAAGCAGCTCTGGAAAAAGCGTATCCGGACTGGTCCGTAAGACGTGCTTTCACGGCGCAGATCATCATCAACCATGTCCAGGCCCGTGACGGAGAGAAGATCGACAACATGACCCAGGCGCTGGAACGCGCAGTCGCGAACGGCGTCAAGAACCTTGTCGTTCAGCCGACGCACCTTATGCATGGCGCAGAGTATGACGAGCTCAAAGAAGCCGTTGATGCTTATGCGGATAAGTTCGAATCCGTTCAGATCGCGGAGCCGCTCCTCGGTGAAGTCGGCAAAGACGCAACCGTGATCAATGCGGACAAGGAAACCGTCGCCAAGGCTGTTACGGCAGCAGCTGTCAAAGCGGCAGGCTACGACAGTCTGGAAGCAGCGGAAGCGGATGGAACAGCGTTCGTATTCATGGGCCACGGCACATCCCACACTGCAAACGTCACTTATGACCAGATGCAGACACAGATGGAAACCCTCGGCTACAAGAACGTCTTCATCGGCACTGTTGAAGGCGAACCGGAAGATACGGAATGCAGCGTCGTCATCGGCAAAGTCAAAGACGCGGGCTACAAGAAAGTCATCCTTCGTCCTCTCATGGTCGTCGCAGGCGATCACGCGAACAACGACATGGCGGATCCGGAAGACGAAGAATCCTGGATCAGCCAGT
>SVDL01000033.1:20407-21859 GCA_015057835.1 Lachnospiraceae bacterium
TTCGACAGCGTTGAGACGCAGATCGAAGGCCTCGGCCGCATTCCGGAAGTGGAAGAACTCTATGTCGCCCACACCGGAGCAGTGATCAAATAATCATTTTCTGAAATAATTATCGGACAGGACGGAAACAGACCGCTGAACGGGTCTGGGACCGTCCTGTTTTCTGCCGGGCGGCAGACCGGGATACTGCGGTGCGGAACGGGCTGTCCCATTTGTCTGATTTATATAGTCCGCATTTATAAAAGTCCCGAAAAATCAAGCAATTTCATTCTTGACACCGCAAAAACGGTATACTATAATATCACGGTGCGACGCGAGAAGTATGCCCATACCAAAGCCCCGGAATGGCCATATACAGGCGTTCAAACAACATAAAAAAAGAAACAGTTCTGATTGACTTGGAGGATAAACCATGAAAACGTATATGGCAAACCCGGACAAGATCGAACGTAAATGGTACGTCGTCGATGCCGCGGGTCAGGAACTTGGCCGTATGTCTTCGGAGATCGCAAAAGTGCTTCGCGGCAAAAACAAGCCGGAATACGCACCGTTCCAGGATCTCGGGGATTATGTGATCGTTGTCAACGCAGCGAAGGTCAAGGTCACAGGTAAGAAACTCGACCAGAAGATCTATTATCACCACTCCGATTATGTAGGCGGAATGAAAGAGACTACGCTTCGTGAGATGCTCGCCAAAAAGCCGGAATTCGTGATTGAGCACGCCGTCAAGGGAATGCTCCCGAAGGGACCGCTGGGAAGCAAATGCATTGGGAAGCTTCATGTATACGCCGGAGCTGAGCACGAACAGCAGGCTCAGAAGCCGGAAGAGCTCAAATTTTAACGGAAGGAGGATAAACACATGGCTGAAAGATTTTATGGTACCGGAAGAAGAAAAGAATCTGTCGCGAGAGTTTATCTGACTCCCGGCACAGGCAAGATCACGATCAACGACAGAGAGTTCGAGGATTATTTCCCGGTCGACACTCTGAAGACGATCGTTAAGCAGCCGCTCGTCGCGATCGAAGGCACGGACAAATTCGATGCCAAGATCACGGTCAAAGGCGGCGGATTCACAGGCCAGGCAGGCGCGATCCGTCACGGCATCGCCCGCGCGCTCTGTGAAGCGGATGCGGAATTCCGCCCGGTTCTCAAAAAAGCCGGATATCTGACACGTGACTCCCGCATGAAGGAACGTAAGAAGTACGGTCTTAAAGCGGCTCGTAGAGCGCCTCAGTTCTCGAAGCGTTAATCGAGACCAAGAGAGATGCAAAAAACCCTGGAAATACGCCATTTCCGGGGTCTTTTCATGCCCGTGAATCTTTGATGGCTTTTGATGGCGAATCATGGATTTTGCCGGGAATTTAGTAGTTAATACTGAGACAATAGTTAATGAATGAGACAAAAAAATGAAAATGAGCGAGAGCAAGAAGTGTCCTTGTGCTCATTTTAGAC
>SVDL01000135.1 GCA_015057835.1 Lachnospiraceae bacterium
CGATGCTCTGACAGCTCTTCGTCGGATAATTCATACATCTGTACGGTATATCCCTCCCGGCAGACAGCATCCGTGAAAGCTTTAATGAACATGGAACCGAAATGATGATTCATAGGATTGCTGCAGGACAGGATCGCAATACTCTGCGGCACAGCGGAAGAAAGGGGAACAGAGGAAATCTGGTTGAAATAACCCATTTCATCCGCTTTTTTCAATACCAGCTCGCGGGTACTGTTCGGAACGGAACCGTTATTGAACACTTTGGAGACGGTCGCTCTGGAAAGACCGCAGGCATCCGCAATGCTCTGTATTGTGACACGACGCTGTGCCATAGTTAATTCCTCCTGGTGAAAAAGGGTTCGGCAAATGCCGGACTCCAGCACAGAATACGTTCACTTTGCGTTTGTTTCATGAATTTCTGTGTTTGTTTCATATTATCATAGACATTCTTTTATAACAATCTGATTTTAGAAGATGCCGGAGGAAACCATCCCGGATGGCTTCGTTTCTTGTAAAAGATGACTAAATAAACTATCATGCCTTCCCTGCATTGTGATATAATAACACAATACAGGGGCGTTTATGTCCTTTTGCAGCCAGGGTATATATTGAAAGGGTATGTCGTTTAAAAGGGGCGCAACTTACTTTGTTATCATTATCTGATAAAGGAGAGCACATATGGCTACAGTGACATTTCACTTTGAGAACGGCGATTACAGACATATTTCGGCAAATGCCGGCGACAACCTCCTGGAGGTCGCCCGCGGAGCAAATGTCGCGATCGATGCGCCCTGCTCCGGGAACGGTGCCTGCGGCAAATGCCGTGTCCTCATAGAAGAGGGCAGCGTGGACAGTTTCCGAAGCTCCCACATCACGGAAGACGATTACGAGAAGGGCTGGAGACTGGCCTGCGGCTCCCATATCGGAACGGAAGACGTCACGGTCATGGTTCCGGATATCGCGTCCGCTTACCAGAGCAGGATCAAGACGGCGGATCTTAGTGACGAGAAAGAGATCAAAGTCTTTGAGGCGATCCAGACAGATATGCAGAATGCCGGTCTCGGCATCACCCATCCTTACAAAGTCGCGATCCTTCACATGGATGAGCCGACTCTCGACGATACGCTTCCGGACAATGAACGTGTCGTTAACGCCATGAAAGCCCAGTACGGGGTTTCGGACGCCCGCATTTATATCTACGCGCTCGAGCGTATTTCCGCGGCGATGAGAAAAAATAATTATACGATCGCTGCCATTTACACAGTCGACGAAAATAATGTCGCGGATGTTTTCTCCGTCTTCGGCAGGAGCACGCCGCCCCGCATCTGCGGTATCGCGATCGATATCGGTACCACGACCGTGTCCGGTGTGCTGTGCGATATCGACACCGGTGAGATTCTCGCGAAGGCTTCGGCCGGCAACGGGCAGATCCGCTACGGCGCGGACGTCATCAACCGAATCGTGGAGCAGAATAAAAAGGGCGGCCGCGGCAGACTGAAGGATGCGATCAATCAGGAAACGCTGAAACCGCTGATAGCAAGACTTCGCAAAGCAGCGAAAGTGGAACTCGGACAGATCATGCGCCTCACGATCGCGGGCAACACCACCATGAACCACCTTCTTCTCGGAGTATACGCAAATCCGCTCCGCACGGAGCCGTACATCCCGTCCTTCTTCCGCATTGAGCCTATTCCGGCAGGTCAGCTGATCCACTGGATCAATCCGGGCGCGAAAGTATTCTTCGCGCCGAATATCGGGTCCTATGTGGGCGGTGATATTACAGCCGGCACGATGGCGAGTATGCTCTGGAACAAGGAAGAATTTTCCCTGTTCATCGACCTCGGTACAAACGGAGAGCTGGTATTCGGCAACAGTGATTTCATGATGAGCTGCGCGTGCTCAGCGGGCCCGGCTTTCGAGGGCGGCGACATTTCCTGCGGGATGCGCGCGACAGACGGCGCGGTCGAGAAAGTGACCATTGACAAGGATACGATGGAGCCGACTCTCTCGATCATCGGAAATACAAAAGGACAGAAACCGGTCGGTCTGTGCGGCAGCGGTCTCATCGATATTATCGCGGAGCTGTACAGGACGGCGATCATTGACTCCAAGGGCAAATTTGTCCGCCAGGGGGAACGGGTCAAACGGGATGAACACGGACTCGGAAGATATGTGATCGCAAAGAAGGAAGAGAGTCTGACAGGCCGCGAGATCTCCATCACGGAAGTCGATATCGAGTCCTTCATCCGGGCGAAAGGCGCGATCTACTCGGCGATCCACACGATGCTGCAGACCCTTGACATGACGCCGGAGGTGATCGACCACATTTATGTCGCGGGCGGTATCGGCAGCGGCATCAATATCGAAAATGCGATCCGCATAGGAATGCTTCCTGACGTGGAACGCGAGAAATTCGAATATATCGGCAACTCGTCCCTCGCCGGCGCGTACGCCATGGTAATCTCGGATGCGGCTTATGACAAAGTTTGTGAGATCGCTTCCAACATGACTTATCTGGAACTGTCAACATATCCCGGATATATGGACTATTTCGTGGCGGCGTGCTTTATCCCTCACACGGACGCCTATCTGTTCCCGTCCAGCGTACAGGAAATGTGATCCGGGACGGAAACAGGGATCCCTTAAAGAGGAGATGAATATCTGCTTCTGTCAGGCAGAGAAGAGCTGACCCGGCAGGAGAAATAAGGCAAATCATTACAGGAGGAATTTGTGCATGGAGGCGAATCGCCCGGCAGAAATAAAAAACAACAAGGAGGAGATCCCGCTGCAGTTCTATCTGGAGCGGTTTCCGGCGATCGACCCCGTAAAAAGAGCGGAAGAGCTCGGCATCATTTATCAGGAGACAGAAGCGGGAAAAAACGGAACCTTTAAGATCCGCATGCTGTACACGGATTATGAGGTCCGCTGGCCGGAGGGCACCGTGACTTCGGAAGACCCGGAAGCACTGGCGGTAAAACGGATCCAGGGACAGATCATGCTGCTCCGCTATATCATGGAAGGAAAGAGCGTACTTTCTTCGGGAAGCTATATGACGTTCCGCGAGATGCCCTGGGGAGAGGTCTACATTAAACCCTTTACGGGGCGGTGTCTGACAAGATCCGCTTATAAATTCGGCACCAATGCGGCGGGATTCCGCCGGGGGTCTGAAGCCGTCGGTGGCGCGGCAGTGAATCATGGAGACGCCGCGTATGAATTTGACTTCATCGGGCCGTATAAACTGCAGATCCTGATCTGGGAGGGGGACGACGAGTTCCCGCCGAATGCCCAGATCCTGTATTCCGACAACTTCGCGACCGGATTTTCGGCGGAAGACTGCGTCGTGGCAGCGGAGCTGACCATCACGGCGATTTCCGAGAAGATGAACGTTGGAAGATGAGCGCCTGGAAATGAACACTCGGAAATAATTTTCTGAAATAACAGTTGCATTTTCAAAACAGTGTGTTATAGTTTTAACATACGGTCTTGATAAAAATTTAACATGATTACCTTTGCTAAAGAATTTGGAGGTATGATCAATGGATTTCACACAGAACACCTGCAGAGAATTTGTAACAGTCCTCGCATCGAATGCACCGGTGCCGGGCGGCGGGGGAGCAGCGGCGCTGGTCGGCGCGATCGGCACGGCTCTCGGCAACATGGTCGGCTCTCTGACGGTCGGCAAAAAGAAATACGCTGATGTCGAAGAGGAGATCGTCGCTCTCAAAGCGAAATGTGACGCACTGCAGACAGCACTTCTCGATCAGGTGCCTGCGGACGCGGAGGGGTTTGAACCTCTTGCAAAGGCATACGGCATTCCGAAGGATGATCCGAACCGGGATGAGATCCTTGAAAATGCGACCAAGACGGCATGCGCAGTTCCGGTGAAGATCATGGAGCTCTGCTGCGAGGGCATTGCGGCTGCGAAGGTATTTGCCGAAAAAGGCTCCAAACTGGCGGTCTCTGACGCGGGATGCGGCGCGGTTATCCTGAAAGCGGCTCTCGAGGCGGCGTCCCTCAATGTCTACATTAACACGAAATCCCTGAAAGACCGCGAATACGCCGAAGCGCTCAATGAGAAGTGCGAAGCAATGATCCGCGAGTACGGCGCGATGGCCGACGAAGTGTACGGGGCTGTCAGGGCGAAGTTCCTCGGCGCGTGAACTTGTCAGGAAAATGCCGGGTTTTAAAAGCCAGTTTCTGACAAGATAATTATAAATGAACAGATTGTCTGAAAAATAGATTCTAATTCGGTTGTTTTTATAGAATAGACAGACCGGGTCTCAGACATTAAGATTAAGTAAGATAGAAGGAAGCATCTGTCCGAAATGCATCAGCAGTGCCGCCCACGCATTTAAAAATCGGATCGAAATGCATCAGCAGTGCCGCTCACGCATTTCCAGGAGGAAGAAAGGGAATAACATGGCAAGACAATTACTCGGCAAAGAAGTCACGGAAGCGCTGAACGCGAAGATGACCGCGAGATGCGAAGCGCTGAAAGCAAAGGGAATCGAACCGAAGCTTGCAATCGTCCGCTGCGGCGAGAATCCTTCGGATATTTCCTATGAAAAAGGAGCGATGAAGCGCGCGGAGACGATCGGCGTTCTCACGGAGCGCATCCTTCTTCCGGAAGATGTCTCAAAAGAAGATCTTATTGCGAAGATCAAAGAGCTGAATGCCGACACTTCCGTTCACGGCGTGCTGCTGTTCAGACCGCTGCCAAAGCATCTGAAACCCTATCAGAGCGAGATCGAGAATACCCTGGCGGCGGAAAAAGACGTCGACTGCATGACCGACCTCAGCAACGCCGGCGTTTATGAGGGCAAAGAACTCGGATTCCCGCCCTGCACGCCGCAGGCATGCATGGAGATCCTGGATTACTACGGCATCGAGCTGAAGGGCAAAAATGTCTGCGTCATCGGCC
>SVDL01000136.1 GCA_015057835.1 Lachnospiraceae bacterium
CGAAAGCCAGCCGGCTGATCTCCACGCTGGAGACAAAAGATGTTCTCGCGGATTTCATCCGTAAGACGGCGGACGACGAGAAAGACGATAGCGGGATCCAGGTCTATATCGGCAACGAGTCCCCGGTCGAATCGATGCAGGACTGCTCGGTCGTGACCGCCACATACGATCTCGGCGGCGGAATGGAAGGGACGATCGGCATTATCGGTCCGAAGAGAATGGACTACGAGAAGGTCATGGAGAACCTCAAGACGCTCCGGTCTTCGCTTTCGGAACTTTTCGGAAACAAGAAGGGAGCGGCGGAAATTACCGCAGGACCGGATCTGACCGCGGAGGATGCATCAGATTCCGCGGATTACATATAGAAGGAGTGTTGACCACACATGGATAAGGAAAACATGAGCACGGCAATGCCGGACGGGGAACAGGATGGACAAAGAGAAGAAGAAACAGCTGAAAGAGCTGCAGGCGCAGATGAAGCTGGAAGCGAAGATAAAAGAGAAAGCGGACAGGAAGAGAGCGAAGAGAATGTCGCTCGCGAAGAAGCTTCTGAATCGGATCCTGGGGAGGATCCTGTAGAGGAAGAGGCGGAAGAGCCCGCGGGGGAAAACGCCGAAGAAGAGACAGAAGCCGCTGAAAAAAAGGCGGAAGACGGTGAAAAAGCCGCGGAAGAGCCCGCTAAAAAGAAAGAAAAACGCGGCATGTTCCGCTCCGGAAAAGAACTGCAGAAAAAAGAGCAGGAGATCGCCGAACTGAAAGACCAGCTGCTCCGGGCGAGGGCGGAATTCGAGAATTTCCGCAAGCGCACCGACAAGGAAAAGGCAGTGCGGTTCGATGACGGCGCGATGTTCATTCTGCAGAAGCTCCTGCCCGTCGTCGATAACTTTGAGAGAGGTCTCGCGCAGGTCCCCGGGGAAGCGAAAGATGACCCGTACGTTTCCGGCCTTGAGAAAATATACAAACAGCTCACGGCAGTACTGCAGGAGAGCAGCGTGACGCCGATCGAGGCGGTCGGAAAGGAATTTGATCCCGAGCTGCACAATGCGGTCATGCATGTGGACGATGAAGAACTGGGAGAAAATGTCGTCGCCGAGGAATTCCAGAAAGGGTATTCCTACAAAGACAGAGTGCTCCGGCACAGTATGGTCAAAGTGGCGAACTGACAGATCAATATAAAAATAATTCATTTTTTTGATAGAAGGAGGAATCTATTATGAGCAAAATCATTGGTATCGATCTTGGTACAACAAACAGCTGCGTGGCAGTTATGGAAGGCGGACAGCCGGTCGTCATCCCGAACGCGGAGGGCGCCCGCACGACACCGTCTGTAGTGGCATTTACAAAAAACGGCGAGAGACTGATCGGTGAACCGGCGAAGAGACAGGCCGTCACAAACGTCGAAAAAACGATCTCTTCCATTAAGAGAGATATGGGAACCAGCAAAAAGCGCTCCATCGACGGCAAGGAATACACGCCGCAGGAGATCTCCGCGATGATCCTTCAGAAACTGAAAGCGGACGCGGAAAACTATCTCGGTGAGAAAGTTACCGAGGCAGTCATCACGGTCCCGGCTTATTTCAATGACGCACAGCGCCAGGCGACAAAAGACGCCGGCAAGATCGCCGGACTTGAAGTCAAGCGTATTATCAACGAACCGACGGCGGCAGCTCTTGCCTACGGACTTGATAACGAAAAAGACCAGAAGATCATGGTATACGACCTCGGCGGCGGCACCTTCGATGTCTCCATCATCGAGATCGGCGACGGCGTTCTGGAAGTTCTGGCTGTCAACGGTGATTCCCACCTCGGCGGTGATGACTTCGACAATGTCCTGACAAACTACATGGTCAGTGAATTCCGCAATAAGGAAGGCGTGGACCTCTCAGGCGACAAGATGGCGATGCAGCGTCTCAAAGAAGCCGCTGAGAAGGCCAAGAAGGAGCTTTCCACCGCGACGACGACCAATATCAACCTTCCGTTCATCACAGCGACCAGCGAAGGCCCGAAACACTTTGATATGGATCTCACCCGCGCGAAATTCGATGAGCTGACCCATCATCTTGTCGAGAAGACCGTGGAACCGGTCCGCAAAGCGCTGCAGGATGCTGGACTTACCCCGGCTGATCTCGGAAAAGTCCTTCTGGTCGGCGGATCGACCCGTATTCCGGCCGTTCAGGAACGCGTCAAACAGCTGGCAGGCCAGGAACCGAGCAAGAACCTCAATCCGGACGAATGCGTCGCGCTCGGCGCGTCCATCCAGGGCGGCAAACTCGCAGGCGATGCCGGCGCCGGTGACATTCTTCTTCTCGATGTCACTCCGCTTTCCCTGTCCATTGAGACCCTCGGCGGCGTAGCGACAAAACTGATCGAGAGAAATACAACGATCCCGACCAAGAAGAGCCAGGTGTTCTCCACAGCGGCGGACAATCAGACGGCGGTTGATATTCATGTCCTGCAGGGCGAGCGTCAGTTCGCAAGAGACAACAAGTCCCTCGGACAGTTCCGTCTGGACGGAATCCCGCCCGCAATGCGCGGCGTACCGCAGATCGAAGTTACCTTTGATATCGACGCGAACGGCATCGTCAATGTCTCCGCGAAAGATCTGGGCACCGGCAAAGAGCAGCACATCACCATCACTGCAAGCTCGAACATGTCGGATGCCGATATCGACAAAGCTGTAAAAGAAGCACAGCAGTACGAGGCGGAAGATAAGAAGCGCAAAGAAGGCATTGACGCTAAGAACGATGCGGATTCTCTGATCTTCCAGACCGAGAACGCGATCAAAGAGACCGGCGACAAGCTGGATCCCAATGACAAGGCAGCGGTCGAAGCGGACCTCGCGGCACTGAAGCAGACCGTCAGCAGCATCGGCGACGGCGTGCCGACAGACAGCCAGCTGGATGAGATCAAGGCCGGCAAGGAGAAACTCCTGAACAGCGCGCAGAAACTTTTCGCAAAGATGTATGAGCAGGCGCAGCAGGCTCAGGGCGGCCCGCAGGTCGACCCGTCCCAGTTCGGCGGCAACGGCGGCGGATTCAACGGCGGCTTCAATGGAAATGGCGGCGGCTTTGGCGGCAACGGCGGCAATGACGACGATGTCGTGGACGCAGACTTCAAAGAGGTATAATAAACCGCAGTAATCTTAGATGAGAAAACGGGCGCGCGGGGAGTTTCCCTGTGCGCCTGCAATGATGTGAAAACGCGCTTGCGCGGAAAGGATGATCAGCGAAAGCTGTAAAGGCAATATGGCTGAAAAAAGAGACTATTATGAGGTACTGGGCGTTGACAGAAATGCCGACGACGCGGCACTGAAAAAAGCATACCGTCAGCTGGCAAAGAAATATCACCCGGACATGAATCCGGGTGATGAGGCAGCCGCAGAGAAATTCAAGGAAGCGTCGGAGGCATACGGTGTTCTCTCGGATCCCGAGAAGAGACGCCAGTATGACCAGTTCGGACATGCCGCATTTGAACAGGGTGCGGGCGGAGCCGGTTTCGGCGGATTCGATTTCTCCAATATGGGAGATATTTTCGGGGATCTCTTCGGAGGCGGATTCGGAGATTTCTTCGGAGGCGGACGCAGGACCAACACAAACGGTCCGATGCGCGGCTCCAATGTGAGGACGACAGTCTCCATCTCTTTTGATGAATCCATCAAAGGATGCGAAAAAGAGCTGGAGCTCAATCTCAAGGAAGAATGCGCCACCTGCCACGGCAGCGGATGCAAACCCGGGACTTCTCCGGAGACCTGCAAGAAGTGCAGCGGGACCGGCAGGATCTACATGAGACAGCAGACTATGTTCGGCACCATGCAGACGGAACAGGTCTGCCCGGACTGCCACGGCAGCGGCCAGATCATCCGTGAGAAATGCAAAGACTGTCACGGAACGGGATATATTACCAAGAGAACGAAGATCAAGGTCTCGATCCCGGCCGGCATTGACAACGGAATGAGCGTCCGGATCCGCGACAAAGGGGAACCCGGAAGAAACGGCGGACCGAGAGGAGATCTCCTTGTGGAAGTCCGTGTCGCCCGGCATGAGATCTTCGAGAGAGAGGACCTCAATATCTTCTCGGAACAGAAGATCTCCTTCCCGACAGCAGCGCTCGGCGGTACGATCCGGATCCCCACAGTGGACGGCAATGTTGAATATGAAGTCAAAGCCGGTACCCAGACGGATACCAGGATCCGTTTAAGAGGCAAAGGCGTTCCTTCCGTGAGGAGCAAAGGCGTCCGGGGCGATCATTATGTCACACTGGTCGTTGAAGTGCCCACCAAGCTCTCCAGAGAGGCTAAGAAGGCGCTGCAGGCTTACGACGAGGCGTCAAAGAAGAAGAAACTGTTCTGATACAGAGAACATCAGGAGCAACCCGCGCGGTTTCCGCGCGGGCGTATGTATGTCAGGAAGGAATCGGCATGAAGTGGAGAAAGTACACGATCCATACGGTCTCGGAGGCGGAAGAGGCTGTCACGGCAATGCTCTCCGGTCTCGGCATTGAAGGGATCGAGATAGAGGATTATCTCCCGGTCGCCCCGGAGGATTCCGGAAATATGTTTGGCGATGTCGTCCCGGAGATGCCGGAAGGAGATAACCGCGCCGGCATTTCCTTTTATGTGGAAATACCGGAGGAACCGGACGATGGCACAGGAACGACGGACAGCGCATCCGGCGCGGCAGAAAGCGGCGTTCCGCTCAAGGAAGCGGAACTGCTTTGGAATGTGCGGGAAAAACTGGAGGAAATGCGCGCTTTTATAGATATCGGAGAAGGTCGGATCAGCCGTTCGGAGACGGAAGATAAAGAGTGGATCAACAAGTGGAAAGAGTATTTCCACCGGTTCTTTGTCGATGATATCGAGATCATCCCCTCCTGGGAGGAAGCGGAGCCCGATCAGGGCGCTTCTATGGTC
>SVDL01000034.1 GCA_015057835.1 Lachnospiraceae bacterium
GTTCCAACCGGAACGCAGCGCGCTACAGCGGCATCAATGTCGGGCGGCAGATCGTATTTGCCATGATGCTCTCCGGAATTCTGGCGGGTCTTGCCGGCGTCACCTATTACCTCGGATACACCAATCAGATCCTTCCGAAGACACTTGCGGGAATGGGGTACGACGCGATCGCGACAGCGCTCCTCGGCAATTCCAACCCGCTCGGCGCGATCCTGAGCTCCATGCTGATCACGCTGTTCCAGAACGGCAGCAACTACATGAGTTCCGTTCTCGGCGTCGCGAAAGAAATTGCTTCCGTTATCACGGGCATTCTGCTTCTGTTCTCCGCGTGCGGAGGATATTTCCGCTATGTATCGAAGAGCTATCTTGAGAAGCTCGCCGGATGGAAGGCTAATCAGGAAAAAGCGCGGGAAGCGGCGAAAGGAGGCGCGGACGAATGAGTTATATTAATAAGATGATCATCGACGGTCTTGCATTCGGCATTCCGCTCTTCATCATGGCCGTCGGCGCGATCTATTCCGAAAAGAGCGGTATCACGAACCTCGCGGTCGAGGGCTTCCAGGGCTTCGGTGCGTTCTGCGGCGCGGTGCTGGCGACGCTCCTCGATCTCAACACAAACATGAATCCGCAGGTGATCCTTTATCTGGCGATCCTGACGGCGTTTTTCGGCGGTGCTGTCTATGCCTCGCTTCATGCGCTTCTGTGCATTAAATTCAGGGCGGACCAGACCATCAGCGGCGTCGTCATCAACATTCTGGCGGTGGCGCTCACCACATTCCTGACGTCCCAGATCAGCGGTATTCTTTACGGCAACGCCTCCAACAAATTCATGCTGGGCGTTTCCAGCCGCTTCTCGGTGCCCGGGATCAGTAAGATCCCGCTGCTCGGGGCGATCTTCACGAACATTTATCCGTTTGAGATCATCATTCTGGTCATCGGCGTCTTCATGTGGTATCTCATGTACAAATCAAAATACGGCATGCGCCTCAGAGCCTGCGGTGAAAATCCCCAGGCGGTGGACGCGGCAGGCGGAAACGTCGCGAGGACGCGCTTTATCGCGGTGCTGATCTCCGGCGGTCTCTCCGGAATCGGCGGCATGTGCTTCGCCTACTCGATCCTGTCCATGTTCTCGCCGAGCATTTACCTCGGCTACGGGTACCTTGCCATTGCGGCGATGATCTTCGGCAACTGGAATATTATTCCGACTTTCCTCGTCTGCATTTTCTTCGGCCTCGCAAGGGCCGGCGGCAACCAGCTTTGCCTCTTTGCGGGACTGTCTTCTCTGTATACGGATCTCTTCATGATGATCCCGTATATCCTGACGCTGATCCTGCTGATGTTCTTCTCGAAGCGGAATCATCCGCCGAAAGCGGCAGGCGAGCCGTATGACAAAGGAAAGAGATAATTTTGTTAGTGCCCCAGCATAAGGAAAGGAAGTAAGAATGATACAGGACATCTATCCCCACAAACTGATCAACCGGTATGATCCGCTCAAAAAACCGGACGGCGGAAGCTGTGTGATGGCGTTCCGCCGGCATGAAGTGCTGTTTTCGGATGAAGAGAACAGGGCGGATTTTCCGACTGTCGGAGAATTTGACATGGCGGAGGATGTGAAAGAGACGCTGCAGTTTCTGTTCTCGGTCGATGACAGGGATTATTATATGCTTGCAGAGGATGCTTTCGCTGTGGATCATGCGGAAGGGGAGAGCGCCGGCAGGGAGGAGAGCATTCCTCTCGGAGAAAAGGACAGCCGCCGTTCCAGCGTGATCAAAGTCAATACCGAGATCGAATCGGCAGAGGAGAAGGATGTTCTGTTCATTCACACAAAAAACGGGACCGTCGCCCAGAAAATGCCGGAAGGCTATTCTTTCCGGGATTCCAGGTCCCTACGCCGCATGGACATCTCGCCGAGGGAAAATCTTTTCGCGGAGTTTACCGGTCATCAGATCTACCGCTGGTACCGGGATAACCACTACTGCGGCACCTGCGGCGGCACGACGAGGCACAGCTCCAAGGAGAGGGCCGTCCGGTGCACGAACTGCGGCAGAACGATCTATCCCAGGATCCTGCCGGCGGTGATCGTCGCGGTCACGAGCGGAGACCGGATCCTCATGACGAAATACGCGGACCGTCCTCTCGCTGTGTACGCCCTTGTAGCGGGATTTGTGGAGATCGGCGAAGCCCTCGAGGACACCGTCCGCCGGGAAGTGATGGAAGAAGTCGGACTGAAAGTAAAGAACATCCGGTATTATAAATCACAGCCCTGGGGCGTCGTGGACGATATTCTCATGGGATTTTACTGTGAGGTGGACGGAGACGACACGATCCGGCTCGACCATAACGAACTGAAAGAAGGAAAATGGTTCCGCCGCGACGAAGTGCAGCTGCAGCCTACGGATTTCAGTCTCACAAATGAGATGATGAGAGAGTTCAAAGAGGGCAGACAGTAAAAAAGAAACCGCTGTGCGGGACATAAAGAAGGATCGCTGCCGCAGCAGCGATCCTTCGGTTTATCCATGCCGCAGCAGGCTGTAGACCATAAGATCCATATACTGACCATTTTTATAGACGGCTTCCCGGAGACAGGCTTCCCGGATGAAGCCGTTTTTTTCGAGCACACGCGCGGAAGCGGTATTGGGAGCATAGACT
Source organism: Lachnospiraceae bacterium (assembly GCA_015057835.1). Lineage (GTDB taxonomy): Bacteria > Bacillota > Clostridia > Lachnospirales > Lachnospiraceae > Chordicoccus. Next base: position 2,650 of record SVDL01000034.1, read on the forward strand.
TCCGCAAAGATCCGGTGCATGTCAAACGTCTCAAATCCGATCCTGACAAGCTGTGAGACGGCGTCCGTCACAATGCCGTTTCCCCAGTAAGGAACGCCGAGCCAGTAGCCGATCTCCGCGTTTTTGCGGGAGACATCATTTCCGAAGCGCAGAGAAATGCTGCCTGCCGCCTTTCCGTCAATGATGATGGCCCGGTTGTATTCGAGCTCATCGGCAGTATTTCTGCAGTAGGTGATGAACCCCAGGGCGTCTTCCTCCGTATAAGGGAACGGGAAAAAATCCCGGAGGTACCGCGCGACCCGTACGTCATTTGCGGAGACGGACAGGGACGGTCCGTCGGAGAATTCCCATTTTCGAAGTATATAATCCATGCGGTACTTTTCCTTTTTTAAATCTGTTCTTCCGGCATTTTAGTCAGGAAATCCGGTCCAGGAGAGCCTGACAGAGGCTGTGTTATTTATCCGACCCCGTAGAATCTTTTCCGGATCTTTGTGTACGCGAAGACAGCGCCCGCAATGAGGAGCAGGATCAGGATCCATGCCCAGACGGGCACACTGCGAATATTGTAGCAGCGCACATTGACCCACATCCGGTTGATGGCGGCATTCTGCTCCGGTGTGAAATAGATCATGACGCTGGAGCGGTTCAGCACTTCCCTCGTGGGATAGGCTGCGAACAGCTGCCGGTGCATGGCTTCGGCCGGTGCTACGATCACATAGGTTCCGTCCTCACAGTCCTCTCCGCCGAAGAAATAGGAGATGTCGTATTCGATGATCTCTTCTCCCGATGCATCTGTCTCCCCGGCGTTGCCTTCCTCTTCAGCGGCATCCTCTTCCTCAGATGTTTCCTCTTCGGCGGCATCCTCTTCTTCGGTCAGATCTTCTTCCTCTTCAGCCCCGTAGTTATATTCGGCGTATTCGAAGATCCGGGGATCCTCCCCGCCGGAGAGGACGGAGGTATAGCCGATATAGTACATGTTGCGGATCGCGATGTCAGGGCGGGAGTTGAAGTTGATAAATGCTTCCGCGGCGTGCTGCTTCGTGCTGTCTCCTTCGACGCCGCTCCGGAGCATGACCCAGCCGTCAAAATAGATGTTGGTGCACTCCTTCGGTACGGCAAATGCGAGCTCGTAGTCGTCTTCATCCGCCTGATCCAGCGTATACACGCCGTCGCCGGACCACTGGTAATTGGCAACGACTTTGCCGGTGATCATGTCCGCCTTGCCGGCGTCCGTCTCAAAGGAGTAGACGTTGTCTTTGACGCTCTGCAGATAATCCTGAACCTGCGCGATCATTTCCGGAGAGGTATCATTCATTTCCCTCTCAAGGTTCTTTTTGTAGTCGGGATCGCTCCGGAAGGATTCACTGAGAAGGAGATCTGACTTGAGAGCGCCCACCGCCGCGAAATAGGAATCCCGGACGTTGTCTTTGATCGTGACCTGCCTCTTGAAAGCGCTGTCATTTAGGATCTGCCAGGTGGAGGCGTCTTCTTCACTGACCGCTTCCGGATTATAGACAAATCCCGTCACGCCCCACATGTAGCCGGCCGCGTATTTGCCCCAGGCTTCCCCGTTGATCTCCTGTGTATCGAAAATATCGCGGATGTAGGGGGAAACGCCCTTTATATAATAATTGTTTTCATCTTCTTCATCGAAAAAGGACTCCGACAGCGGGACGAGCTGCTGTTCCGCCATGAGCTTCATGATCATGTACTCGGAAGGGCAGACGAGGTCGAACACGTCCCCGAGCGTGAGCATGTTGTAGAGATCTTCGTTGGTCCCGAAGGTGGAATATTCCACACGGACTCTCTGCCCGTAGGTCTCTTCGTACCATTCCTCGAAATCTTCCGTGACGGGGAGCTCCCCGATGATGCCGCCGCTGGGAAGATCGATCTCTTCTTCCTCATCCCAGTCACCTTCATCGATATATTCTTCCCAGTTGCAGACACGGAGGACGATCTCGTCCGCGGAATCCTGTTCCGCCGCCTGCGCGGACATGCAGGATCCGGAAAAGATCCCCGCGATCAGGAGCCCGGCGCACAGGAGCGCTGTTATTTTCTTTCCAATCATCATTTTCCGGTTATTCATACAGACTCTCTCTTCGGTGCTTTTTCCGAGCGCATCGCCTTCAGATTCATGCCCAGCACGATCAGAAGAACAAGGACAAAGATCACGGTCGACAGCGCCCACAGAGCCGTTTTGACAGTGGTCTGGGAACCTTTGGTGGCGTTGACGACGTATGTGCTGATCGTGTCAAATGTCACCGGCTTGGTATAGGTGGCGATAAAATAGTCGTCCAGGGACAGTGTGACAGCCAGCGCGAATCCGGAGAGAATACCGGGAACGATCTGGGGAATGACGACTTTTGTCAGAGCGCGGAAGGGCGTCGCCCCGAGATCGAGCGCGGCTTCGTAAATGCTCGGGTCCATCTGCTTGATCCTCGGCATGACGGAGAGGAAAACAAAAGGAGCGCAGAGCGTCACATGGCCTGCCAGAAGAGGAAGGAAACTCTCTTTATTGACGTGCAGGACGACGACCAGAAGAATGCACAGAGAGAATCCGGTCACGACGTCCGCATTGACGACCGGGATCTGGTTAATGGCGGAGATCGCACTGGAGACCCGCTTCTTGGAGTAAAATGCGCCGATCGCACCGAGCGTGCCGAGGAGCGTCGCGATCAGGGCGCTGCCGAGCGCGAGGACGATCGTCCCGATGATCATGTCCCGGAGATCCTGCATGGTGAACAGTGTGACGTAATTCTGCAGAGAGAAGCCTCTGATCGCTCCGATCTGCGTCGAAGTCGTGAAGCTGTAAACGGTCAGGATCAGGATCGGCAGATACAGAAATGCAAGCGTCAGCGCGAGAAAAGCAGCGCGCCACGCACGGCTTGCATTTTGCGTTCCGGATCGGTTCATAGCAGCGCACCTCCTCTCGCGGTATTATCCCCGCTGTCGGTCAGCAGTGTGAAAATGCAGATCAATGCCAGCAGGATCAGGGCGATCATGGAACCGCCGTGCCAGTCATAGGCGGCGAAATAGCTTCCGATGAGACTGCCCATGATATAAGTGCTGTTATAGAGCATATCGAGGACGACATAGTTTGTCATCGCGGGAAGAAATACCATTGAGACCCCGCTGAGGATGCCGGGAAGCGAGAGCGGGAGCATCACCTCGAGAAAAGTGTGCAGCCGGTCCGCGCCGAGATCCATCGCCGCTTCCTGCAGCGCCCCGTCGAGACGGGAGATGGTCGTATAAATGGGAAGAATCATAAACGGAAGAAAATCATAGGTCATGCCGATGACCGCGTTGAGAAACGGGTACATGGCGAGATTTCCCTCCAGAATCGTCAGGATCTCTTTCAGCGCCGTGATGCGGAGAGAGAAGTTGATCCACATCGGCATCACGAACAGCATGACGATGACGGAACGGCTCTTCAGTCTGCTCGTCCCCAGAATGTAGGCCGTCGGATAGGCCAGAAGGAGGCAGACCGCTGTGGTGACGATAGCGATGAGGAGGCTGTAGAACAGCGTGCCGAGCGTGTTCGGATCTTTAAAGAATCCGGTGAAATTGGATATCGTGAACTGGCCCTGACCGTTCGTGAAGGCATAGAAAAACAGCACGAGAAGCGGCAGCACCACAAAGATCACAAGGAAGACCGCATAGGGAATTCCCAGACTTTTTCTTGAAAAATGCATAACTGCTCCCCCTGTTATTTCTTGCGAAGGGCAAAGGACATCTTCTCCACCGGCATGATGAGACCTACGCGGTCGTCCATGTTCCACAGATCTTCATCATACACGACGAAATCTTCGAGATCGGTGTGAATGACGTACATATAGTGATCGCCGAGGTAGATCAGGTTGCTGATGGTGCCCTGGATGAGGCCGGCGTCCTGATCGTCCGTCATCTCGATATCTTCCGGCTGGATAGAGACCAGAATACGGATGCGGGAGGGATCGATGATCTCCCCGTTGGCATCCAGGATATTGCCGTTTTCTAACCGGCGGCTGCCCTTGATGATGCGGGTGAGGCTGGTCTCGAGGGTATTTCCGTTATACTCGAGGCGATGGGCGGAATTGATATCCGCATAGAAGGTATTGGTATGATCTTCCGCCCGGATGACGTGGATATTTTCCGGATCCACTTTCATGCCGACGAGATCTCCGACTTTCGCGGAATTCACCGACTGGATGACCATTTCATTTTTACCGGAGAGGACGGTGATCTCATAGTGCATGCCTTTGAAGATCACACTGTCGACGACGCCCCGGATGGTTCCTTCGTAGGGGGGAACCATCTCAACATCTTCCGGCCTGACGATGGCGGTGATGTGGGTGCCCTGCGGGAAATCATCCACACAGCGGAATTCGCCGCCGCCGAAGCGGACCAGGAATTTTTCGGTCATGACGCCGCTGAAAATATTGCTCTCGCCGATAAAGTCCGCGACAAATGCCGTGGCGGGCTCATTGTAAATATCCTCGGGCGTTCCGATCTGCTGCGTTTTTCCCTCGTTCATGACGACGATCTTGTCGGACATGGTGAGGGCTTCCTCCTGGTCGTGTGTGACGTAGATAAAGGTGATCCCCAGTTTGTCGTGCATGGCCTTAAGCTCAAGCTGCATCTCCTTTCTCATTTTGAGATCGAGAGCGCCGAGCGGTTCGTCGAGAAGAAGGATCTCCGGCTCGTTGACCAGAGCGCGGGCGATGGCGATGCGCTGCTGCTGGCCGCCGGAGAGCGTTGCGACGCTGCGGTTCTCAAAGCCCTCAAGGTCCACGAGATCCAGGACTTTTCGGACTTTGCGCGCGATCTCGGCTTCCGGCGTCTTTTTCTGGCGGAGGCCGAAAGCGATATTATTATAAATATTCATATGAGGAAACAGCGCGTACCGCTGGAAAACGGTATTGATCGGCCGCTTGTAGGGCGGGAGACCCGTGATGGATTTCCCGTTCAGAAGGATCTCGCCGCTCGTCGGGACGTCGAATCCCGCAATCATCCGCAGCGTTGTGGTCTTTCCGCAGCCGGAGGGACCGAGAAACGTCACGAATTCGCCGCGCTTCACTTCCAGATTGAAGTCTTTGACAGCGGTAAAACCGTCGTCATCGAAGACTTTTGTGATATGTCTGAGCTCAATAATATTCTCTGGTTTTTCCATGTTTCTTTATTTCCCCCTCTGGCTTCTCAGAACTCCGGCGGAGTGCTGATCCAAAGATACTTTGCTTTCCGGCTGCCGGGATTGCTGATCCGATGGGTCCTGTCTGCCCGGTAATAGAAACTCTCCCCTGCCCGGACGATATAGTTCTTATCGTCGAGAGAGAGCTGGATCCTTCCGCTTAAGACATAGCCGAATTCTTCGCCGGCATGCGGTTTGTCCTCCTCCAGGGAACTGCGTGGCATGAGCTCCACCAGCATGGGCTCCATCTGGTATTTCTGCGCCGTGGGCACGATCCACTGCCGGCTGTTCCCGTCCTCGTCTATTTTCTCAAAGAACTGCTGCTCTGAAAAAACGACCTGTTCCTCCTCTTCCTGGAAGAATTCGGAGGGCGTGCTGCCGAGGCATTCGATGAGATCGAAGAGCGTCACGATCGACGGAGAGACCTGGCCCCGTTCCAGCTGGGACAGAAATCCTTTTGTGAGTTCCGAGCGGTCCGCGAGCTCCTGGAGCGTGAGACCATTGCTGTTTCTCAGATCACGTATTTTCTTTCCTATGTAGCTGTTAACCTGTTTTGTTTCCATGATTATTATCCGATTACGCTGCCCTTCTGTGATGTTGGAACTGTTTTGATGTATCTAAACGAAAAATTTTCTATTACTAAACTCAGGTTCCGTGTCTGATTATATAGTACACAGAATGTTTGTCAATACTAAACATCCGGAAAAATAAAGGAATTATATGCCGGGGAAATGGAGACGGACGCCGCGGGAAGAGAAGCGTTTTCCGCACGCCCGGAGAGGCAAAACGCAATTGACAAGAAATCGGCTGCGTGAAATAATCGGAGAGGAGAAACATGCTCTGCAAAGGAAGGAAACAGACTTGAAATACCACATGACAGCAGGTGCCCATGACATGACGGAAGGCCCCGTGTGGAGAGGGCTGATCGCCTTTACGATCCCTCTCATCATGGGAAATATCCTCCAGCTTACCTACAATGCCATCGACGGCATGATCGTAGGCCGTTTTGTCGGGAAAAATGCCCTTGCTGCCGTCGGATGCTGCAATCCGCTGATGACGCTGGTGCTGCTCTTTACCAACGGCATCTGCCTCGGGGCGGGGATCCTTGTGGGATTTCATTACGGGGCAAAGAAGTTCGATGTTCTGAAGAGACAGGTCAGCACCGGCATGCTGGCAGGCATCGCTTTTTCACTGACGGTCGGGCTCGCGATTGCTGCGGCCGCCCATCCGGTCATGAGACTCCTGCAGGTGGATCCGGAGATCCTCGCGGAATGCGTCCGGTATCTTCGCGTGATCATGCTGGGGCTGGTCTTCAGCTTTGCCTACAACTATCTTGCCAGCATTCTGCGCGCGATCGGTGACAGCCAGTCCCCGATGATCTTCCTTGCGATCAGCGCGGTCCTGAACATTTTCGGAGATCTGTTTTTTGTCATGATCCTGAAAATGGGATCGCTCGGCGCTGCCATAAGTACAGTGCTGTGCGAAGCGCTCAGCGCGGTGCTGTGCTGGATCTACATTTACCGGAAAATACCGGTTTTCCGTCTCGGAAAAGAGTGGTTCGTATTTGACAGGAAACTGCTGAAGAAGACGGTCTCCTACGGCATTGTCAGCGCGATGCAGCAGTCCGTGGTCCAGGCTGGGAAGATCGCCAACCAGGCGATGGTCAATTCCCTCGGCGTCGTCTCCACGGCGGCATTTGCGGCTGTCAACCGGTTCGATGACTATGCGATCGTTCCGGAACAGAACATGGCGCACGCGATGACGTCTGTCATGGCGCAGAATGTCGGTGCCGGCAAGCATGACCGGGTCCTGAAGACTTTTCGGGCAGGAATCATTTCCGAACTGATCTTCGGCGTGACAGCCTGTGTGCTGCTGCTTCTGTTCGCCGACCCGCTCATGCAGCTCTTTTCAAAGGATCCCGAAGTGATCGCGGAGGGCGTCCGTTATCTGCGCTTAATGGCATTTATGTATCCGCTTCCCGGTGTCACGAACGGCATTCAGGGGTATTTCCGGGGCATCGGCGATCTCAAGGTGACCCTTTGGTGCAGTATGATCAACATCGGCGTGAGGGTGGTCTGCTGCTATATTTTCCTGGTCCGCATGGGTCTCGGGATGCGGGCGGTGGCATGGGCCTGCATGTGCGGCTGGACCGCGATGGTGGTCTGCGAACTGCCGTATCTTATTAAATATATCCGGAATCATAAGGAACAGGTGAGGGACGGGATCTGACGGAGAGATCCGGGACAGCTGCGTGCCGTACGAAGAAAGAAAAGATCCGGAACATTTGAGTGCCGGACCGGACAGACAGTGAAAACAGCTCCGGGGGAGAACGGAGACAGCAGAAAGAGAGAATAACATGACAGAGGAGAAGATCAGGAAAGCTGCCGGTGAAAATGAGGCTGCGGAACTTATGAAACAGGCGTTCCGTGATACATTCGGTGAAGAGGCGGACGGTGTCGTATTTGCTCCGGGCAGGGTAAATCTCATCGGAGAATACACCGATTTTAACGGGGGACATGTTTTTCCATGCGCGCTGACGCTGGGAACCTACGGAGCGTACCGGAAACGAAATGACACGAAAATGCGCTTTTATTCGCTGAATTTCCCGGAAGACGGCGTGGTGGAATCATCCCTGGAGACGATGAACGAAGAACCGAGAGAGGACTGGACGAGATATACAAAAGGGGTCGTATGGGCGTTCGGACAGAAGGGATACGCGGTTCCGTGCGGATTTGATTTCCTTTGCAGCGGGACGATCCCGGGCAAATCGGGACTCTCTTCCAGCGCGTCTTTGGAAGTCTGCATGGGAACTGCCCTCATGGAAATGTTCGGGTTTTCCGGAGTGAATCAGGTGATCAACGCGCAGCTCGGGCAGCTCGCGGAGAATCAGTTCGTCGGCCTCAACTGCGGGATCATGGACCAGTTTTCTTCCGCAAACGGAAAAAAAGACCACGCGATCCTTCTTGACTGCACGACACTGGACTACCAGCATGTGCCCCTGGATCTGGGAGACGCGAAACTGGTGATCGTCAATACCAACAAACCGCATGAACTCACGGAATCGGCGTATAATGTCCGCCGGGCGGAATGCGATCAGGCGCTGGAACTGCTCCGAACGGAGAAGGCGGATCTTATGGCGCTGTGTAAACTGACGCCCGCGGAATTTGACGCAATGGAACATCTTCTTACCGCGCCGAATGTCCGCGCAAGAGCAAAACACGCCGTTTATGAAGAGGAAAGAACACAGCGCGGGGGAGAAGCGCTCCGCCGGGGAGATCTTAAGACATTCGGCGAACTTATGAACGCCTCTCATGCTTCTTTGCGCGATCTGTTTGAGGTGTCCTGCCGGGAGCTGGATGTTCTGGCGGAGAACGCACAGAAAATGCCCGGCGTTATCGGCGCCCGCATGACCGGCGGCGGTTTCGGCGGCTGCACTGTCAACATCGTGGAAGACAGCGCGGTAGAGGCTTTTATAGAGACGCTCGGAAAAATATATCTGGAGACGATCGGATATGCGGCGTCCTTCTATGTGGTGACGGCCGGCGACGGGGCACACCGGATCGTATAAAAAACGGTGCCATTGCTGATAAATCCATTGAAAAGAAAACAATAAAGATAAGAATAAGGATAAAAATAAGCCGCGGGAAAGATTTCCGCGGCTTTGCACAGACCGGCAGAGCTGCCGGATCATTCGCCCACAAGATGCACCATGATCGGTTCGTGACCGACTGCGGGAAGAAATTTTTCCGTGATGTCGGTCATTTTTATTTTCAGGGAAGCGGTGTTGACGCAGGGATGGCAGCCGACATACTCGTCGTTCAGAAGATCTTCGTCTATGAGAAGCTGCACTGCGTGTTCCTTATCATTCATAAGCCCCATCACGCTGACGGCGCCCGGCTCGATATCCAGATATTCCAGCATTTTTTCGGCCGGCGCAAAGGAGAGGCGGGCAGAGCCGATCTGTTTAGAAAGCTCCTTTGTCTTGAAGACTTTGTCTCCGGGCATCATGAGCAGGTAGAAATTCGTCTGCTGCCGGTTGCACAAAAAGAGATTTTTGCAGATCACGACGCCCAGGACCTCGTCGATCGCGAGGCAGGCTTCCATATTGTCGGCGTGTTCGTGGTCGGTCCGCATATAGGAAATGCCGAGGCTGTCGAGACAGTCGTATGTGCGCACCTCGCGGGGAAGGCGGTCCGCCGTATCTTCGGGTCTTCCGCTCATAAGGATCAGTTTATCCAAGAGAATACCTTCTTTCATTTGCTTTAATGGCAGCCGGGAAATGTGTCCCTTAAACGCAAAGTATGAAAAGTTTGATTATTAGACTATATTTCCGGTCCAATGCGTGCAACTGCTCTAAAGTTGTATTATAATGTAAATACTGCTGTAAAAAAACCATTCTTTTAAAAAATCCGTTCCATCAGCCGGAGAATCTATTTAAGCAGAAGAATCTGTTCAGAGCAGGAGAATCTATTAAAAAAGGGAGAACCCTATGAATCTAAAAAAATGGTCCGCCTTCGCATTTACTGTTATCGCCGCCGCTTTTTCTCTCACCGCCTGCGGAGGAAAGGCAAAGAATGAAGTGAAAGCCGCCGCGGAGGAATTTCTGACCGCGGAAGTGGCGGGAGACACGGCGAAAATGCGCAGCCTCTCCACGGAAGAGGCAACGGGAAGCCGGGAATTCAGTGTCTTCAGCGCGGATGCATTTGAAAATGAACTCTATGAGAGCCTGAGCATCGAGAAAGAGATCCTGAGTGAGGAAGTGCAGAATGAGATGAGGGATGTCTGCAAGGTGCTGTCGGACGCATTTGTCAAAGATTATTCCATTCGGAAGGTCAAAGTGAAGAAGGGCGTCGGTACTGTCGAGGCCGATCTGACCTACGGATTTGACCCGGCGGCGATCCAGGGCGGCGGCAGGCTGTTCGAGGATGTGGAGGCTTTTTCAGGCACTTATATGGAGGAACATCAGGAGGAACTGATGGATCTCTATCTTGAGGAAGGAGAAGATCCGGTTTACGAGAAGATGGATAATGACATCATGCCCACCGTCCTCGGCACACTCCATGAGATCGCGGACAACCTGGAAGATGTACACGGAATGCTGTACCTCACTTTGGAGGAAGTCGACGGAGCCTGGAAGATCACGGGAATCTCGACGGAGAAGAGCAGGTAGGATGGCGTCCGATCTTTAAAACGGACGGATCTTTCCGGTGGGATAGTGTCCTTTTCCCGCTTTATGATAATCTTGAAAATGTCGGCTCTCTTTCATTTGGAAATGGAAGAGAGCTCTTTTTTTCGTGTTGTTTTGATGAGATAATGAGATTGTTTCGTTTATGCATAACAGGTTCGAGGGGGATGAAACTTTGAACAGGGAAGAATTGTTTGAATCTGTTCCGGTCCTTAAGAAGCTCAGCCGGGGAGAAGAAACTGTATGGATCAATCCGGACAGAGCGCCTGCCGCGGAAGAAGCTGACTGTCGGCAGTATGATGAAGCCTGTTCTCAGCGGGGAATTTACTGTCAGTGATGCGAAGCTGTACGAATTTCTGAGGGATCTTCTGGAAGCGGAGGATATTTTCCTGGAGCCAAGTGCCTGCGCCGCGTTTATGGGAGCGGCACGCCTTTGCACAAGCCCGGAGACGCTCCGTTATATTGAAAAAAACGGTCTATCTGATAAAATGAAAGAGGCGGCACATATTGTGTGGGCAACCGGCGGCAGTCTGGTTCCGGAACCGGTGCGGGAAGAATACAGGAAGACATATCTGTAATTCCCTGCAGAATGCAAAAATGGTTGTCTGTACCGGCTGACTTCGGAAATCAAGAGGGAAAGTCATCATGAACGGCAAAAAAACAAGCGGTGCAAAGCTCTGGTTCCTGGTGTGGTCTTTGGGACTTGCAGGACAGATCTGCTGGAACATGGAGAACCAGTGGTTCAATACATTTGTCTACGCCAAGATCGGGAAGGATCCCGCAATCATTACCGGGATGCTGATCGCGTCTGCGGCCGCGACGACATTTTCCACGTTCTTCTTCGGGACCTGGTCAGACCGCCTCGGGAAAAGACGTCATTTTATTGCCGCCGGATATATTCTCTGGGGTATTTTTACAATTGCTTTCGGGCTGACACAGTTTATCAGTCCGTCGTTCTATGTGCTTGCCGGGACAATGGTCGTACTGGCGGACACGGTGATGAGTTTCTTCGGCTCTATGGGAAATGACGCCGCCTTCAATACCTGGATCAACGATATTATGACGGAAAAGAACCGCGGCCAGATGGGAGCAGCCCTCGCCACGCAGCCCGTGCTGGGGACGATCCTGGGCACCGTCGTCGGCGGAATGCTGGTAGGCAGCGGCGATCATTATATGAGGCTGTTCCTTGTGATGGGAATCCTCGTGATCGCTTTCGGTGTAATGTCCTTCTTTATGATGAGCGAGGCGGATGACGTCGCGCCTTCAAAGAGGGGATCGTTCCGGCAGCAGTTTTTCAGTGTTTTCAATTTCGGGAAATTCATGCAGCTGAAAGAACTTCTGTTTGTCAATATCGCCGTCTCTGTTTTCTTCATCGGATTTAATGCTTACTTTGCCTACCTCGGCAACTATATTATCTATTATCTCGGCTTTACTGCGGATCAGATGGGTATCATCGAAGCTGTTCCCCTGGTGCTGGCGATGCTGACGTCAATACCGGTCTCCGGCCTGATCAACAGAGGAAAACAGCGGGAGGTCGCGGTATTCGGATGTATTCTCAACGCAGTCGGTCTCGCCGTCATGACCAGGGTGAGCCCTGTCGGGCTTGATACATCAAAACTGTTCCATCCCGTTATTTTCGGAGGGATCCTCCTTGTCGGGATCGGCTATATTTCATTCCTGCAGTCGGTGAAGATCTGGGCGAAGCAGCTGTATCCCGAGGACAGCCGCGGCCAGTTTGAAGGGATCTGGATCCTGTTTTTCGTGCTGATCCCGATGATCGGCGGCTCCCTTCTCGGGCAGTTTGCCGTAAAGAGAAGCGGGGAGACTTTTATCGATGCGGTCAGCGGGCAGACGCAGTACATACCGAACGGCAGCATCTTTGCCTACGGCCTGATTGCCATTCTACTGGCGGTCATTCCGCTTTATCTTACCAGACGATACAGTGAAAAGAGGAACGGATAATCTCCGTTTCAGCCCCGCGTTTCAGGGAGAAATAAAAATGAAATGCTATCACTGCCAATCCAATATCCCGGACGGCTCGAAGTTCTGTACTTTCTGCGGACAGGCGCAGAGCTTTGACCAGCAGCTTGTCGCCGCAGCTGCGGCGGGTGATAATCACGCGATCACGGAGCTTTACAACCGCACTTACAGCAGTGTGTATCACACGGTGAAGTTTCTTATCAAAGATGACGACACCGCGCTGGATATTGTCCAGGACAGCTATCTCAGCGCGTTCCGGCATCTTGCGACGCTGAAAGAGGCGGACAAATTCGGTCCCTGGGTGAAGAGGATCGCTCACAACAGAGCGGTGGACTATCTGCGCCGCGCAAAACCGGTGATGTTCTCGGAAATGGTTTCGGACGATTCCGAGGAAACGGTCGACTTTGCGGATGACCGTCCGGAAAACAGCCCGGATATGGTGATCGACCGTCAGGAAACGGCGCGCCTTATGGGTGAGATCCTTGACTCTCTTCCGGAAGATCAGCGGGCATGCGTCACCATGTACTACTATGAACAGCTCTCCGTGAAAGAGATCGCGGAGGAGCTGGACATTCCCGAAGCGACAGTCAAGAGCAGACTGATCTACGGGAGAAATAAGATCGAGAGCCAGGTCAGGGCGTTGGAGAGAAGAGGAACGAAACTCTATGGCTTTACACCGATTCCGCTTCTGCTGGTGCTTCTGCACAGCTATACGGTACAGGCGGCGGAAATGCCGGCGGGACAGGTCTTATATTCCGTTCTGTCCGGTCTGGCTGCCGGTACGGCAGGTACCGGAGCGGCAGCAGGAGCAGCCATGCAGCAGGGCGCTGCAGCGCATTATGCGGGAAATTATGCCTCCGGAAGCGCAGGAGGAACAGGAGCGGTCGGAGCCGCAGCGGAGACTGCCGGAAGTACCGGTGCTTCCGCAGCTGCAGGAGGAGCCGGAGCGGTCGGAACCGCAGCAGGAACTGCGGGAGCTGCAGGAGCAGCCGCAGGAACTGCCCACGCGGCAGGCGCGGGACTTGGCGTCAGGATCGCTGCTATTGTCGCGGCCATCGCCCTGATCGGCGGAGGCGGAGCGGCAGCGTGGCGCGGGGTAACCGTACTGCGCGAGAGGCGGGAGACGGCGCAGGAATCCGCAATGGCCGGCGGCGGAAACGAAAATGCAGGAAGCGCGGCCGGGAACGGCGCGGAGAGTGTCGAAATCATTTCCGCGGCGGAAACGCCAGCACCGGCAACCGAAGCGCCGGCCGTCACACAGTCACCGGCCGCGCCGGCGCCCACGCAGATCCCGACGCCAGTTGTGACGGAGACACCTGCGGCACCGGTACCGACGCAGATGCCGGCAGGGGAAGAACCTGTCCTCGGGGCGCACATGGGAGAGGATGTCTACTCGGAATATCTCTATGTCGTCGGGGTCTATATCGACAGGATCAATACCTTTCAGGCGGATCCGGATGGTTTCCGGGCAAGGTATGACAGCGGATATTATGACGGTCTGGATAACGGGATCAATTATCATCTTATCTCGGAATACCTGAATTTCGGGGGTGAGATGTGGTTCGCGTTTAACGACCTGAATCTCGACGGGACGCCGGAACTGGTTCTCGGACTGACGAATACGTATCATACCAATGAAGCGAAAGAGACAATAGAAGCCTATACCTTTAACGGTTTGGGAGCGAAACAGCTGTTCCATGATTACCGGCTCGGCTACCGCACCTATGTCGTGCTTTTAGATGGCGGAAGGATGCTGATCCATGGCAGCAACAGCGCGGCTTCCGGTATGGAAGTCGTATGCAGGATCGCCGATGACAGAAACGATCTGGAGATTATTGAAACATATACTTATGATTTTGAGACGGATCCGAGCGGAACTTATTACGGAGACAAGGGGGATGCTCTGAGTCCGGAAGAGTTTTTTGCCACGTACGAGGCTGTTGCGGCACCTGCCGACGAGAATACGCCGTCTTACCCAGTGTCGGAAGAAGGAATTCAGGAATATATCAACAGCAATTCGTAAAAGAGTCAGGCTTTGGGGAGGCGGCCGGCCGAAAATGAGGCCGAAAGTGATAAAGCCGGCTGTAAAAGCGGCCGGCTGCAGAAAAACAGAAGCTGAAAAAACAGCAGGTCAGACCTGCTGTTTTTTCAGCGCATTTTCAAGAAGAAGCAGTTCTCCTTCGTAGAGACAGTTCTCGAGTTCTCCGGAACGCACACGGTCGAGACATTCCTGAAAATCGATCCACAGGACGGAATCGACTTCGGATTCCTGCAGTTTCAGCGAGTCGATATCGACAGGCTGATCGTAAATATACTCATAGGACAGCTCGCTGTCGTGATACGGGAATCCGTTAAACGCCCCGTCAAACTGAATATCCCAGGTGCCGAAATACCGCAGTTCCTCCGGACGGGCTTCGATCCCGAGCTCTTCATGAAGCTCCCGGAGCGCCGCATCGAGCGGCTTCGAGCCGTGTTCAATATGCCCCGCGGAGGAAATATCGAGCAGCCCCGGATGAGATTCCTTATGATAGCTTCTCCTTTGCAGAAGGACGTCCCATCCGCTTTTCCGGTTCGGACGGACGATCCACATATGCACGGTCGTGTGGCGGCTGCCGTCCCTGTGGGCGACACCTCTCTCTTTAACGACGCCGGTCGGATTCCCTTCCTGATCCACAATATCAAACAGCTCCAGAGGATCCCCGTTCAGAGATGCGCTGACAAGACCGTCTTTCCCGTCATAGACAAGCTTCAGGGAGAAGAAGGGGGCGTTCTCATCGAGAAGGCGGAAAAAGATCTTATCTCCTTCCCAGATATTGAGGTCCCAGACATCCTCGATAGAGACCCACTCAAGAACACCTTCGTCGCATTCCGGCAGCGGAGCGCCTTCCGGAAGAGGGCAGGATGCCGTGAAAAGATGCATATATTCCGTGATGCCGGAGCCGGAGACAAAAGTGACGATTCCGCGGAAACGGTAGTCTGTGAGTGTCATGCCGGTCTCCTCGAAAACCTCTCTGACCAGGCATTCCTCCGGACTCTCATCTGGTTCAAAATGGCCGCCGGGACCGATCCATTTGTCCTTATTGACGTCATTTTCCTTTTTTGTGCGATGGAGCATGAGATACTTTCCGTACTGCTCGATATAACACAGAGTGCTCAATTCAGCTGCCATGATTAACTCCTTTTATGAAACAGAAATGCCTGAACGGGCTGAACCGCATCCGCGACTCACTTCTGGATCCTTATCAGACTTCCCCTCGTTCTTTCTTATCTCTTCTGAGCAGCCAGGAGAGCAGGATCAGGGCAAATACTGCACCGAGTCCCTCCCCGGCCGGCAGGGCGCAGGCAAGGCCGGTCTCGCCGAAGAAATGATCAAGCGTGAACATGAGGGGAATATAGAAAATAAGTTCGCGCACGAACGCATGCAGCATCGTCGCTTTTCCGAATCCCATCGCCTGCATGCAGTAAGACGAATTGTAGTTTATAAACTGGACCGGAGACGCAACACAGCGGATCCGCAGGAAAAGAGCAGCAAATGCCAGCGTGACGGCAGCCGTCTCCGCGTCCTGCGACTTCGTGCTCAGGAAAATACCTGTGACCGGCGACGCAAGGAGCTCCAGCAGGAGAATGCTGACAGCGGAAATGGACAACCCCGCAAGTCTTGCAAATCGGATCGTTCCGCTCATCCGTTCGTGGTCACCGGAGGAAAAATTGTAGGCGACGATCGGGAGCATGCCCTGACAGATACCGACATTGACTGCATTTGGGATCCGCTCCACTTTCATGACGATTCCTATGGCCGCGAGGACCAGGTCGCTGTGCGCGGAGGAGAGGATATTGACGCAGATATTTGCCAGATCAAAAAGTCCGGTCAGCAGAGCAGACGGGATGCCGACCGCGAAAACATTTCTCCGGTTGTCCGGATCCAGCTTCTTCGCGTCCTCCAGACGGCTGCTGAGAGGCGCTGTTTCAGAGGCTTTCCGGAAAGCGTACAGAAGATAGATGCAGGCGATCACATTGGAGAGAAGTGTCGCGATGGCAGCGCCCGCCACTTCATAGCCCCTCGGAAGGATCACGAACATAAACAGCGGATCGAGGAACATATTCAGAATCCCGCCGCCGGAGAGCCCCGTGCTCGCCTGGGACGAGTAACCGGCATTCCGGAGGATGTGGGCAAGCGTCAGGGAGAGGATCGTCGGCACGCTGCCGATAATGATGACAAAGAACGTATATTGTCTCGCGTACCCGATCGTGGCGTCAGACGCCCCCAGAAAGCGAAGGACAGGATTCAGAAAAACAGCCAGCAGGACGGAATACCCGAGCGCCAGCGCGATGCAGGCGAAAAAGCAGAAAGCGCTGACGGATCTCGCCTTTTTCTCTTTCTGCATTCCCATGAGTCTCGCGATGAGGCTTCCGCCGCCGACGCCGAAGAGATTCGAGAAGGCGACGTTCATCATCGTCATCGTCAGTGTCAGGGATGTGGCCGCCATCATGTAGGAATTGCCGGTCCTGCCTATAAAAAAGGCGTCTACCATATTGTAGACGAGATTGACGAGCTGGCTGATGATGGTGGGAATGGCCATAGTCGCCAGCGCCTTCGGGATCGGCATGGATTCAAACAGGTATTTTTTATCGGTGCTCTGTGCCATTGATTCTGCCTTCTTGTCCAATATCAAAAAAACATAAAATAATTTAGATTTCTGCCGTCAGACCGTCTGTATCGAATCCGGCGTTAACGCAACTATCTTATCATATCTTCCGGGGAAATGGCTAAAATATGTGAGAAAGAACGGAATTGGAAAGGGCTGCCGCATATACGGTGTTGCCGCATACACAGAGCTGCTGCATACACGGTGTTGCCGTATACACGGTGTAGCCGCATACACGGGGCTGCTGCATACACGGGGTTGCCGGGGTCATTTGTGCTCCGGGACACTTTTCGATTTCTTTGGGCGTGCAGGGCATCTTTTGCCACCACTTTGAGAAGAGCTCATCAGGCAACTCCGCAGGGACAATAATAGTTTTTCTTATAGGGTGAGCATGTTAAATGAGAAGAATGAAGAAATGACATGCCCGCGTCTGCGTGATCGGAGCGGTTTTGGGCATTGCAAATGAGAAGAATGAAAGGTTAGACATGCCTGCGGGTGCGTGATCGGAGCGGCTTCAGGCATTGCAAATGAGAAAAATGAAGAATGGACATGCCCGCGGGTGCGTCATCGGAGCGGCTTTAGGCATTGCAAATGAGAAAAATGAAGAATGGACATGCCCGCGGCTGCGTGATCGAAGCGGCTTTAGGCATTGCAAATGAGAAGAATGAAAGGTTAGACATGCCTGCGGCTGCGTCAATCGGAGCGGTTTTGGGCATTGCAAATGAGAAGAATGAAGAATAGACATGCCCGCGGCTGCGTCATCAGAGCGGCTTCAGGCATTGCAAATGAGAAAAATGAAGAATGGACATGCCCGCGGCTGCGTCATCAGAGCGGCTTCAGGCATTGCAAATGAGAAAAATGAAGAATGGACATGCCTAAGCCTGCTCCAGGGAGACCGGAATCAGGAAATAATGACTGAGACGCAGGAAATAAGCAGAAATCAGCCGGCATCAAACGCGGAGAACAGAGAGGATCAGGGAAAGGATTATTTTATCGGAGAACTGAGAGGATCCGGGAAAGGGATGGCTTTAGTGGAGAACAAAGAAGAACCGGGAAAGGATAGTTTTACGAGAAAGAACCCCGGCCGCTGGAAGCGGCCGGGGTTCTTTGGCTTGCGGTATGGAATTATACGCCCGCTTTGTTCTCTCTGATCTGCTCGAGCACCGTGCAGTTATGCGTGCAGGTGTAGCCCGGGATCGGAAGGAGACGCTCGTGGATCGCGTCGATGATCCAGCTCGGCTGCGGGAAGAAGCACTCTTCGAGCTCGTGAGCCGGGGTGATCCAGTCTTTCGCGCCGACAACAACAGGCGGAGCATCGAGATAGTCGAATGCCATTTCCGTGATGTTGGAAGCGAGGTTTCTCATGAAGGAGTTGCGCTCGCAGGCGTCGCCGGTGACGATGATGCGGCCGGTCTTCTTGACAGACTCGATGACTTTCTCGTAGTTGAACGGAACCAGAGAACGGGCGTCGATGATCTCCGCGGAAATGCCGTATTTCTCCTGGAGAATATCAGCGGCTTCCACAGCGCGGTACAGTGTTGCGCCGATGGAGAGGATCGTGACGTCCGAACCTTCTCTCTTGACATCCGGCTCGCCGATCGGGATCTCATATTCTTCTTCCGGAACGCCTTCCTTGTGGAATCTCTCGCCGTAGTCATAGACTCTCTGGCTTTCGAAGAAGATGACCGGGTCTGTGCCGTTGATGGCGGACTGCATAAGACCCTTGCAGTCATACGGCGTAGCCGGGAACACGACCTTGAGGCC
>SVDL01000137.1 GCA_015057835.1 Lachnospiraceae bacterium
GGAATCGATTTTACGTTCGTATCCCCGGACTGCACCGAGGAGGAGCTGAACGCGGCCTTCCGCCCGAACACCAAAGCGGTCTTCGGCGAGACCATCGCGAATCCGGCGCTGACCGTACTTGATATAGAGAAGTTTGCGAAAGCAGCCCATGAACACGGGGTACCGCTGATCATTGACAACACCTTCGCCACGCCCGTCAACTGCCGTCCCTTCGAGTGGGGAGCGGATATCGTCACTCATTCCACGACGAAATATATGGACGGGCACGGATCCTGCGTCGGCGGCGCGATCGTGGATTCCGGCAAATTTGACTGGAATGCCCACGCCGACAAATTCCCGGGCCTCACAACGCCGGATGAGAGCTATCACGGCGTCACCTATACCGAGCGCTTCGGCCTCGGCGGCGCTTATATCACCAAGGCGACGGCGCAGCTCATGAGAGACTTCGGATCCATTCCGAGTCCGCACAGCGCATTTATTCTCAATCTCGGCCTCGAGAGCCTTCACGTACGCATGAAACGCCACTGTGAAAATGCTCTCGCCGTCGCGAAAGCGCTCTCGGAAAATGAAAAAGTCGCCTGGGTCAGCTATCCGTCTCTCCCCGGCGATAAGCAGTATGAACTAGCGAGCAAATACATGCCGAACGGGACCTGCGGCGTCGTCTCCTTCGGTCTTCGCGACGGAAGAGCGGCGGCGGAGCGTTTCATGGAAAACCTGAAAATTGCCGCGATCGAGACCCATGTGGCGGATGCCAGGACCTGCTGTCTGCATCCTGCCAGCACGACCCACCGGCAGATGAATGACGATGAGCTCAAGGCATGCGGCATTTCTCCGGAACTGGTCCGCTTCTCCTGCGGTCTTGAGAGCGCGGAAGATCTGATCGGGGACATCGAACAGGCCCTGCGGTAAGGGCAGACGCCGGAAGGACAGCGCCCGGGAAAGCGGCGCGGCGGTCACAGGAAAAACACAAAACAATGATACTCTGAGTGCGAAGATGCGGGCGGAGAGCCCACTCTCCGCACTTGTTTTTTTATCAGCCCTGTCCGGCAGGGAGAAGGAGTAAGGGGAAAGATTGGAGCGCAGGGAAAAGAGATGGTTCCGGGGAATTGCCGCGTTTCTCATCGCGGCGATCCTGATCACGATCGGTGCTTACCTGTATATTACGATCAGCAGCGCGCCGAAGATCAGCACGCTGGACGCGGTTCCGAAAGGGTACCGTTCCAGTGTTCTCGACGATGAAGGAAATATTGTACTTACCTTATCACAGGAATCTTCCAACCGCGTTTATGTAAAACTCGCGGAAATACCCGACGATCTGCAGCATGCGGTAGTGGCGGTCGAAGATGAGCGCTTCTACAGGCATCACGGGATCGACGTCAGAGGCATTCTCCGCGCGGTATGGAGAGGGATCCGGAACGGAGGTATGACAGAGGGAGCGAGCACGATCACGCAGCAGCTCCTTAAAAACAATGTCTTTACCGGCTGGACGGAGGAGGACGGGTTCGAAGAAAAAGTGACCCGGAAGATTCAGGAACAGTTCCTCGCGGTGGCCCTTGAGAGAAAAGTCACGAAGAACTGGATCCTGGAGAATTATCTCAATACGATCAATCTCGGCGGCGGCAACTGGGGCGTCGAGACGGCCGCGAAATACTATTTCGATAAGGACGTGTCGGAGCTTACGCTCTCGGAGTGCGCAGCGCTCGCGGGCATTACCAAAAACCCGACGAAATATAACCCGCTGACCCACGCGGAAGCGAACAGCGGAAGAAGAGAGATCGTTCTTAAAAAGATGCTCGAACAGGAATACATCACGCAGGAGATGTATGAGGAAGCCATGGCGGATCCCGTCTATGACCGGATCGCGCAGATCAGCAGCACCGGCAGAACGCAGGAGATCATGACTTATTTCGAGGACGCCATGATCTATGAGCTGATCGACGACCTGGAAGAGGAGACCGGCTGCACGGAGGACGAGGCGTGGGATCTCCTTTACAGCGGCGGACTCACCGTTTATTCCACGGAAAACTCTAAAATGCAGGAGATCTGCGAAGAGACCGCGATGGACGACTCGCTCTTTAAGGATGAGGAGCAGGTCTCGATCGTCCTCATCGACAACGCTACCGGCCAGGTCAGGGCGATGGTGGGCGGAAGAGGCAGGAAAGAAGGCAGCCTTTTATATAACCGCGCGACATCGTCCCTTCGGCAGCCGGGATCAACGATCAAAGTGATCGGCACGTATGCCGCGGCCATCGACGGCGGACAGGTCACGCTGGGAACCATCTATGACGATGCGCCCTACAGCTATTCCAACGGGACGGCGGTCGTGAACGCGACGGGGACTTACGCGGGAAAGACGACGGTACGGAACGCCATCACGAGCTCCAACAATATCGTCGCTCTGAAGTGCTTCCAGGATACCGGCATGGAAAATGTCATCACGAAACTGCAGAAATTCGGCATTTCCACTCTGGTGAACGAGGATCACGTGGAAGCCC
Organism: Lachnospiraceae bacterium; assembly: GCA_015057835.1. Taxonomy (GTDB): domain Bacteria; phylum Bacillota; class Clostridia; order Lachnospirales; family Lachnospiraceae; genus Chordicoccus. The sequence continues at coordinate 2,496 of SVDL01000137.1, forward strand.
TTGCGCTCGGCGGCACCTACGGCGGCGTGACAAACCTTGAGATGACAGCGGCCTATGCCTCGGTGGCACGGGGAGGAGAATACAGAGAGCCGGTCTATTACACGAAGGTGCTGGACAGGGAAGGAAATCTCCTTCTTGAGAGAGAACAGGAAGTGCATGACGTGATCAGCGCGGACAGCGCCATGCTTCTCACCAGTGCGATGAGCGATGTCGTCGCGGTCGGGACCGGGCAGAACGCGGCGTTTGCCGACATGGATCTCGCCGGAAAGAGCGGCACGACGAACGAAGTCCGCGACGCCTGGTTCATCGGGTATTCCCCGTATCTGACCTGCGGCGTCTGGGGCGGCTATGATGACAACTCCCCCCAGGAGGAGAGCGGGTACATCCAGGTCGTCTGGAGGAACGTCATGAGCGGAGCCCATGAGGGGCTGGAAGCGCTCTCGTTCAGGGAGGCGGGCAACGGCAGCTGGCACACGATCTGCACGAAATGCGGAAAACTGGCCATCTCCGGGACCTGTGACCACACCCTTCAGGGGGATGTGACGGCAAAAGAATTCTATGTCACCGGGACGGAGCCGACAGAGTACTGCGACTGCCATGTGACAGTTAAAGTCTGCACGGAATCCGGTCAGCCCGCCGGTAACTACTGCACGGATACCGTGACAAAAACGTATCTTGTATCCGCTACAGAGGGAACGGAAGACGAAAAATACAGGATCCCGGACTCCCTGAAGAGCGGCACCTGTGAGACGCACCGTCACTTCTGGTCCGGCTGGGGCTGGGGGCGCGGAAATTCCCGGGAGGAGACGGAACCCGGAAATACACTTCCCGGCAGCGGATCATCCGGAGTGCAGAGCGGACACGGGTATCCCGGAGAGGATTCACAGGAAGATATTCCTGATCCATTGGAAGAAAACGAGGAACCGGACCAGTCCGGCGAGCCGCAGGAGGATGACGCCGGGGAGTCCGAACCGGAAGAGAGCGGACCGGACAATTTCTGGAGCTGGCTTTTCGGAAACTGAGAAATTCATACCGGATTGAAATAAGAAAAATGATTTGCTAAAATTAATATTCAGGATATGGCAGGCACTGTTGGATCCGTGCCTGTCATTATTGTATTCGGAGTGAAGATCTATGGTAAAAACAGTATTCGGTCAGGTAAAGGAATACAAGTGGGCGGCTTTTCTGGCACCGGTGTGCATGGTGCTGGAAGTCGTCTTTGAGACACTTGTGCCTCTTCTTATCTCAAAGATCGTGGATAACGGCGTCGGGGAGGGCAGCATAAGCACGATCCTGAAATTCGGAGGTCTTATGATGCTCTGCGCGCTCGGCGGTCTCGCGGCCGGTATCGGAGGCGGCGTCTTCGCGGCGAGAGCCTCGACGGGTCTCGCAAAAAATCTCCGCAGCGCCATGTTCAGCCGGATTCAGACTTTTTCATTTGCCAATATCGATAAATTCAGCACATCCGGACTTGTGACCCGCCTCACGACGGACGTCACCAACGTGCAGAACGCCTTCCAGATGATGCTGAGGATGTTTGTCCGCGCGCCGATCTCCATGATCACGGCGATGATCATGGCGTTTACGATCAACGCGCGCCTCGCGCAGGTCTATCTCTATGCGGTGCTGATCCTGGCAGTGATTCTGGGGACGATCATGGCGACGACGGCTAAATTCTTCTCCGGCGTCTTTAAGAAATACGACGCCCTGAACGAGAGCGTTGAGGAAAATGTATCCGGCATCCGCGTCGTCAAATCCTACGTCCGGGAAGATTACGAGATCAGCAAATTCGAAAAGGCAGCCCAGAACATTTACAGGCTGTTTGTGAAAGCGGAGAGCCGCATTATCCTCAACATGCCGGTCATGCAGGGGGCGGTCTACACCTGTATTATCCTCATCAGCTGGATCGGCGCTCATATGATCGTTAATCACGAAGGGCTCACGACCGGCGAGCTCATGTCGATGCTTACCTACTGCCAGTATATTCTGATGAGCCTCATGATGATGGGCATGGTCTTCGTCATGGTCATCATGTCCATGGCTTCCGGGCAGCGTATCGCGGAAGTCCTGAACGAAGAGAGCTCCCTTACGGATCCTGCGGAGCCTGTCACGGAAGTGGCGGACGGCAGCATTGATTTCGACGATGTCGATTTTGCCTACTCTTCGGACGCGAAGGAATCGGTCCTCAAGGATGTCACACTGCATATTCATTCCGGGGAGACGGTCGGTATTATAGGCGGTACCGGATCGGCGAAGACCACCCTGGTCTCTCTGATCAGCCGTCTGTATGATACGACAGCCGGCGACGTAATGGTCGGCGGAAAGAATGTCCGGGAGTACAGCCTTGAAGTGCTCCATGACTCCATTTCT
>SVDL01000035.1:0-16607 GCA_015057835.1 Lachnospiraceae bacterium
TGTCTTATCAAGATAATCTTCAAAAGCAATGCCCGCCGCCGGCACGTTGAGCCAGACCAAGGCATGTCAAATCAAATTAATCTCCAAAAGCAATGCCACCCCCCACCATGCATAAAACTGCGGCATGAAATATGAAAAAAGAGATCAGACTGATCTCATAATTCAATGTAATGCCGCATAAACATTGCCTGAAACCAGCCCCATAAATAACCCAAAACAAAAAGGAGGAACAATGCGCACAAAAGACTTACTGGACCATCTGCAAAAGGAAAGACAAAAATTCAAGAATGTTGAAAAGAATGCAACGGAACGGCTCCGAAAGGCCCCTGAGGGAACAATTTATATTAACAAGCATAATAATGGCGTCCAGTTCTATCACAGAAAGGATCAGGAGAAGAAGCCAGGTGTCTACCTTCCGGCCAAAGAAAAAGAGATAGCCCATGCGTTGATTCAAAAGAAATATGATCAGCACGTTGCCTCAGCAGCAGGGAAGCAGGTGGCTGCTCTGGACAGGTTCATTCAAAAATATGATCCGGACTGTCTGAAAAGAATCTATGAAACTGCTTCTGATTTCAGAAAAGAGATCATCATTCCTGAAGAATTGCCTGATCGCATCTACGCGGAAAAGTGGCAGAATATGCCGTTCGAACCCAAAGAGATCGGAGAAGAAGTGCCGGAACAATATTCTGATAAAGGGGAACGCGTTCGGTCCAAATCGGAAGTCATGATCGCAGATGCTCTTGCGCAGGCCGGCATTCCGTATCGATATGAATGTCCGCTTCATTTGGGAAATGTACTGCTTCATCCTGATTTTACGATATTAAGATTATCGGACAGAAGTCAGCTTTACTGGGAGCACCTCGGGAGAATGGATGATTCCGGATATGTTATAAAGAACCTGAGGAGAATCAGGATTTATGAGCAAAATGGAATCATGCCCGGAATTAAGCTTATTGTAACAATGGAGACCGGGGTGCAGCCAATCAATCAGTCGATCATAAAACAAATGATTCGAACCTACTGCATCTGAATTAAAAAAGATACCACTCCACCCCTTTCGGCAGTGCACTGAATTGAAAAGATGCCACCGCGCCCCATTCCGGCAGTGTATCGGATGCAGGGGGAACAGAGACAACGAAGGCCTTCTCACTGATTGAAAATGAAAGCCCGGCTGTGTATAATTTTATCCGGAATCACATGAAAATTGACTTAAAGTGAATTGGGAAAATGAAACCGTGAAAATCCGAATTAATGTCAAAGGCGCCGGCCGGCGCCAGAACCGAATCACGCAGATCGTTTATGACTATCCGCAGCTGGAAATGTCTGTGGAAGAGTTTCTCACGGAAACGGTGCGTCAGACGGTCCGGGATTATAATGCGCGCGGAAATGACAAGATGCCGGGAAGCGATGAGCTTTTCCGGCTCTTTTTGTCTGCGGATTCCGGGGCAGGGCTCTCCGAGCCCGGAATAGGGTCCTCTGCGGAACCGGATGCCTGCTCCGGCAGGGATGAACTGCAGGCTGTTCTCGAGGAAAAGGCACAGACCGGTAAAGTGGCTTACACGGCCTGGCAGGAAGAGTTTCAGAGAGAGAAGCACCGGGCGGATGAGAAGAAGGCTGTCCGGGATGTACTGCAGGCATTTGAAGACGGGATCATTGCGGTCTTCGTGGACGGCGTGCGGTATACGGATACTGCGCAGCAGCTCTGCCTGACGCCGGAGAGCGAGGCGACTTTTATGAAACTGACATTCCTGGCGGGAAGGATCTGGTGACAGAAGCGTCATCTTCAAAGCGGACACCGCCGAAAGCCAGTAGCGGCGTTGTCAAAACAGACAACCCTGACAGATGAAAGACAGAAGAGTACATATCTGACTGATAAGAAGCACCATTAACAAAACGGAGGAGACTCTGAAAAATGGCATACGATTATAACTCCCGGAGAAAATTTGAGAAGAACGCGGAAGAGCGGTGGGAGAAACATCACGCGCTAGCGCTGACCGGAATGAAACTGCATCCGGAGCAGAAGGAGCTGTTTGAGGAAGTAAAGAATTTCAGCAGGATGCCTTACGACGGATTTCCGAAGATCCTTGCGTTTGGCAGGAAATATGCGAAAGATTTTTCCGGAACTCTCGCAGAACTCATGAAAAAGCGGTGCGGAGCGCTGATCTCGCTGTGTGTGCCGGAGGCGTACCGGGAGGATTACCTGTATATACTCGGGCAGTATCCTTCGTTCCAGTATTCGCGCTCGATCTACCGGCCGACGGTGAGGACAGCGGATCTTACGGCTCATATCATGCCCGCTTTCGGGCTTCTGGAGGCGTACCGGGTCCTTGACATGTACGGCGTCACGCCCCTCGAGTATCTCACGGAGAAGATGGAGCCGGAAGCTCTGGATCACAAGAGAAATGACAACTACGGCGGACCGCTCCACATGGTGCAGTTTGAGGATGTTCTCGCGGCGAGGATCGACGCGGGGGATGCGGCGGTCACGGAGGCTGTGAAGGAGGCATTTCTGAGCGACAATAACACCGTGATCGTGACGACGGCGCTCATCCGGGGCGTGGTCAAATCCCGCTCGGCGGAACTGCATGATCTTCTGGCGCGGTTCCTTGTGGCGGCAAGGCTGCAGGAAGGCGTGCGGCAGGCGGTCTGTGAAAATGCCGACTGCGGGCGTCCGGAAGCATTTCTTGCCATTCTCAGGGCGATCCGGGAAAATGACCTCCTCCGGTTCTCCGCGGTCAAAAGAGCTGTGGCGACCTGGACAGGCATCTGCAATGTCGACGCTATGGACCGGATCACCGGGAAAGTATTTGACGGCATCTGTGCCGCGGTGGAAGACCGGGAGACCGCTTATCAAATGACAGAGTCGGAGGACAGCGTGCAGCTGGTCACAGGTCTCTGGGCGATCGGCTTTTATGAGGTCCGGGACGCTGTGGAACGGATGCTCGAGATTTCACGGACGGGCAGCCGGAACAGAAGGCTCGCGCTGGCGTATTATAACGGCGGCATTTGCCATTCGGAGCTCAGCGGGGAAGTGGCGATGCGGATGCTGGAGACCTATCCGGAGGATCCGGAGATCGCAGCAGCATTTCTGCCCACTTATCTGGAAGGGACGGATCTCTTGGTCGGCAACGCCATCCTCGACCGCGAGGGAAAGCGTGTTTACAGCGCGAATGAGCCGGAGATCTTCGTGCAGCCCATTCCGCTCTCGGAGCTGGATCTTACGGAGGAACAGGCGCGGAAGCATTACTTCATTCTCCGGGGGCTTGCGGACTCTATGAAAAAGAAAAAGCTGGAGTTCGCCCCGCTCATTTTCCCGTGGTACGGGGCGGCTTTGGAGAAGAAGACCCTCACAGAGAAGATGGCGGTCATTGCCTATGCACTCCAGGATCAGGATCTGATCGATGAAATATGCCTCCGGCTCACGGATATTTCCGACAATTACTATAATACCCGCAAGAATTATGTGCGGCTTCTGCTGCATGATCCCAAGACGCCCACGCAGAAAAATGCCCTCCTCGATTACGTCGGAGATAAGGAAACGTTCACGCGCGGCGCGGCCTATTTGATGCTGAAGAAGCTTCCGCTGACCGCGGAGGATTTCATGCGCCTCGAGAAGCATCTGCGCTTCAAAAATGAAGAGATCCGGCGCTACGTCATCGACCTTCTCGGGAGACAGGACGAGGCAGGGAAAAATGCCTGCGTCCGGCGTCTCCTCACGAGCGGTCAGGAGCAGATGCGTCTCGCCGCGCTCGATATGCTGAAGAGCAGAGCGGAAGAATCTCCGGATAAGAGAGAAGAGTGCCGGAGCATTCTTCAAGATGCTGTTCCGGACAGGAGTATTCTTACGGACAGGGAGAAGGTCCTCTGCGAAGAAATTGACGGTTCTCAGGAGGGAGAGCGGGAAAATACCGGGGATGTGCTCTCCCGCGAAGGCTACGGGCTGTATGATCCGGCGGTGACATTTTCCCCGCAGATCCCGAAGCCGGATATGGCGCTGCTGAAAAGTTATTTTTCTGTCTCCGCAAAAGAGATGGACGGATATTTTGACCGCATGCGGGCATTTCTCGATTCCCATGCGGAATTGGAATACAAATCGGCGAACGGGGACACGCAGCTGCTCGGGAATGGTCTCTACGTTACGGGCTACGGTTGGGGCCCGATCGAGGAAAAATATCCGTTCCCCGAACTGTGGCAGGAGGTCTGGGAGACGATCATCAAGGAGCCGCGGGTACTGTTCTGCCTGTACTTTGCCCTGACAAACGGAATCGGGGAGGACAGCATCGAAGACTGGAACGGTTATCTCAAGGCGGAACACAAGGTGTTCCAGGATGCCGATTCTTCCTATCACTACGTCGATCCGAAGTATAATGCCCGCAGTCAGACGGGTGCTTATATGACGATCCTGCGGATCATCTGCAGTCAGCAGAAGCTGGAGCTGCCGCCGGAGGTGGCGGAGGCGGCGATGATCTACGCGTCTCAGCTGCCGGAAGATCTGCGCTGGCTGAAGAAAAAGCCGCCGAAATATTCCTGGATCAGTTTCAAGACGCACCCGGTGCAGAACTTCCTCAGGAGCGGTAAGTACGCCGTGATCCGGGACAGGATGAAGGCTTACAAAAATGAAAACGAGTTCCGGGAGGTCTTCCCGATCCTGTTTGAGACAGACTGCATTTTCGAGGCGGAGAAGAATGATCCGACCGAGACCCGGAGTATCTCAAAAACCGGAAACCTCCTGAATATGTACGATTACATCAAGGCCTGGGAACTGGGCATTTTCCCGGAGGATATGGTCTATCGGTGCGCATTTGAGATGCAGGGGATCAGCTATGCGGTCGCGCAGCTGGGGGAACTGTTCCGCGAGAATCTCTATCTGAGCACGCTTGCGGAGCTGCAGCATTATCTCCCGGTGGATATGGATAAGCACACGGTGGACACCGGGGCGCGATTCTATCAGCTCTGTGTGCAGGCTTATGAGAGGCTTACAAAACTGATCCTGGATGTGGAACTTCGCCGGGGAGACAGCGCTACTGTTTTCTCTCCCGCGGTTTTCCGGATCAGCCGCGTAACAGGCATCCCGAGGCTCATGGAGATCCTGCGCGCGCTGGGAAATGATCCTCTCGACAGGTCGACCTATTACTCCTGGTCGTCAAACGGAACCGGGCGGCGGGAATGCCTCTGCCACCTGCTGAAGGTGAGCCGTCCGGGAGCGGAGGAGACGGCGGAAGATCTGCGGGCCGCCCTGGAGGGCGGCCAGCCGGGAGCCAAGAAGAAAGCCGGAGCGCCGAAGGCCGCAAAAGTTTCACGGGACCGGCTCATCGAGGTCTCCATGTATGCGCCGCAGTGGCTTCCGATGATGGAAGAATATCTCGGTATCGAGGGCCTGCAGAGCGGATGTTATTATTTCATGGCGCATATGAACGAGCGGTTTGACGACCGGAAGAAGGCAGTGATTGCCCGGTATACGCCCCTCACGCCGGAGGAACTTAACAACGGATGCTTTGATACGGCGTGGTTTTTCGAGGTTTATGAGAAGCTCGGGGAGAAGACATTTGCCTCTCTTTATAAAGCGGCGAAATACATCGCGGACGGCAGCAAGCACACCCGGGCGCGGAAATACGCGGACGCAGCTCTCGGGAAAGTGAGCCGGGATGAGCTTGAACAGGCCGTCCGGGACAAGAGAAATAAGGATCTTCTCATGAGTTACGGGCTGCTTCCGCTCAAAGACAAAGAAGATACGCTTCACCGGTACACGTTTTTGCAGCAGTTCCTGAAGGAGAGCAAACAGTTCGGGACGCTGCGGAGGCAGAGCGAGGGCACTGCCGTGCAGACGGCGCTCCGAAATATGGCCACCACGGCCGGCTACGCGGACGCGACGCGGCTCACGCTCGCCATGGAGACGGAAATGGCTGCCGCGCATGCGGATTTCTATACCGGCGTGGAGTTTGGTGAATATACCGCGCGGGTTGCGGTGGATCTGTCCGGGAAACCTTCCCTGGAACTCCGTAAAGGGGATAAGGTTCTGAAGAGCGTGCCCGCGGCGCTCAAGAAGGACGCCGCTTTTGCGGAGATCAAGGATTTCGCGGCAGAACTCAAGGCTCAGTATTCGCGCTGCACGGCCCTGTTCGAAAGGGCGATGGAAGAGGAAGAACTGTATGGATGGGACGAGCTCGAGGCGCTGCGGCGCGGACCGGTGGCGGCGGGAATCCTGAATGCCCTGGTATTTGTGAGCGCGGACGGGAAGACGGCGGGGACGCTGGAAGAGCTTGCGGGCGGCACGGCCGGCATAACCGGCGAGACGCAGCTCAAAGTGGCGCACCCGGTCACTTTGTTCCGTATGGGAGAGCTGCCGAAATATCAGAGACTGTTCTTTAAGAAACAGATGGAGAGCGGGCTGAAACAGCCGTTCAAGCAGGTCTTCCGTGAATTCTACCTGAAACTCGAAGAGGAAATGGATTCCGCCGATTCCCGTATGTTTGCGGGCTACCAGATCCAGCCGAAGAAAACGGTTGCCGCCCTGAAGGGACGGCGCTGGGTGGCGGACTACGAGAACGGCCTGCAGAAGATTTACTTTAAAGCGGATCTCGTGATCGAACTCTATGCCCTGGCGGACTGGTTCTCACCGGCGGATACGGAGTGCCCGACGCTGGAATATGTCTCATTTTCCGACCGGCGGACGCACAAGCCCGTCAAGATCGCGGATGTCCCGGAGGTTCTCTATTCCGAAGTCATGCGGGATACAGACCTCGCCGTGAGCGTGGCTTACGCGGGCGGCGTAGACCCGGAGACCAGCCATTCCACAATGGAGATGCGCAGAGTCATTCTCGCTTTCAATATGGAACTGTTTGGTCTGGAAAATGTGAGATTTGAGGGAACGCACGCATTTATCAAAGGGAGCCTCGGGAATTATACGGTCCATCTCGGCAGCGGCGTCATCCACAAGGAGGGCGGCGGAATGCTCCACATCCTGCCGGTCCACTCCCAGCACCGGGGAAAACTTTTCCTGCCTTTTATCGATGAGGACCCGAAGACGGCCGAGATCCTGTCGAAGATCCTGCTGCTTGCGCAGGATTCGAAGATCAAGGATCCGTATATAATGGAACAGATCCGGAGAAGCTGAAAGTCAAAATAGAAATGAGAAAAAAGCAATATGAGCAAAAAAATCATCGCAGTCAACGCAGGTCCGAGAATGGGCTGGAATACGGAAACACTGATCCGGAGGCGAAGAAGGAACGGCATGAGACAGTATTTCCGGAGGAATGCAGGAAAGTATACGAGATAGGAATGCGTCTGTTCTGAAATATTATGAAAATCCGAAAGTCAACTGCCGAAGATGTCGGCTCAATCATGAAAATATATGAGCGCGCCAGAGCATTTATGGCGGAAACCGGAAATCCCCATCAGTGGGGCGATGCCGGCTGGCCTTTCTTAAGTGAGATCGAGGACGATAATGCGAACGGGACCGGGTATGTCTGTGTTCTGGACGAGACGGATGAGCTGAGGAAGGTTCATCCGGAAGAACCGACGCAGGATCATGCGGAAAATCGGAAAGAAGAGCTGCCGGGCGACATCGTCGGCGCATTTTCCCTGCTGTACGGGGAAGAGCCCGAACCGGATTACGGAACGATCGAAGGTCCGGGATGGAGAAGAGACGGCAGATACGCTGTGATCCACAGGGTGGCATCTTCCGGGACGAGGAAGGGCGTTGCTGCATTTTGCTTTGCGTGGGCGGCGGAGCAGTATCATTATCTCAGGCTGGATACGCATGCCGACAATAAAGTGATGCAGAGCGCGGTCGAACAATTCGGATTTGTATATTGCGGAACGGTCCGGCACGAGGATGCGCCTGGGGACTGGCCGGCGTATGATTACATAAAGAAAGAGGAACCGAATCATGCAGGTAGTTGATCTCCATTGCGATACGATTCTTGAAATATGGATGTCCGAGCTCCGCGGCAGCCGTCTTTCGCTCCGGGATACGGAGGCGTCCGGCCGCCGGCTCATGCTGGATCTGAAAATGATGGCGCAGGGCGGATACATTTTACAGAATTTTGCCCTGTTTACAAACAAACGGCTGAAAAAAGGGCTTTCCGGTCCGGACGCGGGATGGAATAATGCGGATTCCCTGACAAAGGACGGGGAATCTGCATGGGATATGTGGGATCAGTGGAAGAACCTGTACCGTGTTTTCCGGGAGGAGATGGAGGAAAATGCCGACGTCATCCGCCAGGTGCGGACCTTTCGGGAAATCGAGGAAAACCGCGCCGCCGGGAAAATGTCCGCGCTCCTCACGACGGAAGAGGGCGGCATTATCGAAGGCCGGATCGAGCGGCTGCAGGAACTGTATGACGCCGGCGTCCGGATGATGACCATCACCTGGAATTATGAAAATGAACTCGGATTTCCGAACCGGCCGGAGCCGGGATTCGAAGAGGACTTCCGGAAATATTACCGATTCCGCCCGAAGAAAGAGGAGGGGCTTACCGCCACGGGGAAAGAGGCGGTCGCCGCGATGGAATCGCTCGGGATCATTCCCGACGTCAGCCACCTCTCCGACGCCGGATTCTTCGATCTGGCCGATATCGTGAAGGGCCCGTTTGCCGCGAGCCACTCCAATGCCCGCGCCCTGTGCAGCTGCGGCCGGAATCTCACCGACGACATGATCCGGATCATTGCGGAACACGGCGGCATTATCGGGCTGAACTACGCGCCGGCATTTGTCATGGAAGCGGACCGGGAAGAAGACTGCTTTGCCAGCTGCGAAGGGCTGGCCAGGCACGCGAGACACATCATGGATGTCGGCGGTGCCGGTGTCCTTGCTCTGGGCTCCGATTTCGACGGCATCGACCCCGTCGGACTTGAGATGGAAAATGCCTCGCAGGTTCAGAAGTTTGCGGAATATCTCGAAACACACGGGTTCTCCGCGGACGAGATCGAGGGGATCTATTACAGGAATGCGCTGAGATTATATAAAGAAGTACTTAGGTGAGCCAAAGAGAACCGTTCCCGTTGGACCCCCAAAAAGGGACCAAAGAGAACCCTCCCCCTTGGCCCCGTCCCTCACATCGAAAATTCCCGCAGCATCTCAATAAGCGCGGCGGTCTCCGGGCAGCGGGGGTGATCAAGGACTTCTTCGGCGGTTCCTTCTTCGAGGATCGCACCGTTATCCATCATGAGAAAATGCGTACTGATCTCCCGGAGCGGCAGCGGATCCTGGGTGATAAAGAGCACGGTGGCGCCGCGGTTTTTTGCCCAGTTGAGAAGCATATTGCGCAGGTAGACACGGTTCGACATGCTCTGCGCCGCGGTGATCTCATCGCAGATCAGAAATTTCGGCTCGTGGGCAAGCGCGCAGGCAATGCTCGCGCGGATCATTTCCCCGGTGCTCAGCTGGGTGGGACGGCGGTTCTTCATATCCGGTCTCAGAAGGCAGAGTTCCATGATCTCCAGCACTTTTTTGCGAAGGGCTTCCCCTTTAAGACCGGCGGCGCGCAGAGGCTCGCCAATGATGGTGCCGACGCGCTTTTTGCGGTCCAGTTTTCTCTCCGGATCTTCATGCGCGATCGCGATGCCGGGGCGGAAGCCCGTGCTCACGGCCTGACGCGCGTCAAATGTCTCCCCGAACAGTGTCACCGTGCCGGAATCGGAGGGGAGAAGTCCCGCGATCATGCGGGCTGCGGTCGTTTTTCCGCAGGCGGACGGGCCGAAAAGGACCGCGAATTCGCCTTCTTTCAGACGGAAGGAGAGCGTCTTGTCCGATGAAACAGGCGGATACCCGTAAGTATAGTCTTTATGGAGTCCCTCCGCGCATAAGGCGTATTTTGTTTCGCTTGCTGTCATTGCTCTGCTCCTCTTTCCGATCCTGCCGTCTGAAGATATCAGTCAGGCCTTTTTACTATTGTTAATAAGTCTTCCGAAATTCCATCTGCTATTGTATCAGCGAATCTGTCCCAACACAAAGCCTTTTCTCTGTTTTCTCTCTCCGGAGTAAAATGCCCCCACTCGAAACTTTAAAAAACAGAGACATTGAGATAGAATAGAATTATGAAGATCTGGATCACAAGACACGGACAGACAAATCTCAATAAAGACAGAAGAATGCAGGGGCGCGTCGATGAACCCCTGAATTCCACTGGTCTTGCGCAGGCGAAGGAAATGCGCCGGCTGCTCACGAAGACATATCCCGGAATTCATTTTGATGCTGTTTACGCCTCACCGCTGCAGCGGGCGGTCGCGACGGGGGCACTGATCGGAAATGTGCCCGAACAGGACATTCTCATTGACGACAGGATCATAGAGGCGGACTTCGGCATTTACGAAAAGAAGAAATATTATCTTCTCGGACCGCGCATGACGGCCTACTGGACACTTCCGGAAGTTTTCCCCGCGCCGCCTTCTGTAGAGACGACGTCGTCCATGATCCTTCGCGCGCATGCATTTCTCAAAGAAATAGAGTCAAAGGATTATGAAAATGTCCTCGTTGCCTGCCACGGGGGGATCATGCGCGTGCTGAGCGGCTATATGGAGGAATGTCCGCGCGGGTATCAGTGGCGTCCCAAACCGCACAACTGTGAGATGCGTGTCTATGAATTTGACGGAAAGAAACACAGAACATTTGATAAACTTCATCTGTGAAAAGAGGCTTTAATTTAAATGGAACAGACCCCAAACAGAACCGGTAAACATACAACACTATGGATCGCGCAGGGGGCAGCGATCGCGGCTCTTTATGTCGCCCTGACGCTTGTCTTCGCGCCGATCAGCTACGGTGCGGTGCAGGTCAGGATCGCGGAAGCGCTCACGATCCTGCCGCTCTTTACGTCGGCAGCAGTTCCGGGCCTTTTCATCGGGTGTCTTCTCGCAAATATCATCGGCGGCGCCATCATCTGGGATGTGATCTTCGGAAGCATTGCGACACTGATCGGCGCAGTAGCCGGAAGATGGCTCCGCTCGAACCGCTGGCTTGTTCCGGTTCCGGCTGTATTATCCAATACGGTCATCGTTCCGCTGGTCCTGCGCTACGGGTACGGGGCGGATATGTCCATTCCTGTTCTGATGCTCTATATTCTGATCGGGGAGCTCATCGGGTGCTGCATTCTCGGGGAGATCCTCGGATCCGTTCTCAAAAATTACAGCGGACGCATTTTTGGTACTTCGGAAAGCGGAAAACCGGGGAGGAAAGACAGCAATGCATAAAGAATCCAATATACAGATGATCTCCAAACTGCTCTTCCGGCTGCTGCCGATCCAGATCCTGCTGTCTATGGTGAACTGCGTCAATGCCATCGTTTCTTCGCTGTTCGCCAGCAATATGGTAGGAGCGGAAGCGATGGGCGCTGTCGGACTGTACGGACCGTTCAACCTGTTCATCGGATCCGTCAGCCTCGTGCTGGTGGGGGGCTCTCAGCTGCTCGCGAGCAAATATATCGGGAAAAATGAAAACGAAAAGACCCAGGGCGTCTTTTCCCTGAACCTGCTTCTCAGCCTTCTCGTGGCGGGAGTTATGATCCTCCTGCATATTCTGATCCCGGCGGCGGGACTTACGAAAATATTCACGCCGGACCCGTCGGTGCAGCATATATTCGGTCAGTACATGCTCGGACAGGCCGTCGGCCTGATTCCTTTAGTCGCGGGAGGGCAGCTCTCGGCGTTTCTTTCTCTCGAAAACCAGACGAAACGCGTTACCGCCGCAGGTTTGAGTTTCATTGCGGCCAATGTGATCCTGAATTACCTGTTTGTTGCGGTTCTTAAGATGGAGGCTTTTGGCCTCGCGCTCGCTTCTTCTCTGGGAATGTGGGTATTTCTGATCGTTCTTGCGCAGTATTATTTTACCGGCAGATCCCTGCTGAAACTGAATCTCCGTCTCATGAACGGAAAAGAGACCGGAAACATTCTCCGGATCGGGTATCCCGGGGCTTTGTCCCAGATGTATCAGACGATCCGCGGCTTCATCGTCAACGGGCTCCTCACGGCATTTATCGGGGCGGCGGGCATCTCGGCGTTTGCAGCTGCCAATACGCTGATGGGATTTGCCTGGACCATTCCGGCGGGCATGCTCAATGTTTCCCGCATGATGATCGGCGTCAGCGTCGGGGAGGAGGACCGGCAGACACTGACGGATATCATGCGGAATATGTTCCTGAGATTTCTTCCTCTTATGGCGTCTGTCTGCGCGCTCATTATTTTGTGCGCAAAGCCGCTGGCAGGTCTGTACTATAAAGATACCGCCTCGTCCGTTTATCAGATGACGGTGTGGGGATTCCGCATTCTGCCGCTGTGCATGCCGTTCAGTATCATCTGTATGCATTTTGTCTGTTACGCGCAGGTCTCCGACAAGCAGGTCCTTGTGCAGATCCTGAGTTTTCTGGACGGCGTGGCCTGCGTCGCGGGCTTCAGCGCGCTTCTGGTTCCTGTGATCGGTATCAAAGGAGTCTATATCGCCAACGTATTGAACGGCGTCGTGACGACGATCACGATCATTGTCTATGCGTGGGTCAGGAAAAAGAAATTCCCGACAAATATGGAGGAACTCATGGTGATCCCCGAGGATTTCGGTGTGCCGGAAGAGGAGAGAATGGACCTGAGCATCCGCAGTATGGAAGAGGTCGTTTCTATTTCCAGGCAAATACAGGATTTCTGCCTCTCCAAAGGCATCGATCCCCGCAGATCCATGCTGGCAGGCCTCTCCATGGAGGAAATGGCGGGAAATATCGTCGATCATGGATTTACAAAAGACCGGAAAAAGCATTCCGTCGACGTGCGTGTCGTACATAAGGAAAATGACGTCATCCTGCGCATCAAGGACGACTGCGTCCCCTTTGATCCCATGGAGCGTCAGAAAATGACGGATGCTTCGGATCCCGCGAAAAATATCGGGATCCGCATGATCTTCCGGATGGCGGAGAAGATCACGCATCAGAATATTCTCGGTCTGAATGTGCTGACAATTCGTGTCTGATACAGTCATGTACGGGCGTATTTCGGAACAGGGAATCTTACTTTTCGAAGAGGTTTTGATATGAAAAAGCAGAACAGTCTTTTATATGCGGCAATAGGAGGACTTGCGGTCGCCCTGATCCTGACTTTCGGGACGGCGTGGATGGGCCGGCAGGCCAGGCGATCGACCAATGAAGCAGTGCACTCGGTGAGCCTGCTTTATCTTGATGAACTGGCGGAAAGGCGGGAACAGGTCATCGTCTCCAATCTGGAAGATACCAAGAGGGACATTCGGGCAGCTGTCGCCACGATGGATCGGGAAGACTTGAGCGATCTCGGACATATGCAGGCGTACCAGGCCACGATGAGAATGCTGTACAATTCAGAGAAGTTCGCATTTGTCGATGAAGAAGGGAGCATTTACACATCCTACGGGATGCAGTATGACATTGAAAAATATCCCTTTGATTATCAGACCATCGATGAGCCTGTCGTCGCCGTAAAAGATCTGTCCGTCAAAGACAAAAAAGTCATCGTCGCGATTCCGATCAGGGAAGATCGTATTCTTTTTGAGGGCAAAAAACTGTGTGTCGCCTTTATGGAGATTGATATGGAGGTTCTTCTTGAAGGCGTATCCGTGACGAAAGACAGCAATAATACTACGTTCTGCAATATTTACACCAGCGACGGCATTTCGCTGACCGATCTGGTTCTGGACGGTCTCGTAAGTGAAGAGAATCTGTTCAGTGCCTTAGAGAACGCCACTTTTGAGAGCGAGGACAGCAAGGAAGAGATGATCAGCCATTTCCGTTCGCAGACGGAAGGCGTGACCACTTTTGTGTATGACGGGATTCGGAAGACGATGTATTATGAACCTGTCGAAGGCACAGACTGGGTCCTCACCTACCTTATCCGTGAGAGCGTTATCAATGAACAGATCAGCGGCGTAACGAGAGGACTGATCTTCCGAAGCTTCCTGCAGACAGCGCTCACGGCCGGGGTGCTTCTTGTAATGTTCCTGTTCATGATGCGTGAGATGCGAATCTCTTCACAGCTCGCGCTTGAAAAAGAGACGTCCGAGGCGGAGAGCCGCGTGAAACAGGAGGAACTGGAGCAGAGGCTCGCGCTGCAGGAGCGGCTCCTTGAGCAGGAAAAACAGCGGGTGCAGCAGGACCGCATGATCACGGCCCTTTCCTCCGATTACCGAAGCGTCTACTATGTGGATCTCGACAGCGATAAAGCGATCTGCTACCGCTCTGATCCGAAAAATGAAAATGACAAGAAGACCGGGGAAGAGTTCCCGTTCTGCGAGACGTTCGGGGACTATGCGGAAAAATATGTGGATGAAGAATTCCGGGACGCATTTCTGCAGTTTATCAAGCCGGAAAATATCCGCGCGGCACTTGAAAACGAGCCGATTATAACCTACCGCTATCTTCTCCGCAGAGACGGGAAAGAGACTTATGAAATGCTCCGGATGGCGGGAGTCCGCCACGCGAAGGACCGGGGAGATCACATTGTCCACGCCGTCGGCGTCGGATTCACGGATATTGACGCGGAAATGAGGGAGACGCTCGAGAAAAACAGGATCCTGAGCGATGCCCTTACGGTCGCCGAAGATGCCAACAAAGCTAAAACGGCATTCCTCTCCAACATGAGTCACGAGATCCGGACGCCGATGAACGCGATTATCGGTCTTGACAATATTGTCCTTAACGATCCCGAAATCTCCGACACGACCCGCAGTCATCTGGAGAAAATCGACGCGTCCGCGAAACATCTTCTCGGCATTATTAACGATATCCTTGATATGAGCCGGATCGAGTCGGGACGCATGGTCCTGAAAAATGAAGAATTTTCCTTCTCACAGCTTCTCGAGCAGGTCAACACGATCATCAGCGGCCAGTGCAGCGACAAGGGAGTCGAGTATGACTGCAGGATCCTGGGTGCTGTTGACCGTTTCTATATCGGCGACGATATGAAGCTGCGGCAGGTGCTGATCAACATTCTCGGCAATGCGGTGAAATTTACGCCGGAAGGCGGCAAAGTCAGCTTCTGTGTGGAGCGGACGGCGCAGTTCGACGGGAAGACGGCGCTGCGCTTTATCATTTCCGATACCGGCATCGGCATGGACAAGAACTTTCTGCCCCGGATCTTTGACGCTTTCAGCCAGGAAGATTCTTCCGCGACCAATAAATACGGCAGCACCGGTCTCGGACTCGCGATCACAAAGAGTATCGTCGAGATGATGAACGGCAAAATCGAAGTGGAAAGCGAGAAGGGCGTCGGATCCACCTTTACCGTCACTGTAACGGTTCAGGATTCCAATAAGATCAGTGAAGAAAGCGATGAGATCGAGATCCGCCCGAGCGACATGAATGTGCTGATCATAGACGACGATCCGCTGGCCTGCGAGCACGCAAAGATCGTGCTGGAGAAGGTGGGAATCTCTTCGGAGAGCGTACAGTCCGGCGAAGAAGCGATTGAAAAAGTGAAACTGCGTCACGCGAGGAGAGAGCCTTACAATCTGATCCTTGTAGACTGGAAAATGCCCGGGATGGACGGCGTGGAGACTACGCGCCGGATCAGAGAGATCATAGGAAATGAATCCGCCATCATCATCCTGACAGCGTACCGCTGGGATGATATCCTCGAAGAGGCGGTGAGCGCCGGCGTGGACAGCTTCACCGCGAAGCCCCTGTTTGCCTCCAATGTCATCGAAGAGTTCCGGAACGCGATGAGAAAGAAAAACGCGGCGCTGGCGCAGCAGAGCAGGGCCAAGGCGGAACTGAAAGGAAAGAGGATCCTCCTTGCGGAAGATGTCATGATCAATGCCGAGATCATTGTCATGATCCTGAACATGCGGGAAATGCAAGTGGAACACGCTGAAAACGGAAGGATCGCGGTGGAAATGTTCGAATCGCATCCGGCAGGATACTACGACGCGATCCTCATGGATATGAGAATGCCGGAGATGGACGGCCTTACCGCAGCGCAGAAGATCCGGGCAATGGACAGAGAAGATTCCAAAGAGATCCCGATCATCGCGCTGACGGCGAATGCATTTGACGAAGACGTCCAGCGGAGCCTCCAGGCGGGACTGAACGCGCACCTGAGCAAGCCGGTCGAGCCGGAAAATCTCTATTATACGCTGGAGAGCCTGATCCGCTGAAAAAAAGTCATTTTTAACAAATAACGGATCCGATCATTGCCGGGTTGTTTGCCGGGGGATCGGATCCGTTTGTATTTTCATTTTGAGTTATCAGCTGCTTTATTTAACAACTTCTACGTGCGGATAAGCAAATTCAATATCCGCTTCTTTAGCAAATCTTGCGGTGAGCGTTCTCCGAATGTCGCTGCACGCGGTGAAATTTTCTTCTACCGTGTGCGTAAGGACGGTCGCGCGCAGGGAAATGCCGCTGTCTCCCAGCTCCCGGACGAGAACGGGACTCGGGTCGGTGATATCGTTATCCTTTTTCGCCTTTTTGACGAGCGGATGCGCGTCAATGACCGAAGAGACCACTTTGATGGCTTTTTCAAGATCGGACTCGTAAGTCACGGAAAGATCAAGGAATGCGCTGCTTGTCGTATTGCCGTCAAAATAACTGTTGATAATGGCGCAGGTGTCCATTTTGGCGTTCGGCACGATGACGTGAGCGGAATTGACAACATTCTGG
>SVDL01000035.1:16617-21171 GCA_015057835.1 Lachnospiraceae bacterium
GGATGATCGTGTGGCGGGCGTTGATCTCCCTGATATAGCCGGTGATCTTCTCGCCGTCGATCGTTACCGTGACGCGGTCGCCCAGTTTGAACGGGCTGAACACCGAGAGGATGAAACCGTGCACGATATTGGAAAGGCCTTCCTGAAATACGAAGCCGAGTACGACGACGATCAGCGAGGATGACAGAAAGATCTGGCTCGCAAAGTCCTTCATGCCGGGGATCAAAGCGATGATCCGCAGGCCGAATGTGACAAAAACGAATGTTTTGAGGCATGCTTTCAGGAACGCAGCCAGCGCACTGCTTTTTTTCTTCCATGGAAGAAAGAAGAAATCGATGAGCTTGGTGAGAACAATAATGACCAGCACCAGGAACAGGCCATAGTACAGATCATTGGATGTCAGAATCTGAAGAAACGACTTTGTTGTCTCTTTCAGCTCTTCATAATTGTCGCTTCCTTCCAGAACGATCTTTGGAAATTTGGAAATCATAGGAAACCTCCGTCGCGCTAAGTATAATCGATTGCCCGTCTCTTGGCAAGGAGCGGAAGAAAGGCCCGGGTACACAATAGAGGGGCTTTGGAGAGCAGGAAGAGAACGGGGTAGAAGGACAGAACAGATCAAAGAGCGAATTGGAAATTAAATCGAAAAATAGCGGTTGACTTTAAAGAAAGAATTCTATATAATAACTTTTGCTGTTGCGGAAGCAATCAGCTATCGATGCGTGGCTCAGTTTGGTAGAGCGCTGCGTTCGGGACGCAGAGGCCGCAGGTTCAAATCCTGTCGCATCGATTTTTTTATTGGATTTTTAAGGAAAATCGGGGTTTTATGCAGTCACATTTTCGCCCAAAAATGTGTTGATCTGTGTTGACCTCGATTTTTCCTTTGTTTTTGCCCATTTCCCAAGGTTCATAAATTCTGCCGCCCGTGCTCTTTCGTCCGATTTTGCAACATCTTTTGTGTAGTATCTTTCGTTGACTTCCGGAGTATGACCCAGAATACTGGAAGCTACCAGCGTTGTTGTTCCGCACGCCTTTGTTACGGAATTCACGGTCTTGCGGATACTGTAGGAGCAGTATTCATGGGATAATCCGAGCTGACGGCATTTGTTCTTAATATAACTTGAGATCTTACCGGTCGTCAGGGCTCCGTTTTCATCTGAAAATACATACTCCGAAAGAGTATTCTTTTCCTCTTCGGCTGCCCTGGTTCTGCGCAGAAGATCCTTAATGTCCTCGGTTAAAGGGAACCATCTCGGCCTCTTGTTTTTAACATCTCCGTCATAATACATGTTGTTTAAAGGATCGTATTTCCGGGTGTTGACAATGAAGAAGTCTTCCGTATCAATATTCTCCCATTTCAATCCTGCGGCTTCTCCGGGGCGCATCCCTGTAAGAGAAAGCAGCTCGGCGGCAAAGGCTGTCATAAGTCCCGCTGCCTGATCCCGGGCCATCTGAGCGCTTATCAGCTGCCATTCCTCCGCAGAGATCGTCTCTTTCCTGCCGGTCAGCCGGGAGGGGTAACTTTGACGGGTATACTGAGAGAGAGAAAGCCGTGCACAGGGATTTTCATCGATGATTCGTTTTCTCCAGGCATAACCGAAGGTTTCTCTGAGGATCCGGAAAAGATCCTTGACCGCTTCTCTGCAAAGCCGGTCTTCGTGCAAATGGTCCATGATAAAAGTGTGGACCATACTTTCTGTGAAATCCCGCATTGCTGTGTGATAGAAAACGGTATCCTTTTCTTTGCTTAAGAAAAAACGGTCAATGTCCTGCTTATACCGAACGATCGTCTGATTTGACACATAATGTTCTTTTTCCTCGCGGAACCATGCGTTATAACAGTCTTCGAAAGTCATGGGCTGATCATGATCAGCCAGATACCAGGAAACGATCTTTTCTTCCAAAGCTTTCATTGATGTTGCTTCCGTTATTCGCCTTCCGCGCTTATTCAGCGGATCAGGAAGATAGGTTTTGAAAATTTCGGGATGACCTTCCGGATTCCATATTCTGCAAAATGTTTTATGACGTTTTAGTATTTCTTTTTTACGTTTACCCTCCATATGTGTAATTTGCTTCCGCAGCAAGTCCATACTATCATCATCGTCTTTAAGAAGCAATTGAAGAGATGACAAAGCATCATTGGCAGAGGCTGTTGCATCCTTAACAGCCTCGAGCTGCGATTTCGCAGACATTATGCTCTTTTTGACGTTTGTCTCAGTCATATCTTCCCAATAATAATTGCGTGATAACAGCAACATACATACGTACAGACATTCAGCTTTCAGCTTCATGCGGTACATTTGGTACGTATGTACGTGACCGATAGTATCTGTTGTTTTCTATACGCGGGTCGATCAGAGCCCTGATGCCATGGAATCCCCAAACGCGTCTTCCGGAAGCATTTTTAATGTTATTGTCATAAGTGAGTCCGAAAGACTCCTGATTCTCGACCAGGTAATTGCTGAAGCTCCTTTTCCTTAAGGATGGCTGGGCGTTCTCATCGCACCAGAAAAGATAGATCTCATAGAGTTCAGAGGCGCTGAGTGAGGAACCGGACTCAAAACGGAAATAGCCTTCGGATGCAAGAAACTGCAGCACATTGTTGGAATCCCTTTTAACATACTCGCGGTTTGCGATTGCTCTGGGGCTTTCCGTGAAATGATAATTCTGTGCGATCAGACGGTGAAGCCCTTGCAGCGCCCACAGAAGGATCCCCTCGAGCTCCCGGCACATCTTTTCGGATATATGCGGGTCATCGATCCTGCCGGGTGTCCGGCCTTTTGTAGTAAGCATCAGCTGCCTCCGGTAGAAACCGTCACTCTTATCGTACAGTGCTTCAAGATTCCCATTACTGAAAGCGATGAGACGGGCATACATATATCCCTGATAGCTCTGCTTATTCTTGCGTTCGAGATCCATAAGGCCCTGCGAAGTCACGATCCGCTTGACATAGCTCGTGTCCCGGAGTTTGTCCATTTTCATGTCATCATCGACCATCAGGAGGATGTGCTCCAGATCCGCAGGTGCAAAACGGTTTTCCGAGAGCTTCACGATGCTGCCGTCCTTCGCGTTGCATCCGAACATCGCTTTGACAACGGTGCCGAACTGGGTCTTTCCTTCGCCTCCTTTTCCTTTGATGATCAGCATTCTCTGAGCCTTTGTGAGAGGCAGGAGACAGTATCCCAGGTATTTCCTGCACGGTAGGAATATCTTCTTCGTAAAACAGCTCCTGGAGAAAACTGAGCCACCTTTCCGGCTTCGGTGCGTTGGCATTAAATATCACCGGCAGCCTGCTGCGCACGATCACATTTTTCCCTTCATGGAAATCCCCGTTGAGAAAAAGTGTTCCGTTTGCCAGATGGATCCGGTCCGTTTCGAGCGGGAGTGATTCCTTGAAAACAGACATTTTCAGAACGTCAACGATGTTGGTGACCTTTCTGGAAATGTTTGTGACGATATAGGGACTGATCTCGGCAAAGATCAGGGAACGCAGCAGATCGGGATCGCTGACACGGCCATCCGGAGAGAAGAAAGCACGCTCACTGTAGATCAGTTGATACTTTTTTAAAAACTGTTCTGCGAACAGAGTCTCATTGATCGTCTTGCCGTCTGTCCATGCAAGTTCGTCTTCGGGATCAATTTCCATCCCGAGCAGTTCCTGCAGCTGCTCCATTTGTTCTGCTGTCAGTTCCGTTTTTCTGTTCATGAAAAGAGAACACCTTCTTTCCGTATTCGATCAGAATCAGGATCTGATCTTTGAAATCTGCTTCAAGAAAACAGTCGATGATATACTCGGCGGTCGTGAGATTTTGGAGAGCTTCTATGAAGCGCACATCCCATTTTTCTTCCGGCGAGCTGGGAGCATATCGATCTTTCCAGTTTTCCAGTGTGCGTTTGTAAGTGACAAGTGAGCGGAAGAACCGGTTCAGAACTTTTTCGATTTTCCGGCTCATACGGACGGTCTCAGGAGAAAAATGATCTTTCATCCGTCTGGGATCTTTCTTTTTTACTTTGTAAACGTCAAAGTCCTCTGCGAGTTTTTTTGCTGCTTCATAATTGTTTATGTGAAAGAGTTTTGCGGTGAGGCTGATGACATCGCCGTCCGCTCCGCATCCAAAACAGTGATACCGCCGATCTACTTTCATGCTCGGCACATGATCATCATGAAAAGGACAGCGGCACATGCCGGACCGGTTAACATGAAGCCCGTATCGGACTGCTGCATCATATGCCGTGACAGACGACTTTACTGCTCTGTAGATCCTGGGTGGTGGTTTGGTGTGATTCATTTTCTGATAGTCCTCGATTTTTAAGCTTTTACGGTTTTTAAAACAGATCCTGTATGCCGGAGAGCGGGAGAATAAGAGCGGTTCATTGTTCAAGAGAAATACCCTCCATAATGTACTTGCTGATTTTTTAGAAAAAAGGAAACTTAATTTCTGAAAAAACTCATTATCCGAAACCAGTATTTTGACGCAATGATCTGAACCCCCAAAAGGTAACACTTTTCTTCCACTGATCCCCTCTGAGGGTAACAGAGGAGGGAAAGATGGC
>SVDL01000036.1 GCA_015057835.1 Lachnospiraceae bacterium
TGAGGAGAGGCCTGCATACTCATTGAACTACCTGACACCCAGGCAGTATAGGGAGTATCACACCTTATAAACGTTGAGGAAAGACTAAAAACTATGTCTACTTTTCGTTGACTAGTGCAAATTAAGATTTGACATGCCCCTTCCAGCCCCAAAGTGCCGGGGAGAGGCATGGTAAAAGAAAAAAATCAAGATTTGACATGCCCGACCCCGCTTCAAAGGGCTGTGAGAGGCATAGTAAAAAGAAAAGAAAGTCTGGAAAAAGAGCCCGATCGACTGAAAAACAGGAAGCGGGCGGAAGGAAATACAAAAAAGGAGAACACCATGGCAATCGAGATCGTGAAGCCCAATGACATCGAGAAAAGAAGTTTTGCCATTATCACGGAAGAGCTCGCGCAGCGCGGGCTGACGGTCCCGGACAGGGAAGCGCCGGTCACGAAGCGCGTGATCCACACGTCGGCAGATTTTGAATATGCCGAGACGATGACCTATTCGGAAAATGCGATCGACATCATGCAGGACCTGATCCGGAAAGGCGCGGATATTGTGACGGACACCAATATGGCGAAATCCGGCATCAGCGGGAAGACGCTTGAGAAATTCGGCGGGCATGTCCACTGCTTCATGGCGGATCCGGACGTCGCGAAAGAGGCTAAAGAACGAGGGATCACCCGGGCAACGGTCTGCATGGAAAAGGCGGCGAGGATCAGCAAAGAAGAAAACAAGCCTATCATTTTTGCGATCGGCAACGCGCCGACCGCTCTCATCCGTCTTCGTGAAATGTATGATGACGGCAGCTTCCGCCCGGCTTTCATCGTCGGTGTGCCGGTAGGCTTCGTCAATGTCGAAGCGGCAAAAGAACTGATTATCGAGACAGATATTCCGTATATTATCAACCGCGGCAGAAAAGGAGGCAGCAATATCGCGGCGGCGATCTGCAACGCGGTCATGTATGACCTGCCTTCGGCAAGGGATTTCTGATCTGCCTTCCGCGAGGGATTTTTGACTGCCTTCCGCAAGACAGTTTTGATCTGCCTTCCGCAACCGATTTCTGATCTGCCATCTGTAAAAGTCTTTTTGGTTTGAATTTTGAAAGTACTTTTTGACAGGATAAAACAGTTTTTTATGGCGACCGTTCTCGGAACGGTCCGCCTTGTGTGGGCAGCGATAAAAGGAGCTGCCCGGCTTACACTGTCGACCATAAAAGGAGCTTTCCGGCTTACACTGTCGACCATAAAAGGAGCTTTCCAGCTTACACTGTCGACCATAAAAGGAGCAGTCCGGCTTGCGCTGTCGACCCTGAAAGGCGCAGTTCTCCTTGCGCTGGCAGCAATCAAAGGAGCGGTAATAGCCGGTTATTATACTGTGACCGGAAGTATCCGCCTTGCCTATTATACGGTGGTCGGCGCCTTCCGGCTCGCAAAAGCGAGCGTGATCGGGACGTTCAAACTGATCCGGGCGACCATCCGGCTGAATATCCGGATCATGAAAGCGACGCTCCGGCGTTTCCGCTTCCATTACGTGATCTTCCTGAATCTGTACCACGCCCCGTATCTGATCCTGAAGCTGAAATACTGGGCGGCGCATCCGGACCGCTATTCGGAGACACAGCGGTTCATGCTTGCCAAGCGGGTCATTTTTTATCTGAGCAGGACGGGACACATCAAAACGATCGCGCTCGGCAGAAAGGATCTGCCGAAAGAAGGCGGGTATGTCATGTTCCCGAATCATCAGGGCAAATACGACGCGCTCGCCATTATGCGCACAATGCCGTCGACCTGTACCGTCGTGATGGATGAAAAGAAATCACATACCATCCTGACATCCCAGTTTCTGGACGCGATCGGTGGAAAACGGCTTGAGATCGACAATCCCAGGCAGACCGTGAAGCTTTTTAATGAGGTCGCGCAGGAGATCCGGGAAGGCCGGCGCTACATCATTTTCCCCGAGGGCGGGTACGAAAATGAAAACGGCAACGAGCTGGGCGTCTTCAAACCCGGCAGCTTCAAGGCGGCGATCAAGGCGAAAGCACCGATCGTCCCGGTGGCGCTGATCGACTCCTACCGGGCATTTAACAGTGCCTTCTTCGGACCGGTGACAGTATTTGTGCACTATCTGAAACCGATACTCTATGAGGAATATAAATCCCTGCGCACGCCGGAAATCGCCGCGCTTGTACAGGGCCGCATTGAGGAGCGGATTCGGGCAGCATCCTCAAAGGAGGTCAAGCGGATGCTGCGGAAGGCGCAAAGCGAAGGAGCGTAAAATGGGAAAATGCCTCCGCGTGCAGAAGCGTGAATTGGGAAAATGCCTCGTGCACAGAAGAGTAAACTGAGAAAATGCCTCCGCGCGCAAAGCGCCGGAAAAAATGCAGCTGCCTGACAGGATGAATCGGCAGAAATCAGCAGCGGGATCAAGAGGAACCAGCCTTGGAAATGTTTAAAAAAGACGGAAATAAAAAGCTGCGGTACGGATTTACGACCGGCAGCTGTTCTGCGGCGGCGGCGAAAGCGGCCGCCTGGATGCTGTTTTCGGGGACGGAAAAAGAGGAGATCGAGATCATGACCCCGAAGGGGCTCCTGTATACGCCGCTCATCGAAAACGTACGGAAAGAGAGCCGGGCCGTAAGCTGTTCCGTCACAAAAGACGGCGGGGACGACCCGGACGTCACAAACGGCATGCCGGTGATCGCAGCAGTGAGCTTTGACCCATTGAATCCTCTTTTTACGACGGAGCACGATTGGGAAAATGTCCAGTTCCCGAGGGAAAATCTCCCCAAACAGGTCTTCATTGATGGCGGATGGGGCGTCGGACGCGTCACAAAGCCGGGTCTTGACCAGCCGGTGGGCAATGCTGCCATTAATCACGTCCCGAGGGAAATGATCACGAAAGAAGTGGAAGAGGTGTGCCGTCTGTTTGACTATGAAGGCCGCATTTTCGTGGAAATATCCCTGCCGGAGGGCGAACGGCTCGCAAAGAAGACATTTAACCCGCGGTTTGGCATTCAGGGAGGTCTTTCCGTGGTGGGAACCACCGGCGTCGTGGAGCCGATGAGCACCCAGGCGCTGCTGGATACGATCCGGGTTGAACTGAAGCAGAAAAAGACCATCGACGGGGAGCGCGTGATCATTTCTCCCGGCAATTACGGGCAGGATTTCATGCAGCGCACCTATGGCTACAACCTGGATGAGAGCGTCAAATGTTCCAACTTCATCGGCCTCACGATGGAAATGTGCGCGGAGCTGGGATTTAAAAAGGTTCTGCTTGTAGGACATGTCGGAAAGCTTATCAAGGTGGCCGGAGGCATCATGAATACGCATTCCCGCGAGGGCGACTGCCGGATGGAGATCATTTCCGCCTGTGCGCTGAGAGCGGGAGCAGATGCGGATCTTTGCAGGGAGATCCTGGCATGCATTTCCACGGAGGAAGCAGTGCGGATCCTGATCGAAGCGGGCATCTGCAAAGAAGCGATGCAGATCGCCATGGACCATATTCTGCCGAATCTGGAGAGACGGGCGGGCGACGATCTTGCGGTCGACTGCATGATGTACACCAACGACGCAGGGCTTCTGGCGATGTCGGAAGGCGCGGAGAGCTGGTTCACGGCAGAGTGAACGGATCCGCGGAGAGCTGGTTCACAGCAGGGTGAACGGATCTGCGGAGAGCCGGTTTGAGGAAGAACAAATCGGCACACGAACGCAATAAGGTAATAAAAACGGGATTTCCCGAAAAGAGATAATCAGCAAAACCATTTTCCTATACCACAAAACGGGAAAACAACTTTACAGAAGCAATACGAAAGGAGCAGCACTATGGTATATTTCGTAGGCGCCGGATGCGGCGCGCCGGATCTCATCACGGTCCGCGGCAAGAAGAGAATCGAGGAAGCGGACGTAATTATTTACGCGGGATCGCTTGTGAATCCGCAGCTTCTTGAGTACGCGAAGGAAGGCGCGGAGATCCACAACAGCGCTTATATGACGCTGGAAGAAGTCCTGGACGTCATCAAAGCGGCGGAAGCGGCCGGCAAAACGACCGTTCGTCTTCACACCGGGGATCCCAGTGTTTACGGCGCGATCCGCGAGCAGATGGACGTGCTCGACGAACTCGGCATTTCCTATGAGAGCTGCCCGGGCGTCTCGGCGGCATTCGGAGCCGCGGCGGCGATGAATCTCGAATATACGCTCCCCGGCATTTCCCAGTCCCTCATCATCACCCGCATGGCGGGCAGGACGGACGTCCCGGAAAAAGAGAGCATCGAGAGCTTCGCAGCGCATCGCGCGACTATGGCGATCTACCTCAGCGCAGGCCAGCTCGAGGAGCTTTCCGGGCGGCTTGTGGCAGGCGGCTATACCGAAAATACTCCTGCCGCCATCGCCTACAAAGTGACCTGGCCGGATCAGGAGACTTATTTCTGCACGGTCGGCACGCTGGCACAGACCGCAGCGGAACACGGCATCCGCAAGACTGCTCTGATCCTGGTCGGTGACGTCCTCGCCAAGTGCGGTTATGAAAAATCCCGCCTGTACGCGGCGGATTTCTCCACGGAATTCCGTGCGGCAAAAGCCCATCAGGGCGGCGCGCCGAAAGATGCGGAAAATGAAGACAAATAACGCGGCGGAACAGATCCTCACGGTGATCAGCTTCTCGGCGACCGGGGCGGCGCTCGCGCGGCACCTGAAAGAAAGCCTCCCGGGAATGTCTGTCCGCCTGTACGGAAAATATTCTGCCGAAGCTGCGACGGAAGAGGAGATCTCCGTGAAAGGCAGCATCACCGTCTGGGCGGGGGAGCGCATGGCGGAAAAAGACGCGATCCTTTTCATCGGCGCGTCCGGGATCGCGGTCCGGTCGATCGCCCCGCACATCCGCAATAAGCTGGCGGATTCGCCCGTCCTTGTGATGGATGAGCTCGGAAAGCACATTATTCCGCTGCTCTCCGGACATGTCGGAGGGGCAAATGAGCTCGCCCTCCTCATCGCGGAAGCCATCGGCGCCGACCCCGTGATCACCACGGCAACGGATCTCCACGAGCGGTTCGCGGTGGACGTATTCGCGAAGAAACAGCATTTGCGGATCGTCAACAAGAACGGCATCGCCCCGGTATCGTCCAAGGTGCTGCGGGGAGAAATGCTCACGATGGCGGTGCAGGACGGATGCATTCCCGAAAAAGCGCTGGACAAGCTTCCGGAAAATCTGAAGCTTGTGCCGTATGAGGCGCTGTCCGGGGTGGAAAATGCAAACGGAAATGCAGCGTCGGATCCGGAAAATGCGGACGAACAGGCGGCATCGAATCCGGAAGATGCGGCAGCCGTAAACGGTGCGGCACAGCAGGGCGAAGGCATTTCCGTTGATATTCTTGTGGCGGCGGACGACCTGCCGGCGAAACGCACCATCTGCCTTGCGCCGAAACCCTATGTCATCGGCATCGGATGCCGTAAGGGGAAAGAGCCGGAAGCGGTGGAGGCCTTCGTGAACCAGGTCCTCTCGGAGCACCGGATCTCGGTCCGGGAGGTGTACGCGGCCGTGTCCATCGACGTCAAGAAGGACGAAGAAGGGATCCTGGCTTACTGCCGCAAATATAAGCTCCCTTATATCGTCTATTCCGCGGACGAGCTGCTCGCAGCTCCCGGGGAATATGATGAATCCGCTTTTGTGAGAGCGACCGTCGGCGTCGGAAATGTCTGCGAGCGGTCAGCCGCGCTGGCAGCGGCCGAAATCGCGGCGGAGGTATCGGAGAGGCGTAACATTAAGCGCGAAGATACAGAGCAGGCGTCAGCGGAAATGGGCGAAGACAGTGATCAGGCATCTGCGCAGATGCCTGAAGGCGCGGAGCCGGTACCGGCCGAAGAATGTGAAGAAAAGAACCCCGTGTTCGTGTGCAGGAAGACAAAGGGAGACGGTGTGACCTGCGCTATCGCTGCATGGCGGTGACCTGTGATAATAAGCAAAAAAGAGGATATCAATATGGCAAATCAAACGGATACTTATCAAATCTACGTAGTCGGCATGGGTCCCGGATCCATTGACATGATGACTCCTCAGGCCCAGCACGCGCTCGCGGATGCGGACGTGATCGTCGGCTATACGGTCTATCTGGAACTTCTCACGAAGGAGTTCCCCGGAAAGCCGCTCCTGTCCACTCCGATGAGAAAAGAGACGGAGAGATGCGAGCTCTGCTTTGAGATCGCGGAAAAAGGTCTCGCCGCGGCGGACGGCAAAGCGAAGATCCATGGGGGTGAGAAGGCACAGATCTTCCGCGCGGAAGGGCTTGCGGAAAATGCGGACGCTTCCGAGGACGAGGGAAGTGAGATCAGCGCGGTGACATTGCCGGAAAATCTTGCACATCCGAAGAAGATCGCTATGGTCTGCAGCGGAGATGCAGGCGTGTACGGCATGGCCTCCCTTATGTATGAGATCAGCAAAGATCATCCGGCGGCGGAGCTCGAGATCATCCCGGGCATCACGGCAGCCCTGAGCGGCGGCGCGGTCCTCGGATCCCCGCTCAGCAATGATTTCTGCACGATCAGCCTCAGTGACTATCTGACGCCGTGGCCGCGCATTGAAAAGCGCCTGCTCAGCGCGGCGGAAGGGGATTTCTCCATCGCCCTCTATAATCCGTCGAGCCACAAGAGAAAAGATTATCTGCAGCGCGCCTGCGATATCCTTCTGCGGGTCCTTCCGCCGGAACGCGCCTGCGGCTATGTGGAAAATATCGGCCGTGAGGGAACAAAAGCCACGGTCTGCACGCTCGGAGAGCTGCGGGACCGCGAAGTCAACATGTTCACGACTGTCTTTATCGGCAATTCCACCGGTGAGATCTGGAACGGCAAACTGCTGTGCAAGAGAGGATATCCGGCGGAGCGGAACGAGGAATAAGGAAGCAGCTGATGGAAAAAATCGTTATTTTTGCAGGAACAACGGAGGGGAGGACCCTCTCCGAAGCCCTTGCCGCGGCCGGAATTGCCCACACGGTCTGCGTGGCGACGGATTACGGCGAGGAGGTCCTGAAGGAAGAGCCCAGTGCTCTCGCGAAAGTTCATAAAGGCCGCATGACGGCGGAAGAGATGCAGTCCTTCCTTGCGGACGGCGGATTTACGGTGGTGGTCGACGCGACGCACCCCTACGCGCAGATCGTGACGGAAAATATCAAAGCGGCCGCACATGCCGCCGGCGTCCGTTATCTGCGTCTCCTCCGGGAGATGGACGGCGCTTCGGAAGCGGCCGCGGACATTCCGCAGATGCGTTATTTTCCGACCACACAGGACTGCGCCGACGGCCTTCGGGAGACGGAAGGAAATATTCTCCTCACGACCGGCAGCAAAGAACTCTCCGTTTTTGCGGAGACGGAAGGGCTGCGGGATCGCCTCATCGCGAGAGTTCTCCCGGGAGCGGAGAGCATCGCGCTCTGCGAGAAGAGCTGCATTCCCGGCAAGCGGATCATCGCCATGCAGGGACCGTTTTCCGAGGAAATGAATCTGGCACTCATCCGCCAGTTTGACGTGAAGATCCTCGTCACGAAAATGAGCGGGCGGACCGGCGGCTACGGAGAAAAACTCTCCGCGGCGGCAAAAGCGGGCATCCCGGTTTATATTATCGGGCGCCCCGCGGAAGAGTCCGGTTATTCCTTTGCGGGAATTCTGGCTGCACTCGGAATCGTCGCGGAAGAGGGCGCAAATACAGAAACAGACACAGGCTGCGCTGCAGAGAAAACAGCTGCCTGCTGCGAAAACCATGCGGAAGATCCCGCAGTAACTGCACCTGCGGAAAACAGGGGCAAAAAAGCGAAGTTTGACATCACCCTCGCGGGCATCGGCATGGGAGATCCCGGCTCGATGACCGTCGCCTGCGCGGAGGCGATCCGCGGAGCGGACATTCTTTTCGGCGCCACCCGCATGATCGAGCCGTATACGCCTCGAATCGAGAAGAAGCCTTACTATCTCGCGAGAGATATTCTGCCTTATCTCCTGGAAAAACAGAACAGCGGGGCGCTGCACGGAAATATTTCCGTCGTGGTCCTCTTCTCCGGGGACAGCGGTTTTTTCAGCGGCTGTGAGAAAATGTATCACGCGCTCCGCGATGCCGCCGAGGAAGGGACGTTAAATGCGGACGTCCGCATTTTACCCGGTATTTCCTCCATTTCCACGCTGGCGGCGAGAACGGGCGTTCCGT
Organism: Lachnospiraceae bacterium; assembly: GCA_015057835.1. Classification (GTDB taxonomy): domain Bacteria; phylum Bacillota; class Clostridia; order Lachnospirales; family Lachnospiraceae; genus Chordicoccus. Next base: position 8,167 of record SVDL01000036.1, read on the forward strand.
ACGGAAATGCTTCCGTTCTGAGCCTCCACGGAAAGAAGGACTGGGAGGAGGAGCTTCTGCAGGCGATCCGGGTGCGGCCGCATGCATTTATGTTAACTTCCGGCAGAGAAGATCTCGCGGCGATCGGCCGCCTTCTCCGGGAAAACGGCTTTGAAAATGCCACCGTCACCTACGGTTACGCGATGGGATCCGCGGAGGAGACCCTCCGGACCCTGCGTGTTCGGGAATGCATCGAGGGCGAAGAAGCGAACGCGCCGGGACAGGGTCTTTACACCTGCCTGATCAGCAATCCGGATGCGGGAAAGAAGGAAGAGGCGGAACAGAAAGCCGGTGCGGAACAGAAAAGCACTCTCTGCGTAGAAGATGCTGATGGCAGATGCATTTTCAGGAATCAGGACCCGCTTCCGCTCACCCACGGCCTGCCGGACGTCGCATTTGTCCGCGGCAAAGTGCCGATGACAAAAGAGGAAGTCCGGGAAAATGTCATTTCCAAGCTGCGTCTCACCGAGGGTTCCGTCGTCTACGACGTCGGCGCGGGGACCGGCTCTATTGCCATAGAGATCGCCCGGAGAGCGGCGGCGCAGGAATACAGCCGGGGAGGGGATAACTCCCGGAAGACGAAGGTATTTGCCATCGAACAGAATCCGGACGGCATCGCGCTCATTCATGAAAACGCAGCCCGTCTCGGGGCGAAAGGCCTCTCGGTCGTGGAGGGAAAAGCTCCGGACGCGCTCGAAGGCCTGCCGGCGCCGACGCACGTATTTATCGGCGGAAGCAGCGGCGGGCTGAAAGATATTCTGCAGCTGATCTACGATAAAAATCCGTCCGCCCGCATCGTTCTCACGGCGGTCACGCTGGAGACGGTGGCGGAGATGAGTGAAGTCGTGAAGGCATTTCCGAATACGGACGAGGAATTTGTCACCATCTCGGCGGCGAGGAGCCGCAAGGCGGGACGCTATCACCTCATGACGGCGGAAAATCCGGTCTGGATCTGCGCGTTCACGTTCTGTGAGAAGCAGGAAGAAGAGTGACGGGCTATTGCGGCAGAGACGGGACGGAAGGGTTCCGGATGACTGCAGGGACGCAAAGGGAGCATTGCTCAGAACTTTAAAGCATGGGATTTCATACAGGAGAACTGCTTCAGAAATGAAACGAAAAATCAACCGCGTCATGCTGTCCGCTCCGAAGAGCGGCAGCGGCAAAACGCTTCTCACCTGCGCATTGCTCGCGACGCTGAAAGAAAAAGGATACCCGGTTTCCTCGGTAAAGAGCGGGCCGGACTACATTGATCCGCTTTTCCATAAGGAAGTGCTCGGCGTGCCGGCCAGAAACCTCGACACATGGTTTATTGACGGCGGCACGGCGGCGTCGCTTCTTGCCCAGGACCGCGCGGACGGGGAGTATGTCGTCATGGAAGGCGTCATGGGCCTCTTCGACGGCGCGGGCGGAACGGAAATGGAAGGATCCTCCTACGATCTCGCGAGATCGACGGGAACGCCGATCATTCTGGTCATCGACGCGAAAGGGGCTGGTTTCTCGATCCTGCCGATGATCGCCGGTTTTCTGAGTTACGACACGGCAAACCTCATCCGGGGCGTTATTCTGAACCGCACCTCGGGCGTCATGGCGGAGCGCCTGCGCCCGCTCATCAAAGAGCAGCTCGGGATCGAACTGATCGGATATTTTCCGAATCAGAAAAATCTCGCCTGGGAGTCCCGCTATCTCGGGCTCACCCTTCCCGGGGAGATCGCGGGTGTGCAGGATACGATCACGCGGGCGGCGGCAGCATTTTCCGAGAGCATTCCTCTGGAGGAAATTCTGAAGATCATGGAAAATGCCCCCGACCTCGAGTATGAGCCCCTTCGGGAGAGGATCGCGGAGACGGAAGCCGGAAACGGAGCGGAAATCTCCGGAAATACAGACAATGGAAATACATCGGAAAATGCAGAAGATCCCGAAAAATCCGGCACACCGAAAGTCCGGATCGCGGTCGCGAGGGACGAAGCATTCTGCTTCTATTACGAGGAAAATATGCAGATCCTCCGAGCGCTGGGGGCTGAGATCGTTCCCTTCTCACCGATCCGGGATGAGAAGATTCCGGAAAATGTCTCCGGCATGCTCCTCGGGGGCGGATACCCGGAGAATTACCTGCCGGAACTGGAGGCAAATGCGTCCATGCGCAAGTCCGTAAAAGAAGCGGTTGAAAAAGGGATGCCGGTCCGGGCGGAGTGCGGCGGATTTATGTATCTGCACGACCGCATTTTTGATAAAGAAGGCAAGCCGTTCGAGATGGTCGGCGCCGTCAGCGGGGAGTGCCGCTACACGGGAAAATCCCAGCGTTTCGGATATATCGAGGTCATTTTCCCGGACGGGAAGCCGAAGGATGAGGAGAGATCCGGATCCGGAAAGCGGATCCGCGGTCACGAGTTCCACTATTTCGACAGCACCAATAACGGCGAGGACTGCATTGCCGAAAAGCCCGTCACAGGGCGGCAGTACCGCTGCATGCAGCTGTGCGGCACCAGCGTATTTGGCTACCCGCATCTGTACTATCCCTCGGGGATGTGGTTTGCGGAAGAGTTTGTAAAACAGGCGCGGGAGTATGCGGGAGGACGGTGAGAACCGCCCTAAGCTCCTTTGGCAAATGTCGCTCAAGCGGCGGCATGCCGCGATGCCATGCCGCGTAAAGAGGAGCCGGAGAGAAAACATCCCCGTTCATGAGGAGGAGTTTTATTATGGGAGAGATGGAAAAGATCGCACCGGATGGATTTGTGCACCGGTGCCAGTGCACTTCGAGAGAGGCTTTAAAGCAGATCGCGATCGATCCGCCGGATCCGCAGATGTACGCGGCGGCAAAAAAATATCTCGACAGCATCGCAAAACCGCTGGATTCTCTGGGTGAATTCGAGCACATTATCAGCCGGTGCGGCGCGATGATGCGCACGGCGACGCCGCATTTTCAGGACAAGGCCATGATCATTATGATCGCGGACAACGGCGTCGTGAAGGAAGGGATCAGCCAGTCCGGCCAGGACGTGACGAAGGCGGTCGCATTTTCCATGGGAAGACGGGGATCGTCCGTGTGCAAAATGGCGGGCGCGTCCGGCGCGAGAATCCTGCCCGTCGATATCGGCATTAATGATCCGGATCCGGTTCCCGGCGTATTTGAATGCAAAGTCGCACAGGGAACGAAGGACTTTCTTGAAGAGCCGGCCATGACGGAAGCGGAAGTTATGCAAGCCCTGATCACCGGCATTGAGCTGGCAAAATGGTGCGCCCATGAGGGCGTGACCATGCTCGGCACCGGAGAAATGGGAATCGGCAACACGACCACCAGCTGCGCTGTGGTATCCGCGCTGCTCGGGTGTGCGCCTTCCGCTATTGTCGGCCGCGGAGCAGGCGCTTCGGACGCGATCCTTGCCCATAAGCAGGAAGTGATCGAGCAGGCGATGCTCAAATACGGGTTCCTCACAGAGGAAGAAGTCAAAAGCGGGGCTATGCCGGAAGCAGACGGAAAGAACAGGGAGATCGACGCTTTTGAGATCCTGCGCTGCGTCGGCGGCCTGGATATCGCGGGCATGGCGGGCGTCTTCATCGGCGGCGCGCTGAGCCACATCCCGGTGGTCATCGACGGCGTCATCAGCGGCGCGGCGGCCCTGATCGCGGAAATGCTTGTGCCCGGCACAAAAGACTACGCCGTCGCCTCCCATCTCGGCTCGGAGCCGGCACTTCCGGTTATTCTCAAGAAACTGGGCCTCAAGCCGGTCATCGACGCGAATATGGCTCTCGGTGAGGGAACCGGAGGGGCACTGTTCTTTACGATGATGGATACGGTCATGACGGTGGCTTCCACGGCGGCGTCCTTTGACGAGATCGCGGTGGAACAGTACACAAGATTTACATAATGCGTGAAATGCCGCCCGGAGACAGGCGGCGGGCTGCTCATTATGCAATAAAGCCGCCCGGCAGATGGCGGCGGGCTGTTTCCTGAAAACAGCCGGATGATGAGGACTGCAATGTTTTTATTGATCACGGGAGGCAGCTGCAGCGGAAAATCCGCCTACGCGGAAGACAGAATAGCGGAGCTGTGCGGAGAGCCAAAGAGAACCGTCCCCGCCGGCGCCGGGGAGCCGGGGAGAACCGTCCCCGCCGGCACCGCGGATGCAGAGCCCGACGGACATAAAGTATATCTGGCCACGATGCAGGTCTACGACAGTGAATCGGTCAAAAGAGTAGAGAGGCACCGGGCGATGCGCGCCGGAAAAGGCTTTAAGACGGTGGAGTGTCCGCGGGATCTGCCGGATTGTTTTGGAACGATCCGGTCTTACGGGAAGCCGGCCGCCCTGCTCGAATGTCTTTCCAATCTGGTCGCCAATGAAATGTTCCGGGAGACGGAGATGATCAGCGAAGATATTCTCGTCCCGAAGATCGTGCGGGAAGTGGGCATGCTTCGCGGACTCACGGAACATCTTGTGATCGTGACCAATAACATTTTCGAGGACGGCGTCCTCTACGAGGAATGGACCCGCCGCTACATCAATGCCCTGGGAAGGATCAATACGGGCCTTGCGAAAGAAGCGGACGAAGTCTGGGAAGTCGTCTGCGGGATCCCGGTCCGCTGCTGGTAAGGAGCGGAAGAATCTCTGTCGTTGTCTGCAGTACCGGCTTTGGCCGGCAGCATCGGCACAGCAAAAATGAAGGAGCATTTTCTCTATGCATATCATTCGTTCATTTTTCATAGCGATCGCCAACTATTCAGCGATCCCGGTGCCCAATTTCGAGTGGCGGGAAGAAGATATGAGATATACACTCTGCTTTTTCCCCGTTGTCGGATTGGTGATCGGAGTCCTCGAATGGCTCTGGTTCCGCCTGTGCATGGCGGAAGACATCGGCGCCGTGGCGAGAACGCTGATCGGTGTCGCACTGCCGGTCCTGATTACAGGCGGATTCCACATCGACGGATATATGGATACGATGGATGCGCTTTCCTCCCACCAGTCTCCCGAAAGAAAGCGTCAGATTTTGAAGGACTCCCACATCGGGGCCTTTTCCGTGATCCGCGTCATTTTCTATTTTCTGCTTTACGCGGCGGCATTTTCGGAAATTCGGACGGGACGGCAGATGATGGTCATCTGCATCGGCTTTATTCTTACGAGAACGCTGAGCGGGCTCGCGGCCATGCATTTTCCTCTGGCAAACGGCAAGGGAACCATGGCAGGCATGGCGGACGCCAGCGCGAAAAAAATATCCACGATCATCCTGTTTGCGGAGATGGCGGTATGCATCCTCGCAATGGTCATTATTGACCCCCTGCCCGGAGCGGTCGCTGCCGTGAGCGCGGAGGCAATGCTGATCTATTATTACCGGATGAGCCGGAAAGAGTTCGGCGGCGTGAGCGGCGACCTCGCGGGATATTTTGTGACGGCGGCGGAGCTGGCGGTCGCGATGGCGGTGGCGGTCGTGAGGATCGCGTTCCGGCTGTGACGGGAGGAGAAAATGAATCTGTATATCGGCGGCAGAAGCCAGGGAAAACTCGAATATTGTAAATCACTGCATGAGAAAGAGGACTGCGTCATTCTGGACGGGGCTTTTCTTTCTGCGGACGCTGCGGCAGGGTTAACAGGAAATGCTTCCGGGACAGCTTCGACGGATGCTTCGGAAAATGTTTCAGACAGTTCCGCAGGAACGATCATCTTCAACAGACTTCATCTGTGGGTGAGGACCTGCCTTCAGGAGAATAAGGATCCGCAGGAGGTCTTTTTCGCGTTCGCAAATGCTGTGAGTGAAAAACAGACGGGAAAACCGTCGGACGAATGTGTCTGCGGGACGTCTGATCAAGAGATCTGCCTCGAGGTGATCTCCGATGAGATCGGTAACGGCATCGTGCCCAATGATCCCTTCGAGAGAGAATGGCGCGAAGCGACCGGCAGGCTTCTTCGCGAGATCGCCATGCGGTCGGACCGCGTCGTGAGAATTGTCTGCGGGATGCCGCAGGTGATTAAGGACGCGCCCCGGAGCGCGAAAACTGCAGGAGAACGATGTGAAACTGCACCGGGGAGCCAGGGAGAACTGTCTCCGTTGGCACCGGAGAGCCAGAGAGAACAGTCCACATTGGCGCAGCTTTATATGATCCGGCACGGCGCCGTGAAGGGGAATCTCGAGAAGCGGTTCATCGGCATCACGGACGAATCTCTGACGGAAGAAGGCGCGGAGACGATCCGCGCGAAGGTGAAGGAAGAGACTTATCCGCCGGAAGAGGCGATCGATCTTCTGTTCTCAAGTCCGCTCCGCAGGTGCCTGGAAACGGCGGCCATCGTGTACCCCGGAAAGGAAGCGGTGATGGTCCCGGACTGGTCGGAGATCCTTTTCGGTGAGTTTGAGTACGGAAATTATATAGAACTCTCCGGAGATCCCCGCTATCAGGCGTGGATCGATTCCGGCGGGGAAGCGGCATTTCCGGGAGGCGAGAGCAAGGCGGAGTACTGCGAGCGGGTCGTACGCGGGTTCCGCGAAGTCTGCAAATGCATCAGAGAATATGCCGCAGATCAATATAAAACGGATCAATGCGCGGCGGACCTGTACGCGGTGAATCAAAATACAGCGGCTCGCAAAAAGCAGGCTGCCGGTGTCACAGCTGCTGCTTCGGTTCACCTGGGAACCATGAAGGCGCTGCTTTCCGCGCTGACGGATGCAGGGTATTTTGACGTACAGGCATCGAACGGAGGAGGGTATCTGCTGACGATCGACCCGGTAAAAGAGAAGATCGTCAGGGCGGAACCATTTTAAGCAGAGGACAGGGCGGCAGCATTTTCAAAAACGGCTGCGCGGAGACACAGACAGAAATGAAATATCACGGCATTGCATTTTTATGCGGATTTATACTGGATCTGATCCTGGGCGACCCGGAGGGGTGGCCGCATCCTGTGCGCTGGATCGGGAAACTGATCGCGGTACTTGATGAAAAATTCATGGGAAAGCAGGAGAAGGGCGTAATCCAGAAAAAATCCGACGGAAATGAGAAAAAAACCGACGGAAATACCGCCGGGCGGAAAGCCGCCAATAAGAAGGCCTACCGGCGCGGCATCCTCCTTGTGCTGATCGTTGTCACGGCGTCAGCCGTCGGTGCGGCGATCCCTCTGTTTATCGGATATTCGGTCCATCCGGTCCTCGGAATCGTCATTGAGACGATCCTCACGTACTGGCTGCTCGCGATCCGCTCCCTGCGGACAGAGAGCGTGGCCGTGTACCGGAAACTGGCGAAAAAAGATCTTCCGGGAGCGAGAAAACAGGTCGCGCGCATTGTCGGAAGGGATACGGATGTTCTCGACGAAGCCGGCGTCGCGAGGGCGACGGTGGAGACGATCGCGGAGAGCACGTGCGACGGCATTCTCGCGCCGATGCTCTATACGGCGCTCGGGGGACCGGTGCTCGGATTCGCCGCAAAGGCGATCAACACCATGGATTCCATGGTGGGATACAAGAGTGAACGCTACAAATATTTCGGCCGCGCGGCTGCCCTGATCGACGACGCGGTGAACTTCCTCCCCGCCCGGATCAGCGCATGGTGCATCATCGCAGCGGCCTATATTCTGAAAGATCCTGCCCTCAGCGGAAAAGACGCTGTGAAAATATACAACAGGGATCACACGAAATCGTCCAGCCCGAACGCAGGCCATCCCGAGAGCGCCATCGCGGGCGCAATGGGGATCCGGCTCGGCGGCGGCGCGGTCTACTCGGGACGGTTCCTGAAAAAGGAGTATATGGGGGATAAGAAGCGCTCCATCGAAGCAAAAGACATCCTTCGCGCCAATACACTGATGTATACGGCTTCTTCCGTGGCGCTGGTGGTCTTTTTGATCCTGATCGGATTTGCCTGGGTCGTGACGATGTGAAAATGAGCCCGAACAGAAAACCTGAGAACGTAACAGATCGGACGGAGCGGAAGGATGGGAGCTTTCGTTCCGGTAAAGAGGTAGACTATGCACGGCGGAGATATTTACCGCAATAATGTTAAATATGATTTCTCAGTCAATGTAAATCCGCTCGGCATGCCGGAGGAGATGAAAAATGCCATCCTGGCGGCCATGGATCATCTTGACGAGTACCCGGATCCGGAGGCGGAAATGCTGCGGAACCGGATCGCCGCGCGGATCGGTGTGCCGGCGGAATGCATCATTCCCGGAAATGGCGCCTCGGAGATCTTCATGGCAGCGGTCCACGCGCTGGAGCCTTCGGATGTGCTGCTTGCTGCGCCGTCATTTTCCGGCTATGAATATTCGGTGAAGAGCGTCGGAAAGAGCAGGATCCGCTATTTTATGCTGGAGGAAGAACGGGATTTTTCGCTGGAGGAAAGCGGAATTGCGGCGGGAGAGAGCCTGAATCCAGCGGATCATGAAGAGCAGAGCCCTGCGCAGTCTCGGAAAACCGATTACCTGAACGCCCTGGAGGAACTCGGCAAAACGCAGAAACCGATGGCATTTCTCGCCTGCCCCAATAATCCCAACGGCCGGCTCGTCTCACCGGATTACTTATGTGAAATCCTGAAAACATGTGAGAAAAACGGCATCCGAATGATCCTGGATGAGTGTTTTCTTGATTTCTCGGAAAATGTCTTCGCATACAGAAAGATGCTGGCAGAAGAAAACTGTCCGCACCTCATCCGCGTCGGTGCGTACACGAAAATCTGCGCGATCCCCGGAGTGAGACTCGGGTATGCCGTTGTTCAGGATAAGGAGCTCAGGGATCTGATCCACCGCCAGCTGCCGGAATGGAACCTTTCCGCCTTCGCGCAGGCCGCCGGCTCCGCGGAGTATGACGAGTGCGAATGGATGCGGAAGACCTGGGAACATCTGAAGGCGGAACGCTCGTTTCTGCTCTCCGTCTTTGCGGAACCATCCATTGCCGCGAACATAAAAGTCTATCCTTCCGACGCGAATTACATGCTTCTGAAAACAGAAATTCCGCTTTACAGCAGGATGCTTGAAAGAGGAATCCTGATCCGGGACTGCTCGGATTACCCCGGACTGTCGAAAGGATATTACCGGATCGCGGTCAAGAGCAGGCAGGAGAACGAGGCGCTGGCATCAGCGCTGCGGGAGATCTGCGGGGGATGAATAGCACAGAGAGCAAAATTGGAGTTTTGCATTCATATCGTTCATTTGGCAAAATAGAAAGCAATTTGAAAAAAGACACCAAAAATCTCGAAATTTTTGGTGTCTTTTTTCTAAAACACATCATAAATTACACGGAGTTAACATAACTTACTTTTCGGAACTCTGAGCAATGGCCCCAGCGGCTCCATAAAAAGATTGAAAGACTTCGTTCCTTTTACTTGCTTTCCGTCACGACCCTGACCGCCGGTGCCTTGATGCCGGCAGCGCCGAGCGCTTCGGTGATCTCCTGGGTCAGTGCAAAATAGGTATCCCAGTATTTGGCGGAATCTGTCCAGGCGCGGACAGTGAATTCCATGGATTCGTTGGTGCCGCCGACGAGTCTTGCGAACGGAGCAGGATCGTCAAGGACAAGGTCGTTTTTCTTCATGACGCCGAGGATGAGCTCCTGGATCGCGGCGACGTCTTCACCCTTCGCGCAGGCAAATGTCAGATCGACGCGGCGCTGTTCCTCCGCGGAGAAGTTCGTGACATTGGAATTCATGAGAGCTCCGTTCGGGACCGTAACGACTTTGTTGTCGACTGTTGTGATGGTGGTGTAGAACAGGGAGATCTCTTTGACAACGCCTTCCGCGCCGCCTGCGGAGACATAGTCCCCGACGCTGAACGGACGGAAGATCATGAGCATGATGCCGCCGGCCACGTTACTGAGAGCACCCTGCAGGGACATGCCGATCGCGACGCCGCATGTCGCGAGGACGGTGATGACGGATGCCATCGGAACGCCGAGAACGCTGATGATCGAGATCACGAGGACGATGTAGAGAACTGCCTTGGCGATGTTCAGAATGAAGGAACGGACGGTCGGATCCAGCTTCCTTGTGGGTTTGCCGCCGATGATTTTAAGGATTCTGGCGATCACGATCTTACCGATGAAGAAGATCAGCAGCGCGAGAATGATCTTGCTGCCCGCATTGGTACAGATGTCTACCAATTTGTTTAAAAAGTTATCCATAAGATTCCCTCCTTTGAAAAAATGAAAGAGTGATCGGATGTATAAAATGAACAATACTATTTTACTCTACGGAAGATAATTTGTGAATAATAAATATGAAACCTCTGCGATTTTATACAACTTGTCACGGATGGCGGTCGGTGCTATAGTTTTAATAACACAGTAAAAAATGCCGGAAAACAACCTGCTGACAGGGCTTATTCAGACAAGAAAATGGCATCGGCAGCAGCATCGAAAACGACACGGGCAGAAGCATCGGAAATCAGATCCCGATTCGGAAGATGAGCAGCACAATCCTGACCAAAAATCAAATGGTGAAAAAAGCTGTCCAGGTCGCCTGGCCGGCGATCCTCGAGAGCTTTTTTATCGTGCTTGCCGGCATGATCGATACCATGATGGTGGCGACCATGGGCCCGTACGCCGTCTCCGCTGTTGGGCTCACCGCGCAGCCCAAATTCATAGGCCTCGCGGCTTTCTTATCGATGAATGTGGCTGTGAGCGCCCTCGTCGCGAGGAGAAAAGGAGAGGAAAACCGGAAAGGCGCCAATCAGGTGCTGATGACGGCCCTTCTCATTGCGATTCTTCTGTGCGCTTTCATTTCCATAGTGTTTGTCGTCCTTACACCGACATTTATGCGCTGGGCGGGCAGCAACGCGGATACGCACGAGGCGGCGGTGATCTACTTCCGGGTGATCATGGGCGGAAGCATTTTCAATGTTATTACCATGATTATCAACGCGGCCCAGAGGGGCAGCGGATACACCCGGATCTCCATGACGACAAATCTGACGTCCAGCATCGTCAATGTCATTTTCAATTATCTCCTGATCGGCGGTCATTTCGGATTTCCGAAATGGGGGATCTTCGGGGCGGCATTTGCCACCGTCCTCGGCACCGTTGTCGCGGCGGGCATGGCGATCTCGTCGCTCTACCGGAAACAGAGCTATGTCAGCATGCGGCTTGTGGTCCAGGAGAAGATCGGGCCTGTCCTGTCGGTCATGAAGAGCATTTTCAAGATCGGATCCAGTGTCTTTTTTGAAAATATCGCCATGCGGATCGGCTTTCTCGCGACTGCGGTCATTGCGGCGAGACTGGGGACGGATATATTTGCCGCCCACAATGTGGGAATGAATCTGCTCGGGCTTGCGTTTTCATTTGCCGACGGCATGCAGGTGGCGGCGATCGCGCTGTCCGGTGAGGCGCTGGGAGCGAGGCAGAAGGAGACGGCAAAACTCTACGGCAGCATCTGCCAGCGCATCGGCTTCGGAATCTCCGTGGGACTTTCCGCGTTTCTGCTGCTCGGCGGCAGATGGTTTTTCGGCCTGTATTTTCCGAAAGATCCGCATATTGTGGAGTACGGTGTTCTGATCTGTAATTTTATGACGGTCATCGTCCTGCTGCAGATCTCCCAGATCATTTTCACCGGGTGTCTCCGGGCTGCAGGCGACGTCCGCTATACCCTGATGACCGCACTGATCGCCTGTACCGGGATCAGGACACTGGTGACGATTCTTGCCGTATTTGTGCTGCATCTCGGACTTCACGGCATCTGGATCGGCATTCTGTCGGATCAGCTGACGAGGTTTATTCTCAACGGGATTCGCTTCCGCGCGGGAAAATGGGTGGATCTGCGGATCTGATTGCAGTCAGAGAAGTTGCTGAAAATACAGAAGAGGAGAAAAATGAAATACCGCAATAACAAAATCGGAGAACCGCTCTCGATTCTGGGATACGGCTGCATGCGCTTTTCAAGAAAAGGCAGCGGAATCGATCTCGAAAAGACGCAGGAGGAGATCCTGAAAGCCATTGAGAACGGAGTGAATTATTTTGACACCGCTTATATTTACCCGGGTTCGGAAGACGCTTTGGGAGAAATTCTGTCGCGCACCGGAAAGAGGGACGAGGTCAATATTGCCACAAAGCTTCCCCAGTATCTCATCCGGAGCCGCTCGGCGATCGACCGGTACTTCAGTGAGGAGCTGACGCGCCTCAAAACGGACCATATTGATTATTATCTGATGCATATGCTTACGGACGTCGCGGCCTGGAACAAGCTGCAGGCACTCGGCATCGAGCAGTGGATCGCGGAGAAGAAAGCAGCCGGACAGATCCGTCAGATCGGGTTCTCGTTCCACGGCAATACGGAGATGTTCCTGAAGATCCTGGAGGCTTATGACTGGGATTTCTGCCAGATCCAGTACAATTACATGGACGAAGTCTCCCAGGCGGGAAGACGGGGACTGCAGGCGGCGGCGGAAAAGGGCATCCCGGTGATCATCATGGAACCGCTGCGGGGCGGAAAACTTGTAAATCTCCTGCCGGAGAGCGCGAAAAAGCGCATCGCGGAGGAGGGCGGCGGGCGGACCGCCGCGGAGCTCGCGTTCGACTGGCTGTGGGATCAGCCGGAAGTGACGGTGGTCCTGTCGGGAATGAATTCTCTCGAGATGGTGGAGGAGAACTGCCGGACGGCTTCCAAAGCGGAACCGGGCATGCTGACGGACGCGGACAGAGACCTGATCGCCGGTGTCAAGGACGCCATCAACGAGAAGCTCAAAGTTCCCTGCACGGGCTGCGGCTACTGCATGCCGTGCCCGAAGGGAGTGG
>SVDL01000037.1 GCA_015057835.1 Lachnospiraceae bacterium
CATGGAATGTCAGCTTATAAGCCGCTGCCGGCAGAACGACGTCCGCCGCCCGCCCGTACTGGCTGCGGTCGATCATCGTCTGCGGATGCTGGACGCGGAATCCGACGGCAAAGGATTTCTTCGCCATCGCAAGTTCCCTCCGGCGGAGCATCTCATACGTATCCCTCGCACTGTGCCCCACGGCCAGCACGATCCGGTCCGTTTCGATCCGGTCTCTTCCGTTGATCTCCGCGCCGGTCAGTTTCCCGTCCTGAACGAGAAGATCGGTCAGGCAGCTCCGGAACAGGAATTCCCCGCCGCAGTCCGTGACCGTCTTCCTGATATTCTTCAGGATGATGCGCAGTATGTCCGTCCCGATATGAGGCTTCGCGTCGTACAGGATCTCCGGATCTGCCCCGAAGCGGACGAACTGCTCCAGCACGAACCGTCCCCTCCCTATGGGGTCATGGGTCATGGTATTGAGTTTGCCGTCGGAAAATGTCCCCGCGCCGCCTTCCCCGAACTGCACATTGGAATCGGGATCCAGTTTTCCTTCTCTCCAGAATAGGTCCACTTTATTCTGCCGCTCGTCCACACTGTCCCCGCGCTCGAGAATGATCGGCCGGAATCCGTTTTCCGCAAGAAGGAGCGCGCAGAACAGCCCCGCAGGGCCGGATCCGACGATGACCGGTCTGTTTTCGCCGTCTTCCGGGTGAAGATCCGGAAAAGAATAGACCGGATCCGTGAGGACCGATGCTTTCCTGTTTCCCGCCCGTTTCAGAACGCTGCTTTCCTTCCGGACTTCCGCCGCCACACTGTAAACATAGCGCAGATCCGGTTTTTTTCTCGCGTCAAGGGAGCGTTTTCGAATCTCAAAGCTCAGGATCTCTTCCGGTCGGATCCGCAGGATCTTTGCCGCGGAACGCAGGACCGCGTCCTCCCCGGCCTCCACGGGCAGAGCTATATTTTCGATCTTAATCATCCGCCGCGCTCCTTCCCGCACAGATCCCCGTAAGGAATGCAAAGGACAGATTGTAGCCGCCGCAGATACCGTCGATATCCAGCATCTCGCCGGTCAGGTACAGTCCCGGCACGAAAACGGATTCCATCGTACGCCGGTCGGTCTCCTGTACCGGGATCCCGCCGGAGGCGCACTGCGCCTCACTCATCGGGCGCACACTCTCGACTTCCCATTCCGATCCCTTCAGCCTTTTTGCGAGCCCGGAGGGATCATCAGTAACATAAGGATACGAAGCAAGAACTGCCGCCACTTTTGCGGGCAGTATGCCTGTCCCGAACTGCTTCCGTGCGCGGAGCAGGTTCTCCGCCTCTGTAAGAGCAAGTTCCGGCATAAGATCCAGTGCCATGGAAACTTTCCTTCCTTCCGCAAGGCAGCGGGCCGCCGTCCCGGACACATCCATTACCGGAATGCCGGAAATACCGTATTTCGTGAACTGGATCTGTCCCTCCGAGCGCAGGAGCTCCTCCCCATCGCAGAGCAGCTTCACGACGCCCCTTGCGCGTGCGCCGGCCCATTTCGGGAAAATACCGCCGCGCAGCACCACGGGAACCAGCGCCGGAATGGGTTCCTTCACCGAATGCCCGAGAGAGGAAGCAAGTCCATACCCGTTTCCGCCTGTGCTGCCTTTTTCTGCAAATGCCGGAGATCCGCACGCCAGGATCACCCTGTCGGCCTCATACTTCCAGGAAGGCGTATGGACAAGGAAATGCTCCCCTTCCCGCTCGATCCCGACGCAGGGAGTATTGTTTCGGATCCTGACGCCCAGCGCCTCCGCCCGGCTCAGGAAATTCTCAAGAACAGAAGGAGCTTCCTCGCTGTACGGGTAGATCCCGGTGCCGACCGTTCGCGTCACAATGCCGCAGGAGCGGAAGAACGCCGTCAGCATCTCCCGGTTGTCTCTCAGCAGTTGTTCCGCAAATGCCGGGTCGCTCCCGTGATACATGTGTTCGGGAAACGCCGTATTGCTGAGGTTGCAGCGCCCGTTCCCCGAGAGGGTGATCTTTCTCCCGGGTTTTTTCGCCGCTTCCAGCACGGTCGTCTCCGCGCCGTTCTCCGCGGATGCAATGGCAGCCGCGAGCCCTGCCGCGCCGCCGCCGATAATGATCACTTTACGCATAGATCTTCCGGACGGAGGAGTCCGTCATTTTTCATCTCCTGCACGGTCATGAGGATCCCGAGTTTTGCGGAAGGCCACGTGAGGCCGCCCTGAAAATACACCGCGTAGGGCGGTCTGATCGGCGCGTCCGCCGAGAGTTCGATGGAGGAGCCGGACACAAAGGCTCCGGCCGCCATAATGACCTGGCTGTCATACCCCGGCATGTCCCAGGGCTCCGGCGTCACAAAGCTGTCCACCGGCGCGGCTTTCTGGATCCCGCGGCAGAACGCCTCCACGCCTTCCGGCGTTCCCAGCGTCACGGCCTGAATGATGTCATATCTCGCCGCGTCCTTTCCGGGGGTGCAGACAAATCCCAGATTTTCATACAGGGAAGCCGCAAAAACGGCTCCCTTGAGGGCGGAAGCCGTCACACACGGCGCGAGGAAAAAGCCCTGGAAGAAGGGCGCATTTGCGGAGAGCGTCGCGCCGACTTCTTTTCCGAGGCCGGGGGTCGTGAGCCGGACGGCTGCATTTTCCACACATTCCTTTGTTCCCGCGATATATCCGCCTGTCGGAGCGAGTCCGCCGCCGGGATTTTTGATCAGCGAGCCGACGATCATGTCCGCGCCGACATCCGTAGGTTCCGTCGTCTCGACAAATTCGCCGTAGCAGTTGTCCACCATGACGATGATATCGCTCCGGACGCTCTTCACGCATTTTACCGCTTCCCCGATCTCCCGAACGGACAGGGTCGGCCGCGTCTGATAGCCTTTCGAGCGCTGGATCGCGCACATTTTCGTCTTCGGCGTGATCGCTTTCCGGATCCCCTCGAAATCGAAAGTTCCGTCCTCTTTGAGGTCCACCTGTTTATATGTGACGCCGTATTCCGCGAGAGATCCCCTCGAGGGACGGATCCCGATCACTTCTTCGAGAGTATCGTACGGACCTCCCGAGATGTAGATCAGCTCGTCCCCGGGCCTTAAATTCCCGGAGAGAGCCACCGCGAGCGCGTGGGTCCCGCAGGCGATCTGCGGCCGCACCAGCGCGTCTTCGGCGTGGAACGCTGCGGCGTAGACCGCCTCCAGCGTCTCCCTGCCGATATCGTTGTAGCCGTAACCCGTCGTCCCGGAAAGGCAGGCCTCGGAGACTCTGCACTGCTGCATGGCGCGCATCACCTTCAGCTGATTGTATTCCGCGGTCCTGTCGATCTCCTCGAACCGTTCCCGAAGCATCCGCTCCTGCGCCGCGCCGAACGATACGACGTCTTCGTCTATTCCAAAAGCTTTGTACATTGTGGTCATTTTCCTGTCTTATAAATGGTTTCCCCGTAATGTTCCCGGATCATGCCGGCAACAGCCTCCGCGATCTTTACGGCATCATTCCCGTAATCCTCCCGGGCGATCCGGACCGCTTCCCGGTCGTGCCGGAACCACGTGAGCTGCCTCTTCGCGAAATGCCTGGTATCCCGCTTCAGGATCCTCACGGCTTCCTCCAGGGAGGTCTCCCCTTCAAGATAGGCGAGGATCTCCTTGTATCCCAGCCCCTGCATGGAGACGTCATTCCGCGTAAGTCCCCGCTCTTTCAGGGTCCGCACTTCTTCCACAAGACCGGCCTCCAGCATGAGGTCCACCCGTTTTTCGATCTTTTGGTAGAGCTCCGCCCGGTCCATATCGATAAAGAAGATCATCGCATCGTAGGGGGACGGCTGTTCTTTGTCGCTCCTGTTTTTTTCGGAGATCTTCCCGCCGGTTTCGTGAAGGAATTCCAGCGCGCGGATCACGCGCTTCCGGTTGTTGGGATGGATCGCCGCCGCAGCGTCAGGGTCCTTTTCTCTCAGGATCGCGTGCAGCGCGTCGTTGCCTTCTCTTTCGGCAAATTCTTCCAGTTCCCGGCGGTATTCCTCCGAGGGCGATGCAGAGGAGAAATCGATGTCCTTCACCACCGCTTGGATGTAAAATCCCGTGCCGCCGCAGAGAACGGGGATTTTTCCGCGTCTCCACACGTCCAGGACCGCTTCTTTTGCCGCTTCTTTGAATCTCGCGAGATCAAAGGCGTCCTCCGGATCCGCGATATCCAGCAGAAAATGCGGGATCCCGCCCATTTCCTCCGGCCGGATCTTTCCGGTGCCGATATCCATTTCCCGGTAGACCTGCATGGAATCCGCGGAAATGATCTCTCCGTCCAGCGCTTTCGCGACGAGGACCGCGATGTCGGATTTCCCGGCGGAAGTGGGGCCCTCGATCACGATCAGGGGAATTCTGTTTTCTTCTGACTGATTCTCTATGCGGATCATCACACGATTCTCTTAAACTTCTTCTCGAACTCCTGCTTCGTCATGGAGATGATCGTCGGTCTGCCGTGGGGGCAGTGATAGGGGTCTTCGCACTGCATCAGCTCCCCGATCAGCGCCTCGGCCTCGGCGGTGGAGAGTTCCCCGCCGCCCTTGACCGCCGCCTTGCAGGCTTCCGTCGCGACCTCATGGACATAGGACGGAAGTTCATTTACTTTCTTATTCTGCTCCACCGCGCCGAGGATCTCGTGAAACAGCTGTTTCACGTCCGCTCCGCTCAGGTTATAGGGAATGCTGCTGATCTTGTATTCCGTATCGCCGAAGGACTCGATCTCAAATCCGAGCGCCGCGAAGGCTTCCCGGTATTCCTCGAGAAGCATCCGGTCCCTCGCGTCCGTCGTGATGACGGCCGGGACGAGCAGAGGCTGCGAGATCACCTGTTTATCCTTATACTGCCTCATAAACCTCTCATAGAGGACTTTTTCGTGCGCGGCGTGCTGGTCGATGATCAGCAGCTCGTCTCCGTACTCGATGATCCAGTAGGTGGAAAATGCCTGCCCGATGATCTTTCGCTTTTTCGCGGCCTCCGGACTCAGGAACGGGATCGTCTCCTGCTCGGGGACGGATTCCCGCAGAAGCCGCTGCGCCGCCTTCGCCTCTTCCGAGGGTGGCGGGGGGATCAGTTCCGCAGTACCGGAAAATGCAGGCTTCTCTCCGGAAAATGCAGGCTTCTCTCCGGAAAATGCAGACTTCTCTCCGGAAAATGCAGCCTTCTCCTCGGTTCCCGTCTTGTAAGGAACGGGATCCTCCCCAAGGAACCGGTTCCGGGCCTTCTCCCTGTATTTCTTCTCGAAGGGTTCCGGCACCGCTTTTCTGGCCTCTTTCAGCTCCGCGGCTTTTACTTTTTCCTTCTCCGGCTCCCCGATCACGGCGGGCACGATCATGATGCTCTTCCGGATGGTCTCGTGCACCGCGTTCCTGACCGCGTCGTAGATCCGTTTTTCTTCGGAGAAGCGGACCTCCATTTTCTGCGGGTGGACGTTGACGTCCACTTCATCGGCCGGGACATCCACCATGAGACAGGTGAACGGATAGTTGTGCTGCATGAGCATATTGCCGTACCCGTCCTCGATGGCCTTCGCGATAATATTGCTCTTTACGTAACGGCCGTTGACGTAGTAATTTTCATAATTCCGGCTGCTGCGGAACACCGCCGGTTTCGCGATCCATCCGCTGATCCGTATGCTGTCCCCGCTCTCCTCCACCGGCAGAAGTTCCTGCACGACCGATTTCCCGTAAATGCGGAAAATGACGTCTTTGAGCGAACCGTTTCCCGAGGACTGCATTTTGAGCTGTCCACCGACGATAAAGGAAAATGCGATATCCGGATTGGACAGTGCGAGCTGCTCCATAGAAGAGGCGATCCTGGACGCTTCCGTCATCGCCGTTTTGAGGAATTTCTGCCTCGCGGGGGTGTTGTAAAAGAGATCCCGGATGATAAAGGTGGTCCCGTCCGGAGCGCCGACCTCGTGAACCCCCTTTTCTTCGCCTCCCTCGATCACATAGCGCGTCCCCGACAGATCATCCGGGCGCTTCGTGATCAGCTCGACACGGCTCACCGCGGCGATGCTGGCCAGTGCTTCTCCCCGGAATCCCAGGGAGCCGATGCGCTCGAGATCTTTTTCCGTCTCGATCTTGCTGGTCGCGTGCCGGAGGAACGCGGTGCGCACGTCTTCCGGCGCGATGCCGCTGCCGTTGTCCGTGACCCGGAGGTAGGTGATGCCGCCGTCCCTGATCTCCACGGTGACGGCATCCGCCCCCGCGTCGATCGCATTTTCGATCAGCTCCTTGGCGACCGCTGCCGGTCTCTCGACGGCTTCGCCCGCCGCGATCTTGTCAATCACACTGCTGCTGAGAAGATGGATCTTTCCCATACGTCATCCTTTACTGTATTTCCTATGCTTTCCAGCGGTTTTTCAGCTTGTTCTGCAGTTTATAGAGCACATTGAGAGCCTCCACCGGAGTCAGGTTGCTGATATCGATCCCGTCCAGCTCCCGCAGCACATCCTCGTCCGTCGCCGCGTCAAAGAGGGTCATCTGCTGGAGATCCACGTCATCGTAATGAATCGCTTTTCTCCGTCCGCCCTTCTTCCCGGTGACAGTCTTCACCGCCTCCGTAATATCCGCGTCCGAGAGCTGTTCCACGATCTCCTTTGCCCTCGACAGCACCGCCTCCGGAACGCCCGCGAGTCTCGCCGCCTGGATGCCGTAGCTCTTGTCGGCGCCGCCCTTGACGATCTTCCGCAGGAACACGATATCATCCCCGCGCTCTTTCACGGCGATGCAGTAGTTGTTGATGCCGGGGATCTTGCCCTCGAGTTCCGTCAGCTCGTGATAGTGGGTGGCAAATAATGTCTTCGCCCCGATGATCTCCGGGTTCGCGATATATTCGATCACCGCCCAGGCGATGGACAGACCGTCAAATGTCGACGTCCCCCGCCCGATCTCATCGAGAATGAGCAGGCTGTTCTTCGTGGCGTTCCTCAGAATATTCGCCACCTCTGTCATTTCCACCATAAAGGTGCTCTGCCCGCTCGCGAGGTCGTCCGACGCGCCGACCCGGGTGAAGATCCGGTCGACAATGCCGATATCTGCCTCTTTGGCGGGGACAAAGGAGCCGATCTGCGCCATGAGGACGATCAGCGCCGACTGCCGCATATAGGTCGATTTTCCGGCCATGTTCGGTCCGGTGATGATCGAGATCCGCTTCTTTTCGTTATTGAGCACCGTGTCGTTGGGAATGAATCCGTCGTGCGGCGTCATTCTCTCCACGACGGGATGCCTGCCGTCCCGGATGACGATCCTTCCCTCCGTATTCAGGGAAGGACGCACATAGTGATAGCGCATCGCCACTTCCGCGAGGCTTGCGAGCGCATCGATCTCCGCCACGTGGGCGGCCGTCTTCTGCAGGCGCCCGATCTCGGCGCCGATCCGGTCCCGGAGGTCCGCGAAGAGCTCATATTCGAGGGTGTAGAGCTTGTCCTGCGCCCCGAGTATCCTGTCCTCGAGCTCCTTGAGTTCCGGCGTCGTATAACGCTCCGCGCCGGTCAGGGTCTGCTTTCTTGTGTAGCGGTCCGGCACCATGCTCTTGAAGGAATTGGTCACCTCGATGCAGTACCCGAAGACCCTGTTGAATTTGACTTTCAGCGTGTGGATTCCGGTGGCCTCGCGCTCTCTCGCCTCGAGCTGTGCGAGCCACTGCGTGCCCTCGGATTTCGCCTGCCGGTACCCGTCCACCTCCGGATGGTAGCCTTCTTTGATAATGCCGCCTTCCTTCATGGCAAGCGGCGGATCCTCGACGATGGCGTCCGTGATCCAGGTGCAGATATCGGAGAGATCGTCGAACTTCTCAGCGAGCGCTCCGAGCCGTTTTCCCCCCAGTTCCGCCGTGAGACGAGCAATATGAGGCAGCATCTCAAGGGACGAGCGCAGCGCGATCAGGTCTCTCGGATTGGCCGAGTGATAGGCGACTCTTCCCGCGAGTCTTTCGAGGTCATAGACGGGATTGAGGTATTCCCGGAGTTCCGCGCGGCTGATCTCGTCCCCGAGCATCGCCTCCACGGCGCCGAGCCGCTCCTCGATCGCTTCTTTGTCGATCAACGGCCTCTCGATCCAGTTCCGGAGCATTCTGGCTCCCATCGCTGTTTTGGTGCGGTCGAGGGCTCCGAACAGGGAGCCGGTCTTCCGCTTCTCCCGCATGGTCTCCGTAAGTTCCAGGTTGCGGATCGCGGCCGTGTCCAGCATCATGAAGTTGCCGGTCGTATAAAGGGAAATGCCCGTGATCTGCGGCAGTCCGTTTTTCTGCGTATCCGCGAGGTACCGCATGAGGGCGCCCGAGGCAACCGCGGATAAGGAGCCGTCACGGAATCCGAGCCCGTCAATATGCGTGATATGAAAATGCTCCCGCAGCGCCTCCCCGGAATTCTCCTCCGAGAAATATCTGGCCGGAAGCGTCTGCGTGATGATCCCCTGCCGGTCCTTGAGCTCATCCGCGGGGAATCCGGAGAGAAGGAGCGTCTCGTTGCAGATCAGCTCTGCCGGTCTGTACCGCTGCACTTCATCCATCATGACGCGGGGCCTCTCCACCTCCGTCACGAAAAAGGCACCGGTGGAAATATCCGATGCCGCGATGCCGTAACGCTCTCCCACTAAAACGACGCACATAAGGAACTTGTTCCGGTCTTCCTCGAGAGATTCGGGCGCGAGATTGGTCCCCGGCGTCACGACGCGGATGACTTCTCTCTTCACGAGGCCTTTCGCCGTCTTCGGGTCCTCGACCTGCTCGCAGATAGCGGCCTTGTAGCCCTTATTGACCAGACGGTCGATATAGGTGTCCACCGCGTGCCACGGCACGCCCGCCATCGGAGCCCTCTCTTCGAGACCGCAGTCTTTTCCCGTCAGCGTAAGTTCCAGTTCTTTGGACGCCGTGACCGCGTCGTCGAAAAACATCTCGTAGAAATCGCCGACCCGGTACAGCAGAATGCAGTCTTTATATTCTTCTTTGCAGCGCAGGTATTCCTGCATCATCGGTGACAGTGCCACGCATTACCTCTCTTCTTTGATCTCGCCCATATAGTAGAAGCCCTTGCACTCCGAAAGGTGCACCGGAACGATCTTTCCGATGAGATCCGGCGTTCCCGGAAAATGAACGAGCAGATTGCTTCCCAGCCTTCCCGTAAGGAGACCTTCGCTCCGGTTCTTCTCCTCCACGAGCACCGGCAGCGTCTGCCCCTCAAAACGGGCGCAGGCCTCAAATGCCTTCTCGTGCACGAGCGCGAGCAGCCGGTCGAACCGCTCTTTCACGACGTCTTCCGGGACCTGGTTTTCCATGACGGCGGCGGGCGTTCCCGTCCGCTTCGAATAAATAAACGTGAATACGCTGTCGTATCCCACTTCGTCGATGAGGCTCAGCGTATCGGCAAAATCCTCCTCCGTCTCCCCCGGAAAGCCGACGATGATATCCGTTGTGAGAGAGATCTCCGGGATCGCCTCACGGATCTTGCGGACAAGGGTCAGGTATCCTTCCCTTGTGTACCGGCGGTTCATCTTTTTCAGGATCGCCGTGGAGCCGGACTGGGCCGGCAGATGAATATGGCGGCAGACCTTTTTGCTCTTAGCGATGACCCGGATGAGCTCATCGGAAAAATCCTTCGGGTGGGACGTCATGAAACGGATCCTCTCGATGCCGTCGATCTTCTCCACTTCCTCAAGGAGACGCGCAAATGTGACGTCCTCCCCGAGCGTATTTCCGTAGGAGTTCACATTCTGCCCGAGCAGCATGACTTCCTTCACGCCGTCCTCCGCCAGCATTTTCACTTCCCTGAGAATATCCTCCGGCATGCGGCTGATCTCCCGGCCGCGCACATAGGGGACAATGCAGTAGCTGCAGAAATTGTTGCAGCCGTAGGTGATATTGACGCCGGACTTGAACGGATATTTGCGCATGGTCGGCATATCCTCCGGCAGCGCTTCCATTTTCTCCCGGATCTCGACGACGGGCGTGTCCGCCTCAAATACCGAGGCGATCAGTTCCGCGAGAGACTTCAGGTTGAACGTCCCGAAAATGAGATCGACGAACGGATAATGTTTCCGGACGTAGTCCGCCTCCCCCTTCTCCTGCATCATGCAGCCGCACAGCGCGATGATCATGTGCGGACGGACCTTTTTCCTGCCGAGGAGCGAGCCGAGGCGGCCGTAAACGCGGGAGTTCGCATTTTCGCGCACCGTGCAGGTATTGTAGAGGACAAAGTCGGCATTTTCCTCGGATTCCGTCATTTCATAGCCGATCCTGTCAAGGATCCCGCGGATCTTCTCGGAATCCCTCGCGTTCATCTGGCATCCGAAGGTCTCGACGCACGCCGTGAGCGGTCTTCCGAGTTTTTCACTCAGAGCGGACACATAGCGGGAAGCTTTTTCAAGGGCTTCCTGTTTCGATTCCGTGATTTTGAGCGTTAAATGACGGTTTTCCTCCGCCGCGTCGGAGAGAACATGGAACATTCTCTTCTCATAGCGGCTCACGGTCGATTCCGTATAGCGGACGGCGATCTCCGTATCCTCCGCGATCTCCGTGAGACAGTCGTACAGCGCGTCGAGATTGGCGCCGTACCAGGACGGAAGCTGCAGTTTTTCCGCGAGATACGCGTGCAGCTCTTCCCTCTCCCGGGAAGGAACAAGATCAAGTTGGACTGTTTTCATAATGTTCTCCGTCTAATACAGCTGTTCAAAAGTTTTATAGTGATCTTCGGTGTAGAAAATGAGGCCGTCATTCGAGTAAATGATGCGCTCCGGACCGCGGAAGGACCCGTCGAAGTCAATGTCGCATTCATAGTATTTCCGCCCTTTTTTGTCCGGGAGCAGCCCCTCGTAATTGCCGAAGCGGCTTCCGCCGATGCTCTTGCCGGGCGCCACTTTCCAGAGATTTCCTTTGGAGGACACCCATCCGAGCTCCTCCGCCTCTTTCTTGGTGATGTAATTGTCCGGAAGATGGCCGAATTCATGGATATACGCGGCCACCTGCTCCTTGGAGGTGTATTCGCCGTCCTCCTCCACAAAGGCCAGACCGTCGGACGGGGACTCCGGATCCATCGGGGCTGTGAGAAGCCCTCCGGGCTCATTTTCCGCATCTGCGGATTCATTCCCGTCCGTCTCTTCCGGAGCGCTTTCTGCGCCTTCTGAGAGGCTCTCGGAGCTCTCCGCGTCCTCCGCAGGACTCTCCGTTTCCTCTTTCTCCGGATCCGGTGCATCAGACGCTGTCTGGGAAACTTCTTCTTTCGCTTCTGCGCCTTCCCCCTCATCCGCACTGTCTTCTGCCGGAGCGCTCTCTTCTTTTTCGGCAATGCTTTCTTCGATAAGTGTAAGCTCCGCGGCGGAATTCTCCTCCTGTCCGGAGGCAGCGGGTCCCTTCTTTCCGCATCCCGCCGCTGTCAGGGCGAGGATCACCGCCAGCAGCGTCACGGTCAGAAGCCGCAGGAATCTCCGGAATGTTTTTGTTTTTTCAGGCATAGATAACTTCCTCATCGGTGACGATCACCGGGACCGGCACATCGAATTCATTGGTCGGAACGGAATCGAAGATCTGCCAGGAAAATGCCACCGCCACCTTCACAAGGTCCGGGTGCGCCGCGAGGAACTTGTCGTAGTAGCCGCCGCCGAATCCGACGCGGCCGCCGTCCGGCGCGAAGGCGAGGCCGGGCATGATCATGAGAGCATTTTCCTCATGCGCCTGCTTTTCCGGCACCGGCACCGGCTCGGGAATGTCCATCATCCCGGGGCTCAGCTCGTCAAGGCTCCCGATATAGAAAAACTCCATGACGTCTCCGAGGCATCTCGGGACAGCGACCATTTTTCCGTCCGCAAGGCCTTTTAAAATAAGGGTTGAAGTATCCACTTCGCCTTTGCAGCCGACGAAAGTATAAATCACTTCAGCATCAAGATACTGCGGAAGCGCGCAAAGCCTCCGCAGTATCTCTCCGGTCCCTCTTGAGATGTCCTCCGGGGTCATCTCTTTTCTTTTTCTGATCACAGCAGAACGTATCTGTTTCTTGTCCATACGATTCGACTCCATTAACCGGTATTGGTACATACGACCGCTGTACGTGTCCGTACAGCGGCCGGTTATAGCAGGGATCAGATCACTGGCATTTGGAAATGCCGCCGTGCGCGGCGAGAGAAGCCGCCTGATCGATATCGAGCTCCTGACGGAGTTCCGCTTCGTGTTCTTTGAACCAGCTCTCCCAGGTCGCGTTCTCATTTTCCAGCTCCGCCTGAACGGCTTCGCTGACGGCGCAGACCGCCTCTTCTTTGGAGGGGCCGATGACGCAGCGGCCGACGTGCTTGTTCTTTACAAGGTTCACGAAGGTCTTGCCGGGGGTCATCTCGAGTTCGGTGCCGTCCTCGAGGAAATACTTGGCGGGCTCATAGTAGTCGTTTCTCTGCCAGGTAATGTTGACGGCCTTTCCGTCCGTGACGTAAATGCCTTTGCCCGTGCCCACCGTATCAAAGTGGACGTACTGGGAATCCTGATAGAGGGAGGCGTTCTCGAATTCGAAGATCAGGTTCTTCACCTTGATCTGTTCGCCGTTCATACCGTCGATTTCCGGTCCGCCGTACTGGAAGCGGTAATAGAGACCGTCTTCCGGGTTGTACTCGAAATAGGATTTGCTCGACTGGTATCCCGCGGAAGCATAAGCCGCTTCCATGCCGTTCGAGACGTCCGCGGTCTCGCCGACCCATTTGAATTTGAATGTCGGTTCGAAGTCCTGCTTGATGGTCTTGCGATAGCCGAGATACTCGATGGCGTCGTTGATGCCTTTCCCGCTGGTGTGGGCATTGTGCGGCGCTTTGAGGTCGCTGGAGCGGTAGAAATAGTTGCCCGCATAGCCCTTCAGACCGCTGATGTTGTCGACCTTGTCGTTCTCGAGGTACACAAGAGCGTAGGCCGCCTGTCCGTAATGGCAGAAAATGGTATCAAATCCGAGCGCGTAGGACAGGAAATAGTCACGGCAGCTGCGGAGCGATCCGATCCTGTCCAGATCGTCGTAATCTTCATAGATAATGCATTCGCGGGTCAGTTCCGCTTCCACCGGCGCTTCGATGTAAACGCTCGCGTGCGAATTTCCGTAATGCGGGAACGCGCCCGAGACATTGTCCACCATGAACGCGACCGGACGGCGTGTTCCGATTGCCTCATCCACATATTCTCCGGTGAGAATACTCTTTGCCATGCCCGCCGGTATGTCTTCCTGGGGTTCCGGTTCCGGCGTAATGAGTTCCGTCGGTTCCGGCGTCTCCGTCGGGATCGGCGTGATCAGCTCCTCTTCCGACTCCTCCGCGACAGCTTCTGAGGTCTCCTCCTCGATCGGGCTGGCGGCGCATCCTCCGAGCATTGATACAGTCATCGCTAAAGCAAGCATCAGTGCAATGCCACGTTTCCGCATAATTCTAATCTCCTTCTCTGTTTTCCGTTTTCCGCTCTTAAGAGCGTTCCCTTTATCTGAACCGCTGCTAACGGTTTCATTCTTTTCCGTTGAACCAGGATCTGGATCTTTAATTTTGTTATCCGTCGAATCAGGATCCGGACCTTTTATTTGGTAATCCGCCGGATCAGGATCAGGACCTTTTATTCTATCTGGTAATTCCGCATTTGTCCAGAATCGCTCTCTGTCTCGATTCCATGACTTCCGCTTCTTCCGGCACCATATGATCGTAGCCGGCGAGATGCAGCAGAGAGTGTACGATCAGAAACGCGTACTCTCTTCGCACCGGATGTCCGTAGGATTCCGCCTGCGCCGCGATGTGATCCGCGGAGAGGACGACGTCCCCGAGCATCAGCTCCCCGCTGTCCGGGTCAAATGCCTCCGACTCCATTCCCTCTTCCTCGAGAACGGAAAAATCCGCGGGCGCGGGATACTGCACCATCGGAAACGACAGAACATCCGTGGACGCGTCCACGCCTCTGTGTTCCCGGTTGATCTCGCGGATCGCCCCGTCGTCCGTGATGGTAATGCTGACAGACGCCTCATATGGGCACTGCTCCTCGTCAAGAAACGTCTCCATAACGAGTTCCGCGGTCTCCTGCAGATCAAAATCAAAGATTTTTTCCGCCTTTTCAGCGGGATACTCATTCTCGATCAGTACGGTCATCTTCTTGTCTCCCGTCTGCCTGCGCGGATCTCCTCTCTTACCGGACCGCGTCTTACGCTGCGGCGCGCCTCCCTTTCCTCGTACTTCTCGTAGGCGTCGACGATCTTCTGTACGAGAGGATGTCTCACGACGTCCCTGCTGGTCAGCTCGATCATTCCGATGTCGTCGATTTTCTGAAGGACTTTCATCGCGACGTCGAGGCCGCTCTGCGTGTCCTTCGGGAGGTCTTTCTGCGTCCTGTCGCCCGTGATGACGGCTTTGGACCCGAATCCGATCCTCGTCAGGAACATTTTCATCTGTGCCGGCGTCGTATTCTGCGCCTCATCGAGGATAATGAAGGAATTATCCAGCGTCCGTCCTCTCATATAAGCGAGCGGCGCCACCTCGATCAGGCCTTTTTCCTGGTTCTTCAGGAAGTTTTCAGGTCCCATGATCTGATAGAGCGCGTCGTAAAGAGGTCTTAAGTACGGGTCAACTTTGCTCTGCAGGTCTCCTGGAAGAAAGCCGAGTTTCTCACCTGCCTCAATGGCCGGTCTCGTGAGAATGATCCTGCTCACTTCCTCGCTCTGGAAAGCCTTGATCGCCATCGCCATGGCAAGGTAGGTCTTTCCCGTTCCCGCCGGCCCGATGCCGAACGTGATCATGTTGTTCCGGATCAGATCGACATAATTTTTCTGTCCGATGGTCTTCGGCTTGACCGGTCTCCCGTTTACGGTATTGGTGATAATATCCTTGTCGATCTCCACGACCTTGTCTTCTGTCCGGTCGCGGAGCAGGGAGACGGCGTAGTCGACAGTCTGCTTTGTGATCGTGCTGCCCCGCTCGGAGAGAGCCGCCATCTGGCGGAGGATCCGCTCGGCCCGGGATACATTTCCCGCGCTGCCGAAGATCTTCACGGTCCCGTCCCTCGGAACGATCTCGACTGCCAGGGCTTTCTCCACAGCCTTGATATTGGCGTCGAATTCACCGAAAATATTCTTTTCATGTCCCGCCGGGATGTCGATGGAAATTCCTTCCTTTTCCGCCATACTGCCGCAATTCTCCTAAATGGCTCCGCCGGATGCCGAAAGCATCCGGCGTATTATCTTACTTCTTATTTTTCCTGCGCTTTGATGTATTCATCAATGCCGCGCGCGCCGGCACGTCCCGCACCCATCGCAAGGATGACGGTCGCCGCACCGGTCACGGCGTCGCCGCCGGCGTATACGCCGATCTTGGTGGTCTTTCCGTCCGCCTCGTCAGCGATGATGCATTTTCTCTTATTGATCTCAAGGCCTTTGGTCGTCGAGGAGATCAGCGGATTCGGCGATGTGCCGAGGGACATGATGACGCAGTCGCACTCGATCTCGAATTCCGATCCGGGGATCTCCACCGGGCTGCGTCTTCCGGAAGCATCCGGTTCACCCAGTTCCATGCGGATGCAGCGGATCCCGCGGACCCAGCCGTTCTCGTCCTCGAGGATCTCGACCGGATTGGTCAGAAGATCGAAGATAATGCCTTCTTCCTTCGCGTGATGCACTTCTTCCGCTCTCGCCGGCAGCTCCGCTTCCGAACGGCGGTAGACAAGATGTACTTCCGCGCCGAGACGGAGGGCTGTTCTGGCCGCATCCATCGCGACGTTGCCGCCGCCTACGATGACCGCTTTCTTTGCGCGGTAGATCGGGGTGTCGTAATCATCGCGGAACGCTTTCATGAGGTTGTTGCGGGTCAGATATTCGTTCGCGGAGAATACGCCGCTCGCGTTCTCGCCCGGAATGCCCATGAATTTGGGAAGTCCCGCGCCGGAACCGATAAATACGGCCTCAAAGCCTTCTTCCATGAGCTCGTCGATCGTGTCCGCCTTGCCGACGACGTGGTCTGTCTCGATCGTCACGCCGAGAGCTTTGACATTTTCCACTTCCGCAGCGACGACAGCGTCCTTCGGAAGACGGAATTCCGGAATACCGTAGGTCAGCACTCCGCCCGGTTTGTGCAGCGCTTCAAAGATCGTGACGTCATATCCCATACGGGCGAGGTCGCCCGCGCAGGTAAGACCCGCAGGGCCGGCGCCGATCACGGCGACTTTATGTCCGTTCTTTTCGGCAGCGCCCTTCGGCTTCACGCCGTTTTCTCTGGCCCAGTCCGCGACGAACCGTTCCAGTTTGCCGATGGAGACAGCATCGCCTTTGATGCCGCGGATGCATTTTCCTTCACACTGGGTCTCCTGCGGGCAGACGCGGCCGCAGACGGCCGGCAGAGAGCTCGACTCGGAGATCGTCTGATAGGCCTGCTCGAAATTGCCGTCTTTGAGTTCCGCGATGAACTTCGGGATATTGATGGCGACCGGGCAGCCTTCCACACATTTCGGCTTCTTGCAGTTCAGGCAGCGCTCGGATTCCGCCAGCGCTTCCTCTTTGTTATAGCCGTAGCACACTTCTTCAAAATTAGTCGCGCGGACAGACGGTTCCTGTTCGCGTACCGGGATCTTTTCCAATACATTATTTGCCATTTTTCTGTCCTCCTCAGCAATTGCCGCATCCGCCGTGGTGCGTTTCGCCTTCCTGCAGGGCCAGCATTGCGCGGCCTTCTTCCGTCTTGTACATTCTCGCGCGCTTCATCGCCTCGTCAAAGTCGAGGTTGTCGCCTTCGAATTCCGGTCCGTCAACGCAGGCAAATTTGGTCTCTCCGTTCACCGTAAGACGGCAGGCGCCGCACATACCGGTTCCGTCCACCATGATCGGGTTCATGGATACGACTGTCGGGATCCCGAGCTTCTTGGCGGAAAGCACGCAGAACTTCATCATGATCATCGGTCCGATGGCGATCATTCTGTCATAATGCTTTCCCTGATTGTTGACAAGTTCTTCCATCATCGCGGTGCCGGTTCCCTTGAATCCGTAGGAGCCGTCATCCGTCGTAATATACATGTTTCCGGCTACAGAGCGCATTTCCTCCTCAAAGAGGACCAGTTCCTTCGTTCTCGCGCCGTTGATGACATCCGCGTCGATCCCCTGTTCATGGAGCCATTTGACCTGCGGATAGATGGGGGCTGCGCCCACGCCGCCGGCGATAAAGAGCAGCTTCATTTTCTTTAATTCTTCAAGAGGCATCTCTGTCAGGTCGGACGGTCTGCCGAGGGGTCCCACCACGTCCATAAACGCGTCTCCCTCCTTTAAAGAGAGCATTTTGGTCGTAGAAACGCCTACCGGCTGGAAGACGATCGTGATCGTGCCTTCCTCTCTGTCGTAGTCGCAGATCGTCAGAGGAATTCTCTCGGAATTTTCTTCCTTCTTGACGATAATGAACTGACCCGGCATACAGTGTTTGGCGATTACCGGCGCGTCCAGCACCATAAGGTAATTCGCCTTATTCAGTTGTTTTGCCTTTTTGATCGTGTACATAGTATCCTCCTTCACAACGATGCACAAAACCGGCATCACACTCTATATAAAAGCCGTTCCCGCGGTCACTCCCTATCCGGGAAATCCGCTTTTATTTCTTATTAATTTCCGTCCGCTTAAGGACCGGAATTCACCGCTTCTCCCTCAGTCGGGATCGGAAGCCGCCGCCCCGCCCTCGCGGAGCGCGTGGAATTCATCCATGGTCATCAGGATCTTTCTCGGCTTCGTGCCTTCTTCCTCGCCGACGACCCCGGCCTCGCACAGCTGGTCCATGATCCTGGCCGCCCGGTTGAAGCCGATCTTAAGAACACGCTGCAGCATGCCGATCGAAGCTTTTTCCTTGTCGATAATGAACTCTCCGGCATCCCAGAAAAGCTCGTCCTTGTCATCATCCTCATTTTTCGAGGAGGCCTGCGGCATGGCGGCGGAGCTGTTCTCGATCTCCCGGACGATGTCCTCGGAATACGCCTCCGTATCATTTCCCGCCGTCAGGAATTCCACCACTGCCGAGACGTCTTCATCGGGGACGAAGCACCCCTGGACTCTGGCCGGCTTGACATAGCCCTGCGGATAAAAGAGCATATCGCCCTTGCCGATCAGGCGTTCCGCGCCGTTCATATCGAGGATCGTCCGGCTGTCCACGCCGGAGCTCACGCTGAAAGCGATTCTCGAGGGCATGTTGGCTTTGATGAGACCGGTAATAACATTGACCGAAGGTCTCTGCGTCGCCACCACAAGGTGCAGGCCGGCCGCTCTTGCCAGCTGCGTTAAGCGGCAGATCGACTGTTCCACATCGCCCGGCGCCACCATCATGAGGTCAGCCAGCTCGTCGACGATGATCAGGATCTGCGGCATTTCCTTCAGTTTCTCTTTTTCCGCGTCCGAAAGATCCGGGGAATTCCGTTTCTTGCGGATATGCATGTTATAACTTGCGAGATCGCGGATGCCGGTACCGCATTCGGCAAATGCCTTATAGCGCCGGTCCATCTCCTGCACCGCCCAGTTCAGGGCGCCGGCCGCTTTCTTCGGGTCCGTCACGACCGGAAGGAGAAGATGCGGGATCCCGTTATACACCGAAAGTTCGATGACCTTCGGGTCGATCATGATCATGCGGACTTCTTCCGGCGTCGCCTTGAAGAGGATGCTCATGATCAGTGTGTTGATGCAGACGGATTTCCCGGATCCCGTAGCGCCGGCGATCAGAAGATGGGGCATCTTCTTGATATCGGCAATGACGGGATTTCCTCCGATATCTTTTCCCACCGCGAAGGCAAGCTTCGAGCGGAAAGAACGGAAATCCTTGCTGTCGATGAGATCCCGGAGCGGGACGATCGAATTTTCCTTATTCGGGACCTCGATACCGATCGCGGATTTTCCGGGGATCGGCGCTTCGATGCGGATGTCCGCCGCCGCGAGAGACAGCTTGATATCGTCGATCAGACCGGTGATCTTCGCGACCTTGACGCCGTGTTCCGGCTGCAGTTCATACCTTGTGACGGCCGGTCCGCGGCTCACATTCGTGATATTGACATTGACGCCGAAATCACGCAGCGTCTCTTCCAGCTTCTCCGCGGTATTGAGGATATGCTGTTCCGAATCGCCGCCCTCGGAGCTGAGCGGGGTGAGAAGCGATACATCGGGAAGCTGGTATCCCTTCTTCTCGTTCATATCGAGACTGATCTCGACATTTTCCGCCGTTCCCCGGTCCTTGGAGGAAGCTTTGGAGCCTTTCTTCTGCGGCTCCTTTTTGACAGCGGCTTCCGGTCTTTCATTGTCGGACGCGGAGGCGCTGTACTGCTCCGGCCGGTTCATCTCGATATGAGGACGGACCGGTTTCCGGATCTCCCCGGGTTCTTTCGTATCCTCTCTCTCCGTGCCGTTCTTCTCCCGGATCCGGTAGCGGATCCCTTCGTCTTCCAGCACCTGTTTCTTCTTCTCTTTGTCCAGACCGAGAAGCTTATGGAGGTCGAAATCCACATGGGTATCGTCGTCTTCGCTCTCGGCGGGTTCACGGAACAGGAAGAACGGCTTTTTGCTCTCTTCCTTTCTTTCCTCCCGACGGATTTTATGCTCCCTTCCGGCTCTCCGGATCGCTCTCGCGCTTCTTCTCTGCAGATAGATCATCAGCGGTTTCCGCACCAGAATGACGACGGAAATGATCAATGCCGTCAGTGTGAGGATATAGGCTCCGACAATGCCGAATGGCTTCGCGAAAAGCATAACAACAAGGCCGCCGACAAGGCCGCCTGCGATCGCGCCGTTCTTTGCCGCCGTGTAATAGGACACGACGGGGAGCGAGCTCTTATATCCCGCCAGGATCAGCTGGAAAAAGGCGCAGAGGAAAACGAACAGCATGACGACGCCGAGGATCAGCTGCCAGCGGTTCCCGCTCTCCCGGTTCGCCACCACAAAGGAGACCCCGAAAAAGAGGATGAAGGGGAACGGATAGGCCATGACGCCGAAGACGCCCTTCATGGCGAGGCCGATCGCTTTCCCGGCTGCCCCGACAAGATTGAAATTGCTCAGAAACAGCAGTATGGAAACAGCAAGCAGAAGCCACAGAACGATCTCAACGACGAGACCGTCTCCGGCATTCCCCGCGGCCGCTCTTTTCGCGGCTCTGCGCTTAGCTGTATTCGTTTTTCCCGTCCCGGAAGCACGTCCGGCGGTTTTTCGGGAAGCCGTCCCGGATCCGCCTGTCCTTGATGTGTTCTTTTTCGAGGACGAGCTGCGTGCTGCCGTTTTTTTAGCTGCTGCCAATGTGTAGTGATTCCTCCTGTCGATTATTCACATATTTCGATTTCTGCGAATAGTTTTCAATACAAGTATTTATTAATATAATTAATACAAATATATATTTATACTCTGCCTGTGATCTGCTTTTTCCGGTCTCTCCGTCACCGGATCACATACGCGACGACGCAGATCAGACCCAGGACCGCGTTGATCACGCAGAAGAGCCGGACGCAGTTCTTCCGGAGGATCCTGCCCGCCGCGCGGACCATCCTTCCTCCGACAAATCCCGCTGCCACAGCCGCCGCAAGAAGTTCGGCGACCATACTGCCGTCCATCGTTATCCCCTCGATCCCGATCGTGAACTCATAGAGCAGTGCCCCGAAGGTAATAGGCAGAACGCTCAGGATCGCGAATCTTGCCGCTGTCTTCCGGTGCATTCCCAGCAGCTGGGAAGCGGTGTAGACCGCACCGAGTCTCGAGATTCCCGGCAGAACGGCCGCTCCCTGCAGGATCCCCACAAGAAAACTTCTCCGCATCGTCAGGTCTCTTCCGGAGCGGAGCGATACCGGCATGAGCGCCACCACAAGAAGCAGGATCGCCATGAGAAGAAATCCCATCC
>SVDL01000138.1:0-969 GCA_015057835.1 Lachnospiraceae bacterium
TATTCCCCGCCGGCAAGACACCAGTCATACATAAGTGCCCTCTCCCATAGAGCATACGCTCTCGTAATATCCTTTTCCGTGAGATCTTCGCGGAAAATGCCGGCTTTCCGGCCGTCGTTAATGATCTTCCGAAGGAGCCGGAAGTAAATGCGGTTGCGGTCCAGCAGCGCTTTTTCGCCCTGCGCGAGGAGCTGTGTGGAGAGCAGACGGGAGAGAAGATCGATGGAAATGCTGTCCTCGATCATGGCAAAGAGCTCATGATTGAGATAGATCAGCGCTTCTTTCGCGTTCAGGGAAGGATCGAGAGAGGCTTCAAGCTGTTCGTATTTTTCGTCAAAGACATAGGCGAGCGTGCCGAGCAGCGCGTCCTTTCCCTCAAAATAGTGGTAGAAGGACCCGCGGGAGGTGTGCGACTCAAAGACGATATCTTCGATGGTCGTCTCTTCGTATCCGTTTTCGTAAAACAGTTTCCAGGCGGCGGAAATGATGCGGCCTCTGGTGTTCCGGTTGTTCTTCTTTGGCATGGCAGCTCTGATCCGTTTTCGTGTCTGCGGGCCTGTGAAATATCACCGAAGAAGAAATGTCTTCCGGCGGCGGGCCCCGATTCCGTCTCGATTCTATCATGGCAAATGGTTCCTTGCAAGCCGGCGTATGTGTTATAATAATTCGAAGAATCAGGTAAATAACCGAATGAGAAGGTCATTCGGAAGCCACAAAAACACGGAGGTAAGATGATGGCAAATACGGTACCGACTCCCCATAACAGTGCTGCTGCGGGCGATTTCGCGAAAACGGTCCTGATGCCCGGCGATCCGCTCCGCGCGAAATATATTGCGGAAAATTATCTTGAAAATGTCAGGCAGGTGACGGCGGTCAGAAACATGCTCGGCTTTACGGGCACCTACCTCGGCGAGCCTGTTTCGGTCATGGGCAGCGGCATGGGAATGCCTTCGATGGGCATCTACTCCT
>SVDL01000138.1:979-4709 GCA_015057835.1 Lachnospiraceae bacterium
GTCGAAAATATTATCCGGATCGGCTCGGCAGGCTCCATGAGGGAAGACGTTCACGTCATGGACCTCGTCATTGCCCAGGCGGCCTGCACGGATTCGAACTGGGCAGCGCAGTACCGCCTCTCCGGGACGTTTGCGCCGATCGCGGATTTCGGGCTTCTCAGGCGTGCCGTCGATCAGGCCGAGAAGCAGGGGCTCCGTTACACGGTCGGCAATATCCTCTCCCAGGACGCCTTCTATCATGACGATCCGAATGTGACGGAGGGGTGGAAGAAGATGGGCGTGATCGCCGTGGAGATGGAGACGGCGGCGCTGTATATGAACGCCGCGAGGCTCGGCAAAAAGGCGCTCGCCATGTTCACGGTCTCGGATTCGCTCGTGACCGGGGAAGCTCTCTCCGCGGAAGAGCGGCAGACAGGGTTCCGGGACATGATGGAAGTCGCTCTCAATATGTAATATTTTTATTTACAGATCGTCACTTTTGTGCTTTAATAGGCTAAAGTTTTGCTGACGGCGGGAGAAAGGCGGTTATGAAGGAACAGGCAAGCAGGGAACTCTTTGCGGAAGCAGCGGAAATGATGCGGAACTCCTACGCGCCGTATTCCGGATTTCATGTCGGAGCGGCACTTCTTGCGGAGGACGGAACCGTTTATACAGGCTGCAACGTTGAAAATGCTTCCTACGGGGCATCCAACTGCGCGGAGAGAACTGCTTTTTTTAAGGCGGTATCGGAGGGATGCCGTGTGTTCCGGGCGATCGCCATCGCGGGAGGTCCCGGCGGGAAAACCGGGGATTTCTGCCCGCCCTGCGGTATCTGCAGACAGGTGATGCGTGAATTCTGCGATCCGGAAACCTTTGAGATCATTCTGGGAAATGACAGGGGAGAAATCCGGATCTTCCGTCTGAAAGAGCTCCTCCCGGAGAGTTTCGGACCGGATCAGCTTGAAGGAGGGAAATGAAAATGCACAAATATTACCAGCCGGATAAGGAAACTGCGTCAAGAGAGCAGCTGACGGCCTGGCAGAACAAAGGTCTTGTGGAGACGGTGCACAGAGTCTATGAAAATGTGCCGTACTACCGGAAAAAAATGGATGATGCCGGCGTGAAGCCGGATGATATCAAGTCGATCGAGGATATGCACAAGCTGCCGTTCCTGACCAAGGACGATCTCAGAGAGGCCTATCCTTACGGACTGCTTGCGGTGCCGCTGCATGACTGTGTGAGGATCCAGTCGACGAGCGGGACCACCGGCCGGCGCGTGGTCGCCTTCTATACACAGCACGATATCGATCTGTGGGAGGAGTGCTGCGCGAGAGCCATCACCGCCGCGGGCGGAACACCGGACGATGTGGTTCAGGTATGCTACGGCTACGGTCTGTTCACCGGCGGACCGGGTCTGCACGGCGGATCCCACAAAGTGGGCTGCCTCACGCTTCCGATGAGCTCCGGCAACACGGACCGGCAGATCCAGTTCATGACGGATCTCGGCGCGACGATCCTCTGCTGCACGCCGTCCTACGCGGCGTATCTCACGGAGTCGATCTATGAGAGAGGACTTCGGGATCAGATCAAGCTGAAAGCCGGTATTTTCGGCGCGGAAGCCTGGACGCAGGAGATGCGTCACGACATCGAGGAAAAACTCGGTATCAAGGCCTATGATATTTACGGACTGACCGAGATCAGCGGCCCGGGCGTCTCCTTTGAGTGCGAGGCGCAGGCCGGCATGCACATTAACGAAGACCATTTTATCGCGGAAGTCATTGATCCGAAGACCGGAAAGGTCCTCGGGGACGGAGAGAAGGGCGAACTCGTCTTCACGGCCATCGACAAGGAAGCATTTCCGCTCATCCGCTACCGCACGAAGGATATCTGCATTCTGACCCATGAGAAATGCGCCTGCGGCCGCACCCATGTGCGCATGACGAAGCCGCTCGGCCGATCCGACGACATGCTGATCGTCAAGGGCGTCAACGTCTTCCCGTCCCAGATCGAGACGGTTCTCATGAACCGCGGCTATGCAGCCAACTACCAGATCATCGTCGACCGTGAAAATAACTCCGACACCATTGAAGTCCGTGTCGAGATGACGCCGGAGATGTTCTCCGATGAGCTGTCCACGATCAACGCAAATGAAAAAGAACTGGTCGCCGATCTGAAATCCATGCTCGGAATCCTCGCCAAGGTGAAACTCGTGCAGCCCAAGAGCATCCAGCGCAGCGAGGGCAAGGCGGTCCGTGTCATCGATAAACGAAACCTGTACACCGGCTGATAAGGAGGAGACTATGACAACGAAACAGATTTCCATTTTTATGGAAAACCGTCCCGGGAGCCTCTATGAACTGTGTAAGGCGCTCGAGGAGGAAAATATCAGCATGCGGGCCATGTGCCTCGCGGAAGCTGAGGATTTCGGCATCTGCCGCATCATCGTGGACGATCCGTTCGAGGCGGTGACCGCCCTGAAGGATCACGGGTATATCTGCAAGATCACGAAGGTCCTGACGGTGGAGATCGACGACAGAGCCGGCGCGCTGGTCGGGATTCTGAACAAGCTGGGCAGTCTCGGGATCAACCTCGAGTACTCCTACGCTTTCCTCTCCAAGAAACCGGAAAAAGCATATCTTGTGCTCCGTGTGCTCCATCCGGAAGCTGCCGTTGACAAGCTGCAGGGAAGCGGCATCCGCTTTATCTGCCAGGATGAGCTGCAGGAACTGTTCGAGGACTGAAGACAGCACTGGTTAAGGAAGCAACCCGAAAACAGGAATAAAGAACCCTTATTTAAGAGGATTCATGATAGAAACCGTTCATCTGACCAAACAATACGGTCCGCATACTGCGGTAGAAGACCTGACTTTCACGATCCGTGAGGGTCAGGTCTACGGCTTTCTCGGTCCGAACGGAGCGGGAAAGACCACGGCAATGAATATGATCACCGGCTATCTCGCCCCCTCGTCCGGCACTGTGCTCATCGACGGGACCGATATCCGGGAGGATCCCGTGCGGGCAAAAAAGTCGATCGGCTATCTGCCGGAAGTGCCCCCGCTCTATCCGGATCTGACCGTGCGGGAATATCTGCTTTTCGCGGCATCTCTCAAGGGGATTCCGCGGGCGGAGCGGAAAGCGGAGGCGGAGCGCGTGATCGGGGAACTCTCTCTTGAAGAGATGCAGAACCGGCTGATCCGTGCGCTCTCCAAAGGATACCGACAGAGGACCGGCATCGCGCAGGCCCTGCTGGGCGATCCGAAAACGCTGATATTTGACGAGCCGACAGCCGGTCTCGACCCGAGACAGATCACCGAGATCCGGGCTCTTTTCCGAAAGCTGGGAAGAGATCATGCTGTCCTTTTAAGCTCCCATATTCTCCCGGAGATCAGTGAGACATGCGATACCGTGCTGATCCTGTCCCACGGAAAGATGGCTGCCCAGGGCAGCCCGGATTCCCTCGCCGCGGAACACACGAAAACGACCGTCACGGTCCTTACGGAGGGAGACGAAGCCCTGATCCGCGCCATGCTCCGCGGGATCGCCGGCGTGCCGGAACTTTCGGTCACACCGGAGAACGGGAGGCTGCGCGTTGTTATTACCAAAACCGGAAAAACGGACCCCGGAGCGGCAGCGGCTGCAGCTCTCGTCGGCAACGGATTTCCGGTCTATGAGATCCGGACGGAAAAAGAGTCCCTGGAGGACCTGTTCCTGTCCCTGACCGGCGAGGAGGACTGAGTGGCCGCTGTATTCC
>SVDL01000139.1 GCA_015057835.1 Lachnospiraceae bacterium
ATTCTAATTCTGCCATAGCTTCCTCCGTTTTTTTTAAGATATTTGTATTGTATTATTCGATGCGGCGTGCCGTCAAGTTGTTTACAAAAAACTCCAAAATTGTTATGATGACTCGTATGGAAAAGACAGGCAGCCGCGCAAGACATATCATAAAAAAGGTAATGCCCGGGGGGATCGCCGAAGAGATGGGCGTGGAACCCGGGGATGCCGTCGTTGCGATCAACGGGCAGCCGTTGACCGATATTTTCGACTATCAGTTTCTCATGACGGACGAAGAGGTGACAGTCACCATCGAGGACCGGGAGGGCGAGCGGTTTTATCTCGAGATCGAGAAAGAAGTCGATGAGGATTTCGGCGTCGAATTTGAACAACCGCTCATGGACAATTACCGTTCCTGCTGCAATGGATGTATTTTCTGCTTCATCGATCAGATGCCGCCCGGGATGCGGAAGACGCTTTATTTTAAGGACGACGATTCGCGGCTCTCTTTTCTGCAGGGCAATTATGTGACCCTGACCAACATGTCGGATGATGATGTGGCAAGGATCTGCCGTTTCCGGATGGAACCCATCAATATCTCGATCCACACGACGGATCCGGCGCTTCGTGTGAAGATGCTGAAAAATAAAAACGCCGGCACATCCCTTCAGAAGGTCCGAGTTCTCAAAGAAGCCGGGATCGAGATGAACGGGCAGATCGTGCTGTGCAAAGGTTATAATGACGGGGAAGCGCTGGAGCGCACGATCCGGGACTGCGCGTCCTACAGGCCGGAAATGAAAAGTCTCTCCATCGTACCGGTAGGACTCACGAAATACCGGGAAAAGCTGACGCCTCTTATGCCTTTCCAAAAGGAGGATGCGCTTCAGCTGATCGAAACGGTGGAGCGCTGGCAGGATCGGTTTTACAAAGAAGACGGAAACCATTTTGTTTATGCCTCCGATGAGTGGTATATCCTCGCGGGACTTCCGATGCCGGAAGCGGATCGGTATGACGGATATCCGCAGCTCGAAAACGGCGTCGGCATGATCCGAAGCTTTACGGATGACGCGAGGGAGTACCTTGATAAGCAGCCGGAGAATCTATTATCCGACATGTCGATTAACAGGAAAGCGGAAGACAGCAGTTCCATTGCCGGAAATAATGGCGTTCGGCATTTTTCAGCTGTGACCGGATACCTGGCATATCCCTCCATCCGGGAAATTGCGGATGCAGTGGAGGAGAAATATCCCGGCCTGTCTGTCAGGATCATACCGATCCGGAATGATTTCTTCGGAAATGCGATCACGGTAGCAGGTCTCGTAACAGGAACGGACCTGATTGCGCAGTGCTCGGAGATCCTTAAAAAAGAAGGGAAAAATGCCCTCGGAGAGACTCTTCTTATCCCCGGCGAAATGCTTCGGGCAGATGAAAATGTTTTTTTGGACGATATAACGATAGAAAATGTCCGGGACGCGCTGCATCTCCCCGTGCGGGTGCTGGGGAAGGGCGGAGCGGCATTTGTGAAGATGCTTCTCGGACAGGACAATCATACACAGAACAGGAGACAGTATTATGAGCAAACCGATCGTAGCGATCGTGGGCAGACCGAATGTGGGGAAATCCACCCTTTTTAATATGCTCGCTGGAGAGATGATCTCCATCGTCAAGGATACCCCCGGCGTAACACGCGACCGGATCTATGCGGACGTGGAGTGGCTCGGATATCATTTCACGCTGATCGATACGGGCGGGATCGAGCCCGACAGCGATGACATTATTCTCTCGCAGATGAGAGAACAGGCGGAGATCGCGATCGAGACTGCGGACGTGATCATTTTCCTGACCGATGTCAGGCAAGGGCTCATCGAAGCGGACAATGATGTCGCGGATATGCTCCGGCGCTCGGGAAAACCCGTCGTGCTGGCAGTCAATAAGACGGACAATTTCGAGAAATTCATGCCGGACGTCTATGAGTTTTATTCCCTCGGGATCGGTGATCCGTACCCGATCTCTTCCCGAAGCAAACTGGGCATCGGCGATATGCTGGACAAAGTGATCTCTTATTTCCCGCGCTATGAGGAAGAAGAGGAAAATGAGATCCCGCGCATCGCCATTGTCGGCAAGCCGAACGTCGGAAAATCTTCTATTATTAATCGTCTGTTCGGCGACAACCGCGTTCTCGTGTCGGATATTCCGGGAACAACGAGGGACGCCGTGGATACGCCGATCCGGGCAAATGGAAAAGAATATGTCTTTATCGACACGGCGGGACTGCGGAGAAAGAGCAAACTGAAAGAGTCGCTCGAATACTACAGTGTCGTGAGAGCTGTTGCCGCTGTGGAGCGCGCGGACGTCGTGCTGTGCGTGATCGACGCGACAGAGGGCGTCACGGAGCAGGACGCCAAGATCGCCGGGATCGCCCATGACCGCGGCAAGGGCATGATCGTTGTCGTCAACAAGTGGGACGCGGTCGAAAAAGAGACTATGACCATGGAAAAATACAAGAAAGACATCCGTTCCGTGTTGTCTTTCATCCCTTACGCGGAAATCGTGTTCCTGTCGGCGATGACGGGGCAGCGCGTGCCGAAGCTCTTCCCGGTGATCGACCAGGTGCTGGAAAATCAGACGCTTCGGGTCGCTACAGGCGTTCTCAATGAGATCATGACGGAAGCGGTGGCGCTCAATCAGCCGCCGTCTGACAAGGGAAAACGGCTGAAACTCTATTACATCACGCAGATCGGCGTAAAGCCTCCGACGTTTGTGATCTTTGTCAACGATAAGAAGCTGATGCATTTTTCCTATCTGCGCTATATTGAAAATAAGATCAGGGAATCCTTCGGATTCGAGGGCACTTCCATGAAGTTTATCGTGCGTGAGCGAAAGGAAAACGAGAAATGATCATTCGTCTTGTCTCGATTCTGATCGGGTATCTCTTCGGCCTGTTTCAGACAGCTTATATTTACGGAAAATATAAAGGCATTGACATTAGAAAGGTCGGAAGCGGTAACGCAGGCACGACAAACGCGCTCCGGGCTTTCGGCACAGGTGTGGGGGTACTCGTATTTGCCGGGGACTGCGCCAAATGTCTGCTCGCAGTACTCGCAGTGAGGGCTGCAGCCGGTGCCATGGTGCCGGACCTCCGATATCTTGCCGGGACCTACGCTGCTGTCGGCTGCATACTGGGACACAACTTCCCGTTCTATATGAATTTTAAAGGGGGAAAGGGGATCGCCTGTACGGCAGGACTCATTGTGACGTATCCGCTGCCCATGGTCATCATAGAGCTGGCGCTTTTCTTCGGGCCCTTTTTCCTGACGCATTATGTATCGCTGGGATCCCTTCTCATCAATCTCGGACTCATTGTCGGAACGGTGATCTGCGGGCAGAACGGTTTCCTTCCGCTGAAGGCCTCTCAGCTTCCCGAACTGTATATCCTTATCGTTTTAATCGCGGCGCTGGCATTTTACCAGCACAGGGAGAATATAAAGAGGCTTCTTACGGGAACCGAGAGAAAGACTTATCTGTCAAAGAAGCATAAACAATGATCCGGCGAAAATAATCTTACAGGAGATTTATATGCCAGCAGGAGAAATATCTGCACAGCTCTCAACTCTGATTCTGATCGTT
This sequence comes from Lachnospiraceae bacterium, assembly GCA_015057835.1. GTDB lineage: Bacteria > Bacillota > Clostridia > Lachnospirales > Lachnospiraceae > Chordicoccus. Next base: position 3,607 of record SVDL01000139.1, read on the forward strand.
CTTCTTGCCCTGATCACGATCGCCGTGATCAAGGTGAGTGACATGCGCCAGAAAAAACGTTTTCGGGAGAGTCTCAGGAAAAACTACGGTAAGACGCCGAATATCCGGTATCAGGCTGAAGAATATGACAGTATCGGCCGGTACGCGGCGGACAGGGCGGAAGCGGAAACATCTTTCTACGTAGATGACACTACGTGGAATGATATCGGGATGGATGATATATTCCTGATGATCAATAACACAGTGTCCTCCTGCGGGGAGGACGTGCTCTATTCCATGCTGCGTCTGCCTGCATTTGACGAAAAGGTGCTGGAAATGCGGGATCATCTCGCGGAATGGATCGATTCCCATGAGGCCGAGCGGGTCAACATTCAGTTCGCGCTCGCCGGCGTCGGCAGAAAGCACCATATGTCCCAATATGAGTACATCTGCAAACTGGACGATGCAGAAAATGTCAATACTTTCCGCTATGCGGCGCTGCTCCTGCTCGCAGTGGTGAATATCGCCCTGTTTTTTATTCGTCCGGTGTGGGGCGTCTTCTGCCTGATTCCTCTTACAGCACTGAATCTTAGACTGCAGTTCCGAAATGAATACAAAACAAGGATCTATGTGCAGAGCTTCAACAGCGTTCTGAGACTCCTTGCGGCGTCGAAATCGATTTCTCATCTGGGATATGAAGAACTGAAGCCATATACGGAGGAACTGGACGGGATCCGGAAAAAATTTGCCGGTTTCACCCGTGGATCTTTTGTTGTCACGTCGAGCGGGCAGGTAGGAAACGGACCGGGGGATGCCATTCTGGAGTATCTCAAACTGTTTTTCCATCTTGATATGCTGAAATTCAATCAGATGCTGAACAGCTACCGCGGACACCGGGAGGACTGCGTCAGAATGATCGAGATCCTCGGAACAATAGACGCCGCTGTCGCGACAGCTTCATTCCGGAGACTTCTTCCGTATTATTGCAAGCCGGAATGGGAGAGTACATCTGCAGGAGAAATCTCTTCGGAAACCGGGCAGACTAAATCTTCCCTTTCGATTGAAGAGATGTTCCATCCCATGATCGAGGAGCCTGTTCCCAACAGCTTTTCCATGAGCGGGGG
>SVDL01000140.1 GCA_015057835.1 Lachnospiraceae bacterium
TGGCACGAACCGGATCCGGTATGAAAAGCTGGAGAAGAATGCGGGGATCGCGGAAAATACCAACGCCGGCATTTCCCTGGCGAAAGGGGAGTACATCGGGCTCCTCGATCATGACGATCTTCTCGCCCCGCACGCACTGCGCCTGATCGCGGACCGGATCCTTAAAGACGGCGCCGACATGATCTACACCGACGAAGATAAGGTGGATGCGGCCGGGAAGAAGCATTTTCAGCCGAATTTCAAACCGGATTTCAACGAGGATCTGCTCCGGTCAAACAACTATATCACGCATTTTCTTGTCGTGAAGCGCGAACTCGCTGCGAAGGCGGGCGGGTTCCGCAGTGAATACAACGGCGCGCAGGACTACGATTTCATTTTCCGCTGCAGCGAAACAGCGGAGAAGATCGCCCATATTCCGGAGATCCTCTATCACTGGCGGACCCATGAGGCGTCGACTGCGGACAATCCGGAGAGCAAGCTGTACGCCTACGAGGCGGGGAAAAAGGCGATCGAGGCTCATCTTGAGAGAGCCGGAGAGAGCGGAGAGGTCTCGCTCCTCCCGGAATACGGGTTTTACAGAGTTAAATATCCTCTCACGCGGAAACCGCCTGTTTCTATTCTGATCCCCAATAAGGATCAGGTGAAAGCGCTGAAGGCCTGTCTCGACGCGCTGCGCCGGACGGAGTATCAGAATTTTGAGATCCTGATCATTGAAAACAACAGCACGGAACAGGAAACATTCGATTTTTACGAATCGCTGAAAGCGGATCCGAAGATCCGTATCCTCACCTGGAAAGAGGGCTTCAACTACGCCGCGATCAATAACTTCGGCGCAAAAGAGGCGCAGGGGGAATTCCTCCTGTTTCTCAACAACGACGTGCGGTGCGTTATTGACCCCGGGTGGCTCGGCGAAATGGTCGCTGTGGCGCTCCGGGAAAATGTCGGCGCGGTAGGCGCGAAACTGTATTACCCCAATAACCGGATCCAGCACGCCGGAATCGTGATCGGGATCGGCGGAGTCGCGGGCGCCATGTTCGTCGATCTGCCGCGGGCGAGGAAGGGATACCTCAACAAGGCATCCCTTATGCAGGATATGAGTGCCGTCACGGCCGCCTGCATGCTCATGAAAAAGAGAGTTTTCGACGAGGTCGGCGGATTTGAGGAGACGCTGGCAGTGGCGTTCAACGATGTGGACCTCTGCCTGAAAGTCAGGGAAAAAGGATATCTTATCGTATATGATCCCTTCGCGGAAGCGTACCACGACGAATCGAGAAGCCGCGGAGCGGAGGACACGGAAGAGAAACAGCGCCGTTTTTACACGGAGATCGATTACATGCGCGGGCGCTGGAATCAGATCCTTAAGGACGGAGATCCTTATTATAATAAGAATCTCTCCCTGAAGAGATGGGATTACAGCCTCCGGGAGAATTAGAAAAATGATGAAGCAGACTGCGGTGATCATACCGAATTACAACGGGATCCGATATATCGGAAATTGCCTCGCGTCCCTGCGGAACCAGTCGGTCAGCGATTTTGAGGTGTTTGTCATCGACAACGGATCGACGGACGGCAGCGCGGAGCTCGCGGCGGAGGAGTATCCCGAGGTCCATCTCATAAACCTCGGGGAAAATACCGGGTTTACCGGAGCGGTCAACGCCGGCCTCAAAGCGGCCGAATCCTTCCGGTATGCCCTGCTTCTCAATAATGACACGATCGCCGGGAAACATTTTGTGGAAGCGCTGGAAAAAGCGATCGGAGAGGACCAGAAGTTTTTCTCCTGTCAGGCTTCCCTGCGGCAGATGGATCACCCGGAGTGCCTCGACGACGGAGGGGATTTTTATTCGGTGCTCGGATGGGCGTGGGCGCGCGGAAAAGGAAAGAGCGCGTACCGATATGCGAAAAATACGCCGGTCTTCTTTTCCTGCGCCGGCGCGGCGATTTACCGGATGGACGTGATCCGGGAGATCGGCGCCCTGGATCCGCAGATGTTCGCTTACCTCGAGGACTGCGATCTCGGATGGAGAGCGCGCCTTGCGGGGTATGAGAATCTGTATGTGCCCTCCGCGTATGTGCTGCACGCGGGATCCGGATCCTCCGGGTCGCGGTATAATGAATTTAAAGTGAAATATACGTCAAGAAACAGTGTCTATATTATTAGAAAGAATATGCCGCTGTGGCAGCGGATCCTGAATTTTCCGTTCCTTGCGGCGGGATTCGGGATCAAGACCGTATTCTTCATGAAAAAAGGGTTTGGGAAAACATATCTGACCGGTCTTCGGAACGGCATGAAGATGGACGTGAAGCCCTCAAAGACAGGCTTTAGGGCGTATGCCGCCGCGGAACTGTGGATGCTGAAAGGAACAGTGCTCAGGATCCGGGAATTTTTTGACTGAGAGGAAGGCAAAACATAAAAGCAGACAAAAAAGTGGAAGAGCAAAAAAATCCTGTCTTGCCTGTTATAATTCGTTGTGCTATATTTTTCAGAAGTCGGAGCAGATTCCGTGAAAAGCTCCGCTGAAGTTGTCAGGAGAGGAAGCCGGACGTGATTGAAGAAAATGCAAAATTTCTGAATCGTCTGCTGGTCTTTTTGGACGCGGCAGTGATCGGCATCTCGTTTTGGGGAGCCTGGTTCATCCGGTTCCGCACAAACCTGCTCGGGGTCCATATTGAAGTTATTTCCAGGAGCATTTACCTGATCGTGTTCGTCATGATAATGATCGCGATGCTTCTGCTTTACAGCGCTTTCAATCTCTATTCCAAGAGAATGATGCGGATACGGACGCTGCTGTCCAACATTGTGATGGCAAATGCCGTCGGCGTGCTGGTATTCAGTACGCTGCTCTACATCATCAAGATCGCCGACTTCTCCCGAGGCATGTTTGCCTTCTTCTTTGCCGCGAACACATTCCTCGAGTGCTCCGAGCGGTATATGGTCCGCTGGGTGCTCACACAGCGGTGGAAGAGCGGGAAAAATATCCGGCAGGTCCTTCTTGTCGGATACAGCCGCGCGGCCGAGCAGTATATCGACCGCGTCAAGAGCAATCCGCAGTGGGGCTACCGGATCCGCGGAATTCTTGACGACAAAGTGCCTGCGGGAAAAGAATACAGAGGGATCCGCGTGATCGGAAGGATCGAGAACCTGCTGGTGATCCTGCCGGAAAACCATCTCGATGAGATCGCCATCACGCTGGGACTGTCGGAATACGCGCGGCTGGAAGATATCGTGAGCCGCTGCGAAAAATCGGGCGTCCACACAAAGTTCATACCGGATTATAACAACATTATCCCGACAAGGCCTTACACAGAGGATGTGATGGGACTGCCGGTGATCAATATCCGCCACGTGCCTCTCAGCAACACATTTCCGGCGCTCATGAAGCGCGCCACGGATATTGTCGGGAGTCTGGTCGCGATCATCCTGTTTTCTCCGGTGATGCTGTTCTGCGTGATCGGCATCAAGCGTTCCTCGCCGGGACCGGTCATTTTCAAACAGGAGAGAGTCGGACTTCACAACCGTCCCTTCAAGATGTATAAATTCCGGACGATGGTCGTCCAGAAAGAAGAGGACGAAAAAACCGCCTGGACGGTCAAGAACGACCCCAGGGTCACAAAGATCGGCAGATTCATGCGGAAGCACAATCTGGACGAGCTGCCGCAGTTCTTTAATATACTGAAAGGCGACATGTCCCTCGTCGGACCGCGTCCGGAGAGACCGTTTTTTGTGGAGCGGTTTCAGGAGGAGATCCCGCGCTACATGATCAAGCACCAGGTCCGCCCGGGTCTCACGGGATGGGCGCAGATCAACGGGCTGCGCGGAGATACTTCTATTAGAAAAAGGATCGAATACGATCTGTATTATATTGAGAATTGGACATATCTGCTTGATATCAAGATCCTCATACTGACAGTGATTGGGAGGAAAGTCAATAAAAACGCTTATTGACAGAAGGATAGTTTATTATGGCTCGTAAGAGAAAGAAAAAGAGGGGGTCGACGATCACATTTGTGATCGAGATCCTGGTACTGCTCATTCTGATCGCGGGTATTTTCGCGTATGCGAAGATCCGTGAGAGTTTCGAGAATTTCCAGAGTTCCGAGATCAAGAGCGGTGAAGGGGAAGACACAGTCGAAGAAGGTTCCATCGAGATCAATGAGGGCGTCATCGAAAACGCCCATCTCTCCGGATACCGGAACGTCGCCCTCATCGGACTGGACACAAGAAGCGGCTCTCTGAATTACGCCAATTCGGACACGATGATCATCGCCAGCATCAACAATGATACGCAGGAAGTGCGGCTGGTCTCCATTTTCCGTGACACGTATCTTGACGCGGGCGGAAAGAGCGGCTTCAATAAGGCAAATGACGCCTACAACAGAGGTTCCTCCACGCAGTTCCTGTCGATGGTCAACCGGAACCTCGATCTGGCTGTGACGGATTATGTCGTCGTGGACTTCAACGCGGTCGCCTCGCTGGTCGACGAGCTCGGCGGAATTACCATCACCATGACCGCCGATGAAGTGACCCATATGAACAATTACTGTGTGGAGACTTCCAAAGTGACGGGCAAATCCTACCAGAAGATCGAACCGGAAGTGGAAGGCACCTACACGCTCAATGGCGTTCAGGCCACCTCCTATGCCCGGATCCGGTACACGGCGGGCAAT
>SVDL01000141.1 GCA_015057835.1 Lachnospiraceae bacterium
ATTTTTTTGCGGTCCACCGGGTGCCTGCCTACCGGAGAGTTGATCGTGCCGTCTTCCGGAGAAGGGGTACCGGTGGTGACGCCGTAATAGACCCTTTTTATGGAGTGCACAGCGAGCTGTTCCGCGATCGAGCGGTGAGCCATATCATTTTTGCACACGATCAGAAGCCCGGAAGTATCTTTGTCTATGCGGTGAACGATACCGGGGCGGAGGACGCCGTTTATGCCGGAAAGGGAGTCCCCGCAGTGCGCGAGAAGCCCGTTCACCAGAGTGCCGTCCGGATGTCCGGCTCCGGGATGGACTGAAAGTCCCTTCGGCTTATTGACGATCAGAAGGTCCTCATCTTCATATACGATTTCCAGAGGCATCTCCTGCGCTGTGACGCTGAGCTCTTCCGGTTTCGGAACTGTAAGACAGTATGTCTCTCCGGCTGAGACTTTACGGGAAGCTTTGAGACGGGAGACAGATGTCTCACTGTCCTCCGTGATTAAGGACACCTTTCCCTCATCAAGAAGCTTTTTTAGATAGCTTCTCGACAGTTGCGGAGAAGAGACCGCAAGAAAGGCATCCAGCCTCTCTCCCGCAGATTCTTCCCCGACGTATAAGATTTTATTTTGCAAATATTCCTTCAAAGTCTTCGTCCTTGTAATAAAAGAAGATCAGGACAGCCAGTACGGCCGCGGAGACGGATACATAGACGTCCGCCACATTGAAGATCGGAAAATCGATCAGAGAAAAATACAGAAAATCCCTTACATACTGAAAACGGATGCGGTCAATAAAATTCCCGATGCCGCCCGCTATGAGGAAAATGATAATAATCCGGAGCGGTCTCATGCGTTTTCCCGCAGGAAGCCGGAACCAGAAAAAAGAGGCGGCAAGGAAAAACAGGACTGTGCCGAGATAGAAAAATGTCATTTTGTTCTGCAGAAGGCTGAACGCCATGCCGTGGTTTTCCAGATACCGCAGCTCAAAAACGCCGGGGATCAGTACATGAGCTCCCTCGGACAGAGTCTCTTCCGCAAAGATTTTCGTGATCTGATCCATAGCCGTAAGCAAAGCGATCAGGATCAGCGCACAAAGCGTATTCTTTACGGAAGAGCTGCAGAAGATTCTGTTGTCGGAAATGTTTTTTTTCATCTGTGACCCGTTTAAAAAAAGCGTCCGCCTTGGATGCGGACGCCTCATGATGATTCATATCAATACTGTCTCATGGCCGGAATGTCAAACGCGTCGTCAAGAAGCGTCTGGTAATCCCCGGTAATATCGACACTTGCCGGAGTAAGGATGAAAATGTAGCTGGAGATCATCTGAATACTGCCGCCGATCGAATAACACGCGCCGCATGTGAAGTCAATGATTCTCTGGGCAAGATCGACATCGAGTCCCTCGAGATTAAGAACGACCGTGCAGTCGTCAAGAAGCGTATCGCAGATCTCTCTTCCGTCTTCCATGGAGACCGGCTTGATGACGCTGACTTCCATCGAGGAAGACGAACGGCGTTTCGGGGCCGGCTTCGGCTGTTTGCGGGATGCCTGACGCTCTTTTCTTGCGGGCTGCTTTGCAGGTTCTTTAGTTTCGCGCGCCGGCTTGGAAGAAGTTTTCGGAGCTGCTTTTTTCCGGGGCTTTGTCTCGGCAGGCTCATCGTCAAAGCCGTCGTCAAGATCGTCGTCATCTTCCATGCGGCGGAAGAAGCGGGGTTTTACTTTAGAGCTCTCATATTCCTCATCTTCATCAAAATCATCGTCGATGAACGCTTCATCCTCGTCGAAATCATCGTTAAGTTTCAGCGCGTCCAGAAAATTGTCGATCAGTCCCATACTGGTTATTCTCCCGAATTTATCTCAAAATCAGTGCGGAGTCAGGTAAGCCCTCTCTCCGGCTTAATGCGAATAATCTCTCGCTCCGAATATATCTGTCCCGATCCGCACGATCGTCGCTCCTTCTTCAATGGCGACATGATAATCATTGGACATACCCATGGACAGTATATTACCTAAATCATTATTATTGTTTTTCAAAGTCGTGTCAAGGCTTAATTTGTACAAATCCCGAAATACAAAACGGATGGTTTCAGGATCCTCCACATACGGTGCACTTGTCATAAAACCGCGTATTTCAATGTTCTTAAAAGAACGGATCTCCCCCAGAAAAGCAGGCGTATCGGCGACGGTGAGACCGAATTTGCTCTCCTCTCCTCCCGCGTTCACCTCTATCAGGATCGGAATCGTGCGTCCGCATTTTGCTGCTTCCTTATCAATCGTCGCGGCAAGTTCCACGGTGTCGACAGAGTGAATAAGATGAACAAAGGGGGCGATATATTTCACTTTGTTTCTCTGAAGATGCCCGATCATATGCCAGCGGATGTCCTTCGGAAGCTCCTCGTGCTTGGAACGCAGCTCCTGGACATAGTTTTCCCCGAAATCCCGGACGCCGGCGTCATATAATTCCCGGATCATTTCGACGGGTTTCGTTTTGCTGACAGGAAGAAGAAGAACATCTTCCGGTTTTCTTCCGTATTTCAGACAGACATCGTCTATTTCACCGCGTACCTTCCTGTAGTTTTCAAGTACCATAAAAATCATCTCCTTTTAATGATCTTTTTTAACGGAAGCCGAACGGGATTTTGCGTTCCGGCTTCTCCCGGACCTGCTTCCGCAGTAAAGTGCGGCGACAGCATCATAGCGGGACCTTAAATAAGCCTCGTTGCGGAGCCCTGCCACTGCATTTACGCGTTTGGATATGAAGCCCTCCAGTTTTTCCATATATTCTGACTCGGTGACCGTTCCTTCTGCCACGTAAGTGAGTCCTTTTTCCCAGCTCGCGGTCAGTTCCGGATTGAGCATCTGCCGGAGCGAACCGTCTACGGTCTCATACACCAGTTCTCCCAGCAATGCGGGTGTGATCACCTGCGTTTTCGAATTCAATGTGAGATATTTTATAGAAAACAGTTTTTTCAGGATCTCAGCGCGCGTCGCGCTGGTCCCTATACCGCTTCCGCGAATCTGCTCCCGCAATTCCTCATCTTCGATCAGCTGGCCCGCGTTTTCCATGGCGAGGATCATGGAGCCGCTTGTATATCGTTTCGGAGGTGTTGTTTCTCCTTCTTTAACGGTTAAAGCGTTGACCTTCAATACATCGCCTTTCTTTATTTTTTCGAGCAGTCCGGAGGATACCGGTGCTTCCTGTGATTCATCCCCTGTCATCTCTCCCTGTGCCGCTGATGCTTTCCGGCGGTCTGCGCCGCAGATCGCTTCAGTCACGGCAAGATACCCTTTTTCTTTCAGAATCCGTTCAGAAGCGGAAAATGACTCTGTTCCGACGGAGATCTCGAGTCCGGTCCGGCTGTAAACAGCGGGCGGATAGAAAATCGAAAGAAATCTTGCGGTAATGAGATCGAATACGCCTTTGGCCGTCGGATGCAGAGAAGATACGGCTTTTAGTCCCTGACCTGTCGGAATGATCGCATAGTGATCCGTGACCAGCTTATCGTTTGTGTAATGGGATTTTTCGATCTTCTTCCAGCTTCCGCTCCGCAGGACATCCTCCGCAAACGGCGCTCCCGGAGCATAGCCGGCAAGCCCGGAAAGATTCTTATTGATCTCTTTGGCGACCGCGGTCGAAAGGACCCTGGAATCCGTTCTGGGGTAGGTCACGAGTTTTTTCTCATACAATTCCTGAATGATTCCGAGCGTCTGATCCGGACTTATATGAAAGATCCTGGAGGCGTCGTTCTGGATCTCCGCGAGATTGTAGAGAAGCGGCGCGTTCTTCTTTTCCGTCTTTCTGGTGACGGAAGTGATTCTTCCGGAAAGCGGGGCAGGATTATTTTCCTGTAGATAACGGATCAGTTCTTCGGCGTCCTTCCGCTCGAGGAATCCTGTGTCTTTGTAGAGCTTGGGACTGCCTTCATAACGGCTTCCCGGAACGACATGCCACATGGCGTCCACCGAACCCGTCTCATTCTGAAAGGTGCCCTGGACCCGGAAAAACGGCGTTTTTACAAAATCCCGGATCTCTCTCTCCCGCCGCACCACCATGCCCAGCACACAGGTCATCACCCGTCCCACGGAGATCGCTGACCATTTACCGCCGAGATATCCCGTCACCGCATTTCCGTACTTGACGGTGAGAAGGCGGGAAAAATTGATGCCCATCAGATAATCTTCTTTGGCCCGCAGATAGGCGGATGTCCCGAGATTATCATACTCGGCAAGATTTTTCGCTTCTCTCACGCCTCTTTGGATCTCTTCTTCCGTCTGGGAATCGATCCACACTCTTCTTCTGTCTTTTTTGGCAACGGAGGGAGAGCACATACTCTCCACAAGGCGGTAAATATACTCTCCTTCCCTTCCGGCGTCCGTACAGACGTAGATCCGTTCTACATCCTTCCGCTCGAGAAGTGACCGCACGATATTGAACTGCTTTTCCGCCGACGGGATGATTTCATAGAGATAGGAAGAAGGGAGGAACGGAAGAGCCGCGAGAGACCATTTTTTATATTTCGGGTCATATTTCTCAGGATAACTCATCGTCACGAGGTGTCCTACGCACCACGTGACGATTGCATTGTCCGATTCCATATATCCGTTCCGGGAAGCGCCCCCGACATT
>SVDL01000142.1 GCA_015057835.1 Lachnospiraceae bacterium
CAGGACTCCTCCTGTTCCATGGAAAACAGTGAGCTGTGTGATCTCACTCCTGAGGAGATCGCGTATATCCAGAGAGAGGCTAAGAAGCTTCTCGCAGACTGATCCCGGCGTTTCCCGTGCGGCAGCGGAATGAGACTCCGCTGCCGCACACAGTTTTTCAGAGAAAGGAAGGAAAGACACATGAAGCTTGCACCGATGAACTATCATTATCTGCGTTATCCTGTCAGAAAATTCCTGGACAAGGTCGCGGATTCGCCCTTCGACAGCATCGATCTGTACTGCAGTGCTCCGCAGCTGAACATGTTTGACTACAAACTCGGGACTCTTTTGGAGCTGGACAGAGAGATCAGGGAAAGAGGACTGTCTGTCATGGCGATGACGCCGGAGAACTGTGTCTATCCCGTCAATTTCTGCACACAGGATGAAACCACGCGCCAGTCCTCGATCCGGTATTATCAGCGAGCAATCGATACGGCGGATTTTCTGGGCTGTCCGAAGGTTCAGATCAGCACGGGATTCGGATATTTTGACGCTCCCCGGGAGGAAGCCTGGAATCTGTGCCGGGATTCGTTGGAGAAACTGGCTGCTTACTGTGAACGCAGGAAGGTGACGCTCCTTCTGGAAGAACTGAAGGTGACCACCACCAATGTACTGATCACCAGCAGTGATCTGGCGAAAATGATAGAAGAAATAGGGTCTGATGCGATCGTCGGTATGGTCGACCTGGATCAGATGACATATGCTTCTGAGACGATTGACGATTATTTTGCAAATCTGGGTGAGAGGCTTCAGCACGTGCATTTTAATGACAGGGGTCATACGGTGCCGGGCGACGCGGATTTTCCGATGAAGCAGTATTATGAGGATCTTGTGAGGAACGGATACGACGGAACGGTTTCTTTTGAGATCTGTGACCGCAGATATTATGTGGATCCGGACAAGGCGATTGATGATTGCATCACATGGTTCAGAGAAAATACAAAGGAGTTGGGATAATATGTGGACCGAAGAAATGTTTGGAGTACAAAAACCGATCATAGCGCTGCTGCATCTGGATGCGCTGCCGGGTGATCCCGGTTTCTGCGGCAGCATGGAGACGGTATTATCCCATGCGAGACAGGATATGATTGCTCTTCAGGACGGAGGAGTGGACGGAATTCTTTTTGCCAATGAATTCAGCCTTCCGTATCAGCCCGTAGCGGACATAGCGGTCATTTCCGCAATGGCTTATATCGTAGGAAACTGCAAGGACCTTCTGCGGGTTCCATTTGGTGTCAATGTGGTCAAAAATCCCATTGCGACCATTGATCTGGGCGCAGCCGTCGGTGCATCGTTCGGGCGAAGCTGTTTTTCCGGTGCTTATATGGGAGAATACGGGATTTACGAGTCGAACATGGGACAGGCGATCCGCCGCAGAAAAGAGCTGGGTATCGATAAAACGATGAAACTGTTGTTCAAGGTCAATCCGGAGGCAGACAGTTATCTTGTTCAGCGGAATATCCAGGTCGTAGCAAAGTCCATCATGTTCGGTAATTTCGCTGACGGACTGTGCGTATCGGGACCCGCAGCAGGTGCGGAGCCGGACGACATGAATCTGAAATTGGTCCATGAGGTGGCAAAGCCCCGGAAAGTGCCGGTTTTCTGCAATACCGGATGTAATCATGCCAACGTGAGGGAGAAACTGCAGAACTGCGATGGCGTATGCATGGGAACGGCTTTCAAAAAAGACGGAGTTTTCAACGGTCGTGTGGATGTGGAGAGAGTCCGCAGTTTCATGGAGATCGTGAAACAAGTGCGGGAGGAGCTGTGAGATGAGTCGCTATTATATGGGAATCGATATCGGCACCTTTGAATCGAGAGGAATGCTCATCGATGAGCATTATCGGATAGTCGCGGACTGTAGTGCCAGGCATACAATGGAGAATCCCCGTCCGGGCTGGTTCGAACATGACGCTGAGAAGATCTGGTGGGGGGAATTCTGCTCACTGTCCCTCTCTCTGATCCGGGAAGCCGGCATCGATCCCGCCGACATTGCCTGCGTGGGAGCCAGTACGCTGGGAACTGACTGCCTGCCCGTGGACGAAAACTGCAGACCCCTGCGGCCAGCCATCCTGTATGGGATCGATGCCAGGGCATCGGAGGAGATCCGCTGGCTGACGGAGTACTACGGGGAAGAGAGGGCGCATGAACTGTTCGGACATCCGATCTGTTCCGGGGACACAGCGACTAAGATTCTCTGGATCAAACGGCACGAACCGCAGGTTTATGAGAAGACGTACAAATTTCTCACCGGAAGTTCTTATCTCACGGCAAAGCTTACCGGAAATTACGTCATTGATCAGTTTCTGGCCAAAGGCTCCTTCCGCCCCCTCTATAACGCGGACGGGAGCGTGAATGAAGAGAACTGCCGGCTCTACTGCCGGCCCGATCAGATCGCGGCGGCGGCCTGGTCGACGGATATTGCAGGCGGTGTGACAGAAAAAGCGGCAGAGGAAACAGGCCTTTGCCCCGGGACGCCGGTCATCACCGGAACCGGGGATTCCACTACGGAGGCGATCAGCGTAGGGCTGGTGGAGCCTGGAACCGCGTTTTTCCAATACGGATCGTCGATGTTTTTCTACTACTGTGTGGATCGTTTTCTGGATGACTACCACTCCCCGAACGGAAACGGATCCATCAAAGGCGGAAAGGTCTTTACCGTACCCGGTACGTTCTGTATCGGTGACGGGACGAACGCGGCCGGCACGCTGACCAGATGGGTGCGGGACACTTTCTACCGTGAGGAGCTCGCCGCAGAGGCATCCGGGGGAGAGAATGCCTACAGTGTAATGGCAAGAGAAGCCGCGGAGGTACCGGCAGGTGCCGAAGGGCTGATCATGCTTCCATATATTTACGGAGAGCGGAGCCCGATTCAGGATCCGGATGCCGTCGGTATGCTTTTCGGGCTCAGAGGGTCGCATACCCGCAAAGAGATCAACCGCGCAGCGCTGGAGGCGGTGGGATATTCGACCTATCAGCATCTGCTGCTCTTTGAGGAGATGGGAGTCCCTACGACTTCCGTCATTACTGCGGGAGGAGGCACCAAGAACCGGGCATGGATGCAAATCATTGCCGATATGGCAGGAATTCCGATCCGGATCCCGCAGCCGTATCAATGCTCTTCCTTCGGAGACGCCATGCTGGCGGCACTTGGAGACGGAGCGCTTGAGAACTTCGCGGCACTCAGGGATGCACTGCCGGAGGGCATCATTATCTGTCCGAACGCGGACAATCATGAATACTACAAAAAGCATTATCCGTTGTACAGGGAGCTCTATCTGCGCAACAGGGATCTGATGCCGCGATCATAAAGAAAAGAGAGGGAGGATCATGCTGATTGATGCACACATAAGACCGGCTCTGTTTGAACCGATCTGTCAGGACAGAAACCGCTTCCGAAGTCGATGCGATGCCATGCATTACCATTTGATGAACCCGTCCGGAATGGAACTGCTGAAAAAGCAGTATTTGCTCGCTGGGATAACAGGTGTTTTTCTTCTGCCTTCGGATTGCTCTGCAGAAACGGGGGATTCGGAGATCTCTAACGATGAGATCGCCCGGATCATAGAACTGGATCCCGATTTTTATTACGGCTTTGCCGCCGTTGATCCCCGCAACAAAAACGCGGCGTCGGAACTGACAAGGGCGTTTACGGATCTCCGCCTGCGGGGACTGTATATCAATACCGCCCGGCTGCACATATATCCGGGTGACGCAAGACTCCGCGCAATGCTGGATATTTGCAGTGAGTATGGTAAACCCGTGATCTTTCACGCAGGATTCTCATTCGAAAAAGATGCTTTGGCGATGTACAGCAGGCCGATTGATTTTGAGCCGCTCATCGCACAGTACCCGGACATCAATTTCTGCCTGACTCATATGGGGTGGCCCTGGGTGCAGGAGACGGCGGCACTTCTTTTGAAGTATCCGAATGCTTACGCCAATACTGCGCTGATGAATTTTGACGGTCCTTATCAGATCTACAGGAAGGTATTTCTGGAGGATATGGGCGAATTGTGGGTGGAGCACAACCTGTCGGACAAAATACTGTTCGGGTCCGGGTCACCCCGGATCCGGCCTGTGAGAAGCAGGAGAGGACTGGACAGCCTCGGTTTCTCCGAGGAGACACGGGAAAAGATATATTACAGAAATGCGAGGCGATTCCTTGGCTCGAAGGAGTATTAAATACATGAAATATCTGTTGAAAGAAGAAATGGTCTGTGCGGACCGGGAATTTGAACTGATCCGGATCACAGACAAGGTGCGGGATTTTGTCCGGGAGAGCGGTATAGTGAACGGAATTTGCTTCTGTATCACGGAACATACGACGACCGGGATCACCGTCAATGAGAGCCTTCCATGTGTCGAGAAGGATATTCTGGAGACACTGGACCGGATCATACCCGAGAATTATCCCTATCATCACAATCATTATCTCGATTCCTACGGAACGATCGGCGGGAATGCTCCCGGACACCTCAAATCGCTCCTGACGGGCAA
>SVDL01000143.1 GCA_015057835.1 Lachnospiraceae bacterium
CCCTCAATATAGGAATCGCAGGAGCGGCTATCGCGACTGTTCTCGGACAGGTCGTCTCCGCCGTCATGGTCGCGGTTTATATGTTCCGCTTCAAGACAGGAGCGCTTTCAAAACGGCATTTCACTGTCAATAAAAACAAGATCACCCAGATCGTTTCCATCGGGGCCGCCGGCAGCCTTAATCAGGCCGCCATGCTGATCATGAATCTCGTTCTCAACAGTTCTCTCCGTCACTATGGAGCGCTTTCTTCGTATGGAGGAAGTGAGTCGCTCGCCGCGGCAGGCGTCGTCACCAAAGTAAATTTTCTCTTCTACTCCACCATCATCGGATGCAGCATCGGCGGGCAGCCCATCATGGGCTTCAACTTCGGCGCGGGCAATTATAAAAGAGTCAAGGAAACGGCCTTTCTCATTTACAGATACGCTTTTATCATTGGAGCGCTGGAGACGGCCTGCTTCTGGATTTTCCCCTATCAGATCCTCCGGCTTTTCGGGAGCAGTGCGGGCGGGTATGAAGCATTTGCCCTGCGGTACATGCATGAGTTCATGCTGCTTGTCATTCTGGCCGGTGTCCTTCCGGTCTCCATGAACGCGATGGTATCCATCAAAAAGCCGAAAAACGGCGTCATTATTTCACTCTCGAAGCAGCTTGTGCTGATCCTCCTTCTGCTCATCCTGCCTCGTTTCTTCGGGATCGACGGCGTTCTCATGACCGGACCGATCGCGGATTTTCTGGTGGCCGCGGCCGCATTTGTCGTTGTGCGATCCGCTTTTCGGAAATTATCCTGAAGATCCGCCATTTATTACCCACAAAAAAGACTGCTCAGTTCTGCTGAGCAGTCTTCATTTCTTTTTCCAGGCGGAACATAAATCCGTGCATCATATACCATACCGTCTCAAAATGCATGAACTGCAGGATCCCCGTGTCCACAAATACGACCACACTGGGCGGGAAATCTTCGTCCGCATGCCACAGCTGGAAGCGGACATTCATGAAATCAAACAGCGGAAGCTCATAGGAAATATCTGCTTTGCCCTCTTTCCATCCGCCGAGCCTCACCAGTGCCTTTTCCAAAGCGTCAGAATGCTCGTCAAACGGTTTTTCATATTTTCCGAACATTCCTTTTCCCGGATTACCGGCGGCGCTGATCATCGTGACAAGGCTGTTGAGATTGATATATTCGCAGGTGGCGGCTGCATTTTCCTTCCCATAGCACAAGATGTCGTAAAATGTCATTGCGAGCTCATTTCCCGCCCGCACCCATTTTTCATCTTCCCGCGCAAACGCTTCCGCGCCGCTCTCCCGGTACTGTTCCCGCGTCATAAGTTCCGGGCGCTCTTCCACATAACCGGTTTCTTTTTCAATGCGGTAAAGATTGCTGAAGAACCAGAAGTACAGATACTTCTCATCATGTTTCAGATGGTACTGCCGGATCATTTTTTCCTGATCATACCCGAGAAACAGCTTCCGGCCGTCGTCGGTCATAATATCAAAATTCGCCATTTCTGCCTTTCTGAAAACAGCGCCGGCAGCTGCACCGGCGCTGAAAATCTTACATTTCGATAATAATAGCTGAATCAACCGAATCCCGCTATTTACCGGAAATACTTCACGCCGGACACGAACACCTTCATGTCCTGCTCTCCGAAAATGTTGACCGCCACGCCCCGGCCGCGGCGCTCGATATGCGCCATTTTGCCGAAGATCCTGCCGTCCGGGCTCGTGATGCCTTCAATGGATGCATAGGAGCCATTGACGTTCCCGGTGTCATCCATGGTCACGATGCCGTCCGGATCACAGTACTGCGTCGCGACCTGTCCGTTCGCGAACAGTCTGTCGATCCACTCCTGCGGCGCGACGAAACGTCCTTCGCCGTGGGACGCCGGGGAGGCGATGACATCGCCCGGATTTACGCCGGCCAGCCACGGGGATTTGTTGCTTACGATCTTGGTGTAGACCATTCTCGAGATATGGCGGCCGATCGTGTTGAAGGTCAGTGTCGGGGAATCCGGCTGCTGTCCGCAGATCTCGCCGTACGGCACAAGGCCCAGCTTAATGAGCGCCTGGAAGCCGTTGCAGATGCCGAGGATCAGGCCGTCTCTCTCGTTCAGAAGCTTCATGACAGCGTCTTTGATCTTCGCGTTCTGGAATGCGGTGGCGAAGAATTTCGCCGAACCCTCCGGTTCGTCGCCCGCGGAGAATCCGCCCGGGAACATGATGATCTGGGCATTCGCAATGTGCTGCGCGAACGCGTCGACGGATTCGCGGATGTCTTCGGAAGTCATATTCCGGAAGACGCAGGTCTCCACTTCCGCGCCGGCTGCCTCAAACGCGCGGCGGCTGTCATATTCGCAGTTCGTGCCCGGGAAGACCGGAATGAAGACGCGCGGCTTCGCGATCTTATTTTTGCAGACATAGACCGGACCGTCTTTGTAGAACGGTGTTTCCAGTACACTGCTGTCCTCGCTCGCGACGGATTTGAAGACTTTTTCGAGCGGCTGCTCCCAGGTCTTCTTCGCCTCTTCCAGGGAAATGATCTCTCCGCCGACACGGATCTCCGCCTCCGGGATCACGGTGCCGAGAAGTTCGTATTCACCTTTCAGCGCAGCAAATGCATTTTCCTTCACCTCGCAGACAATGTCGCCGAACTGCGGGACGAACAGGTCTTCCGCTTTGACATTTTCCTCAAAAGCGACGCCGAGGCCGTTGCCGAATGCCATCTTCGTCACCGCAGGGGCAATGCCGAAGCGGTCGGTGACATATGCGGAAACGACATTTCCGGCCTGCATATCTTCGTGAAGGAACGCGTACTGCTTTTTAATGGTCTCAAAATCGGGCATGGAATCGCCGTCCGCTGCCGCGTGCAGCACGACGAGCTGATTGCCGGCTTTTTTCAGTTCCGGCGTGACGACGTCTTTTTCTTTCGCGACGTCTACCGCAAATGATACCAGTGTCGGCGGCACGTCGATGTGCTCGAAGGTGCCGGACATGGAGTCCTTGCCGCCGATGGACGGCAGGCCGAAGCCGATCTGCGCCTTATACGCGCCGAGGAGTGCCGCGAAGGGCTGGCTCCAGCGGTGCGGATCCTCCGTCATTCTGCGGAAATATTCCTGGAACGTAAAACGGATCTTGCTGTAATCCCCGCCTGCGGCGACGATCTTCGCCACAGAGGAAGTGACCGCCCACGCGGAGCCGTGATATGGGCTCCAGCTGGACAGATAGGGATCAAATCCGTAGCTCATCATGGTTACTGTCGTGGTATCGCCGTTTGCGACCGGGACTTTGGCCACCATAGCCTGGGTCTCGGTGAGCTGATATTTGCCGCCGTAGGGCATGAGGACGGAACCTGCGCCGATGGAGGCGTCAAAGCGTTCCACAAGGCCTCTCTGCGAGCAGACGTTGAGGTCGGCGAGGGTATTCAGCCATTTTTCGCGGACATTTTCCACGGGTTCCTTTTTACCGATCATGCAGTCGGCTCTGACCGGCAGATCGACGGCGATCTTCGCCTCCTGGTGCGCGCCGTTGGTGTTCATGAAAGCGCGGCTGAGATTCACGATCTCATTTCCTCTCCAGTGCATGACGAGGCGCGGATCTTCCGTGACATGCGCAACGACGGTCGCGGCGAGATTTTCTTCTTTGGCAAATGCCATGAAGGCGTCAACGTCTTCCGGCGCGACTACGACAGCCATGCGCTCCTGGGATTCGGAGATCGCGATCTCCGTCCCGTCAAGGCCGGCATATTTCTTCGGAACAGCGTCCAGCTCGATCTCCAGGCCGTCCGCGAGCTCACCGATGGCGACGGAAACGCCGCCGGCTCCGAAATCGTTGCATTTGCGGATGAGGATGCTGACCTCTTCCCGGCGGAACAGTCTCTGGAGCTTGCGCTCTGTGGGGGCGTTACCCTTCTGGACTTCCGCGCCGCAGACCTCAATGGAGGCCTCGGTGTGGACTTTCGAAGAACCGGTAGCGCCGCCGATGCCGTCGCGGCCGGTCTCCCCGCCGAGGAGAATGATCACGTCGCCCGGACGGGAAGTCTCACGCATAACGGCTCTTCTCGGAGCGGCGCCCATGACCGCGCCGATCTCCATTCTCTTCGCCACATAATCCGGGTGGTACAGCTCTTTGACATAGCCGGTGGCAAGACCGATCTGGTTGCCGTAGGAACTGTAGCCCTTCGCCGCGTCGCGGACGATCTTCTTCTGCGGAAGCTTTCCGTGAAGGGTCTCGCTCTGGGGGCGGGTCGGGTCGGCGGCGCCGGTAATGCGCATCGCCTGATATACATAAGTTCTTCCGGAGAGCGGGTCGCGGATCGCGCCGCCAAGGCATGTGGCGGCACCGCCGAAAGGTTCGATCTCCGTCGGGTGGTTGTGGGTCTCATTTTTGAAGTTGATGAGCCATTCCTCATCG
>SVDL01000038.1 GCA_015057835.1 Lachnospiraceae bacterium
CGTGGCAGTTCTTGTACTTCTTTCCGCTGCCGCACGGGCACGGATCGTTCGGATATACTTTCTTGTCTTTCCTGACGACCGGTTTCGCCACGGAGCCCTCGTCCTTGTTGGTAGCCATCGGCTTCGCGACTTCTTCGCGCTCCACTTTCTGCTCTACGCGGACGTGATACATGAGCTTCAGCGTCTCCTCCTGGATCGCGTTGGACATCTCCTCGAACATCTGATAGCCGACGATGCGGTATTCCACCTTCGGGTCATGCTGGCCGTAGGCCGCAAGTCCGATGCCCTGGCGGAGCTGTTCCATATCGTCGATATGGTTCATCCATCTTGCATCAACAACCTTGAGGAGAACAACGCGCTCGAGTTCGCGGATCTTGTCCTGATCCGGGAATTCCGCTTCTTTGGCCTCGTAGAGGCGCGTCGCTTCTTCCTTCAGCCTCTGCTTGAGTTCGCTCTTCTTCATGCCCCGGACAGATTCCGGCGTGATCGTCTTCACCGGAATGATGGGCTGAATCGCCTGATTGAGTTCGGCGTAATCCCACTCGGAGCTGTCCATGTCCTCGTTGATGCACATATCGACCTTGCGCTCGATGACATCCGACATCATGTGGAACATGGAATCCCGCATGTTGTCGCCGTTCAGGACGCTGCGGCGCTCGTCGTAGATGACTTCGCGCTGCTCGTTGTTGACGCGGTCGTATTCCAGCAGGTTTTTGCGGATTCCGAAGTTGTTGCTCTCGATCTTCTTCTGGGCTTTCTCGATCACTGAGGAGAGCATCTTGTGCTCGATCTGTTCGCCTTCCGGAACCTTCAGCGCTTCAAATACACTGATCAGCCGCTCCGATCCGAACAGCCTCATGAGGTCGTCTTCCAGAGAAATGTAGAAACGCGATTCGCCCGGGTCGCCCTGACGTCCGGAACGGCCCCGGAGCTGGTTGTCGATACGTCTCGCCTCGTGGCGCTCCGTGCCGATGATCTTAAGGCCGCCTGCCGCGCGGGAAATATCGTCGAGCTTGATATCGGTGCCTCGGCCTGCCATATTGGTCGCGATCGTGACCGCGCCCGCCTGTCCGGCCTGCGCTACGATCTCCGCTTCTCTCTCATGGAACTTGGCGTTCAGCACGTTGTGTCTGATGCCTGCTTTCGTTAGCATACGGGAGAGCAGCTCCGACACCTCGATGGTGATCGTGCCGACAAGGACCGGCTGCTGGCGGTCATGCGCCTCGCGCACCGCGTCCACGACGGCTTTGTATTTTTCCTTTTTGGTCTTGAAAACAGCGTCGTCCAGGTCTTTGCGGGCCACGGGGACATTGGTCGGGATCGAGATGACGTCCATCCCGTAAATATCCCGGAATTCCTCTTCTTCCGTCAGCGCCGTACCGGTCATGCCGCATTTTTTATCAAATTTATTGAAGAAGTTCTGGAACGTGATCGTTGCAAGCGTTTTGCTCTCCTGCTTGACATTGACGTGTTCCTTCGCCTCAATGGCCTGATGCAGACCGTCGGAATACCGTCTGCCCGGCATGATGCGGCCGGTGAAATCATCGACGATGAGGACCTGATCATCCTGCACGACGTAGTCCTGGTCGCGGAACATAAGATAATGCGCCCGCAGCGCCAGGTTGATGTTGTGCTGGATCTCCAGGTTCTCCGCATCCGAAAGATTTTCGATATGGAAGAAATCCTCGACCTTTTTAACGCCCTGCTCCGTGAGCGTGACAATCTTATCCTTTTCATTGACGATGAAGTCGCCCGTCTCGACGATCTCTTCACCCATGATGGCCGTCATCTTGGTCATCTCGCCGGACGCCTCGCCTCGGTGCAGCTGCCTGGCAAGAATATCGCAGACCTCGTAGATCTTGGTGGATTTTCCGCTCTGTCCGGAAATGATGAGAGGCGTGCGCGCCTCGTCGATGAGGACCGAGTCGACCTCGTCGATGATCGCGTAATGCAGACCTCTCTGTACGAGCTGCTCTTTGTAAATGACCATGTTGTCGCGCAGATAGTCAAACCCCAGCTCGTTGTTCGTGATATAGGTAATGTCGCATCCGTACTGCGCGCGGCGCTCGTCCGATTTCATGGACTGCAGGACGCATCCCACAGTAAGGCCGAGGAACTCGTGGACTTTTCCCATCCACTCCGCGTCACGGGCCGCCAGATAATCGTTGACCGTGACGACGCAGACGCCTTTGCCTTCCAGCGCGTTGAGATACGACGGAAGCGTCGCCACCAGCGTTTTTCCTTCACCGGTACGCATCTCCGCGATGCGTCCCTGGTGCAGGATAATGCCGCCGATCAGCTGTACTTCAAAGTGTTCCATCCCGAGAACGCGCTTCGCCGCCTCGCGGACCACCGCAAACGCTTCCGGGAGCAGACTGTCGAGCGTCTCACCTCCGGCGAGACGCTCTTTGAATTCCCCGGTCTTTGCGCGGAGCTCCTCATCGGAGAGCTCCTGCATCGCCGGTCTCATCGATTCGATTTTCTTCACGAGCGGCATGATCCGCTTGATCTCCCGCTCGCTGTGAGTACCGAATAATAAATCAGCAAATCCCATAAATGATCAGTCCTCCGGCTCGATCAGACCGTATGTGCCGCCTTTTCTCTTGTATACTACATTGGTCTCATCCGTATCCGCGTTGATGAACACGAAGAACGAATGGCCGAGAAGTTCCATCTGAATGCACGCATCTTCCGGATACATCGGCTTGATGTCGAATTTCTTGTCGCGAACGATTTTGATCGCATTTTCCTCTTCATGGGTCTCATTTTCCATGAATGCTTTCGCGAGGTTTTCACCGCCCTGATGTCTGTCGATGATCTTTCTTCTGTATTTCAGGATCTGACGCTCCAGTACCTCCTCCACAAGGTCGATGGAAACATACATATCATTGCTTGTCTGCTCCGAGCGGATGATGCTTCCTTTGACCGGGATCGTCACTTCAATGCTCTGGCGCTCTCTTTCGACGCTGAGCGTGACATTGACTATGGTATCCGGGGTGAAGTATTTCTCAAGCTTGCTGAGCTTTCCTGTAATCGCATCGCGCAGTTCGTCAGAGACGTTGATGTTTTTTCCGCTGATGATGTACTTCATAGATCTTGCCGTTCCTTTCTCTTAGTTTCTGTCCGTTCCGTTTTCCGGACGTCCTTTTCTGATATCATTATACCAATATAGAAGTTGATTTTCCATACCTTGTATCTTAGAATAGGTTTCAAATGTTCACAATCTTCCGCGGCAGGCATCCCGCCGCGCGGAAGCGCTTAAACGGAGGTTTTTCTATGACACGGATCATTCTTCACGGATGCAGCGGACACATGGGCCACGTCGTGGCGGAAATCGCGGCGCAGGACCCGGATCTTTCCATCGTCGCGGGGCTCGACGCGGTCGACGACGACACAAGGCCGTTCCCGGTATACATCGACAAAAAGGACTGCACGGAAGAAGCGGACGCAGTCGTCGATTTCTCCACCGCAAAGGCCGTGGATTCCCTTCTGGATTACTGTGTGGAAAGGAAACTGCCCCTGGTGCTGTGCACGACGGGCCTTACGGAGGAGCAGCTCGCCAAAGTGAGGGAGGCTTCCGGGGAAATCGCCATTCTCCGCTCCGCCAATATGTCCCTCGGGATCAACACGATCCTGAAGCTCACCGCGGAAGCAGCGAAAGTGCTCTATCCCGCGGGCTTTGACATCGAAGTCGAGGAAATGCATCACCGCCGCAAACTCGACGCCCCCAGCGGCACCGCCCTGCTGCTCGCGGACGGGATCCGCGGCGCGCTGGACGAAGAGGTCGATTACGTCTATGACCGCTCCGCGCGCTCCATGGCGCGCCCGAAAGCGGAGATCGGCATCTCCTCTCTGCGCGGCGGCACGGTAGTCGGCGAACACGAAGTTGTATTTGCCGGACAGGATGAGGTCATCCGGATCTCCCACTCCGCTTTCTCCCGCGCCATTTTTGCGAAAGGAGCGGCTGCGGCAGCCAAATTCCTCGCAGGAAAACCGGCAGGCCTTTACACGATGAGCGATGTCATCGGCTGATCGCGCACGGTGAACCATGAAGCTCAGACCATGTATTGATATTCACAACGGCCGCGTCAAGCAGATCGTCGGGGGCACGCTCCGCGACGAGGGTGACCGCGCCGCGGAAAACTACGTCTCGGAGCAGGACGCCGGATATTTCGCGTCCCTGTTCCGAAAGGACCGGCTCCCGGGAGGACACATTATCCTGCTCAATCCGCGCACTTCTCCCTATTATGAGGAGACCCGGAAACAGGCGCTTCTCGCGCTTAAGCATTTTCCCGAGGGCATGATGGTGGGCGGCGGCATAACGCCGGATACCGCCGGGGAGTGGCTGGACGCGGGCGCGAGCCATGTGATCGTGACTTCCTATGTATTTGCCGACGGACATATCGTGTACGATCACCTCGAAAAGATCGTGCGGACAGCCGGGCAGCGGCATCTTGTGCTGGATCTGAGCTGCCGGAAAAGAGACGGCCGGTATTACATCGTGACGGACCGGTGGCAGAAATTCACCGACACGGAAGTGACGCCCCGCCTTCTTGGCGACCTCGCCTCCTACTGCGATGAATTTCTCGTACACGGGGTCGATGTGGAGGGAAAATCGGCAGGCGCCGACGAGGACCTGATCGGCATTCTTTCCTCCGTCGGAAACTTTCCGGTCACCTACGCGGGCGGTATTTCGTCCTTTGAGGATCTTGAGCGGATCCGCGCCATTTCCGGAAATTCCCTCGATGTTACGATCGGCTCCGCCCTCTCCATCTACGGAGGATCGCTCTCTTACGAAGACGTCGTCGCGTATTTCCGAAAATAACTTTCTCCGCGCAATTGCAAGAATACTTCAAACATGCTAAAATAGCGAAGTTTGAAGTATTTTTTATATTTATCATAAAATCGGCTGAGGAAATTTCATGAAGATCAAAAGAAACGATATACGGAATATAGCGATCATCGCGCACGTCGATCACGGCAAGACGACCCTCGTCGACGCCATGCTCCGCCAGAGCGGCGTCTTCCGCGCCGGACAGGAAGTCCGGGAGCGCGTGATGGATTCCAATGACCTCGAGAGAGAGCGCGGCATAACGATCCTCTCCAAAAATACCGCCATCGATTACAACGGCGTCAAGATCAACATCATCGACACGCCCGGCCACGCGGATTTCGGCGGCGAGGTGGAGCGTGTCCTGAAAATGGTCAACGGCGTCATCCTTCTTGTAGACGCCTTCGAGGGGACCATGCCCCAGACTAAATTCGTCCTGAAAAAGGCTCTGGATCTCGATCTGCCGGTCATCGTCTGCATCAACAAGATCGACCGTCCGGACGCGCGCCCGGAGGAAGTCGTGGACGAGACCCTGGAGCTCATGATGGATCTCGACGCCTCCGACGAGCAGCTGGACTGCCCGTTCATCTACGCCTCCGCGAAGCAGGGCACCTGCGTCCGGGAGCTCAGCGATGAAGCGGTCGATCTCAAACCTCTTTTCGACACCATTCTCGAATATATCCCCGCCCCGGAGGGCGATCCGGAGGCCGGAACGCAGGTCCTCATCTCCACGATCGACTACAACGAATATGTCGGAAGGATCGGCGTCGGCAAGGTCGACAACGGCTCCATCCGGGTGAATCAGGATATCGTCCGCGTCAACTTCCACGATCCTTCGCTGCAGCAGAAGGAACGCATCACGAAACTCTATGAGTTCAGCGGCCTCGAGCGGAAAGACGTCAAAGAAGCGGGCATCGGCTCGATCGTCGCGATCTCCGGCATTCCGGACCTCATGATCGGCGACACGCTGTGCGCGCCGGACGCCATTGACGCGATCCCGTTCCAGAAGATCACGGAACCGACGATCTCCATGAACTTTATCGTCAATGACAGTCCGCTGGCGGGCCAGGAGGGCGATTACTGCACCTCCCGCCAGATCCGCGACAGGCTCTTCCGTGAGCTGAATACGGACGTGAGCCTCCGGGTGGAAGATACGGACAACACCGATACATTCAAGGTCTCCGGCCGCGGCGAGCTGCATCTCTCCGTTCTCATCGAGACCATGCGCCGGGAGGGATACGAATTCGCGGTCAGCAAGCCCGAAGTCATTTTCCACACGGATGAGCGCGGCAAAAAGCTTGAGCCGATGGAAATTGCCTACGTCGATATTCCGGAGGAATTTGCCGGCACGATCATCGGACAGCTTTCGGAGAGAAAGGGTGAGCTGCAGGGCATGACGACCCTCGCGAACGGGACTTCCCGCCTGGAATTCTCCATTCCGGCGAGAGCCCTGATCGGCTATCACGGCACGTTCCTGACTTCCACAAAAGGCACAGGCGTCCTGAATACGGTATTTGACGAATACGCGCCTTACAAGGGCGACATCGCCTACCGCAAGCAGGGTTCCCTGATCGCTTTCGAGGATGGCGACGCCGTGACGTACGGCCTGTTCGCGGCGCAGGAGCGCGGAAGCCTTTTCATCAGCCCGGGTGAAAGAGTCTACGCGGGCATGGTCGTCGGGGAGAACCCGAAAAATGAAGACATCGAGGTCAATGTCTGCAAAATGAAGCATCTGACCAACACCCGCGCCTCCGGCTCGGATGACGCGCTGAAGCTCGTCCCGCCGAAGATCCTGTCCCTTGAGCAGGCTCTCGACTTCATCGACACCGACGAGCTGCTGGAGATCACGCCGAAGAATCTCCGGATCCGCAAAAAGATCCTGGATTCCAGAATGCGCAGACGCGCGTCTCACAACTGAAGTCAGACTGACATAAAAAAAGACCGGTTTTTCCCGGTCCGTAAAAAGAGAGTTCCGATGAATTTCTTCCGGGCACTTCGCCCCGGATCATCGGAACTCTCTTTTTCAGCTGTATTCGGAAACAGCCCCGTATTCTGTTTTGGGAACAGCTCCTGTGTTCTGTCCTCGTGACCTGCGGATTATCCCTCCGCGGATTCCTCACTGCTCTCTTCCGCTGACTCTCCGGATTCCTCCGGGGACTCCTCCCCGCTGCCCGCATTCTGGTTCGCGGGAGAATCCGCCGGATAGAAGGAATAATAGGGGACGCCGTCCTCGAGTTCAAAGCCGTTTGCCCTGGCCAGTTCGCTCACGGTCACCAGCTTGTAGCCCTGTTCGATGAGCGCCGGAACGATTTTCTGGGTCGCCTCTCCCGTCGCTTTCCAGATATCATGCATCAGGATGACGGATCCGTCCTGGATCTCGTCCATGATAACGTTATAGGTGTTCTCCGGGTCCTTCGTGTACCAGTCCAGCGTGTCCACGTCCCAGATCAGCATCGGCTTGCCGACATTTTCCCGGACCGTGGCGTCGTAGCCGCCGCCTGTAGGTCTCATGATCTCGGGCGTGATACCGGCGATCTCCTGGATCGTCCTGTCGTTTTTCTCCATGGTGTTGCGGATAAATTCGGCGTCCGCGCCATAAAGCGTATCATGGTCGTATGTATGGCTGCCGACTTCCATGCCAAGCTCCACTTCGCGGCGAAGCTCATCATCGTAGTATTCCGCCTGGGTGCCGACGACAAAGAACGTCGCTTTGGCATTGTACTGCTCCAGCGTGTCAAGGATCACTCTCGTCGTCTCGGCCGGACCGTCGTCGTAGGTCAACGCGACTCTCTTGAGATGCGCATTCGGATCCTGGATGCCGCTGTCCTTAAAGAAATAGTCGTCGCCGTCCACTTCGACCCAGCCTTTGGCGAGATACCCGGTGTCCGTAAAATAATAGCGCTGTCCGTCGATGGTCTTCCATCCATCCGCGGCCTGGGTACCGTCGTCGTACTTATACCACCAGCCGGTCTCGTCGTAATTCCATCCGACCTCACCCTGTACGGGATTGGTCATGGCCTGTTTTTTAGCGGTATCGCCTGCGATCACCGGCTCTTCGGTGACGATCTCTTCGGGTTCTTTATGGAAATGTCCGGCGATTTTCTTTACCAGTCGAACGGCGCCCATGACAACAAGAACACAGATCAGTACGGCGAGCAAATAAATAGCGGCTTTTACCGCTGCCCGGATCCGCATGATCCTCTTGTGTCTGCGCTTGCGTTCTAAGTATTCCTGTCTGGTCATGAAACCACCTCTGATGATTCCGTCTGCGAAGTCTCTTCCGAAATCCCCGCATCAGATTCCGGCAAACGGAATTGTCGGAATGTTTTCCGAATCCGCAATTCGTTTCCGATAACCATTACTATACATTTTTCACAGAGATTATACAAGTATTTTTGTCAGACAGAAAGGGAACCGGTCTGAAACCGGTTCCCTGACTGTCTTTTATTTTTGGTAATAATCACCTAATGATCATGTAAATCTTCTGATCGCGAGGATCGTCTTGTAGCTCGCGCTGCGGTCGTTGGTGATGCCCCACTTGGCGCCCTTCGCCTCAACGATCTTGCCGTTTCCGTCGTAGATCGCCACGTGGCCGGAATAGACGATGACGTCGCCGGCACGCGCCTCGGACAGGGAGCTGACTTTCTTGCCCGCGTACGGCCATTCGCCGGAGGTTCTGTACCCGCCGCTGTACGCGCCGGTATTTTTCAGAACAAGGTAAACGAAATGCGAGCAGTCGCAGCCGTTGGTGAGGGAATTGCCGCCCCAGACATACGGATTGCCGAGGAACTGGCGGGCGTAGGAAACGATCGTGCTTCCGGACACTCCCGAAGAGGAGTAATTGTCACCGCTATAAGATTCATATTTGGAATAGCTCGAAGCGTTGGCGCGTCCCGCATTTTCCAGTTCCGCGTCGCTGGAGCTGCTGGAAGAACTGCCGGAGCTGCTCGAAGAACTGCTTGAGCTGCTGGAAGAACTGCCGGAGCTGGAGCTGCTCGGACTTGAGCTGGAGCTGTTGGAACTGCTCTCCGGGCTTGCGCTCTCTGATTCGGAAGATTCCGACGATCTGCCGGAACTGCTCTCCGAAGCAGAAGCGGTGCTTTCCGTGCGGGAAGTCTCTTCCGAAGATTCCGCCCTCTCACTCTCCGCGTTCTCGGAGGATTCCGCTGCTGCCGCATTTTCACGTGCCTGCCGTTCTTCTTCCTCACGGCGCGCTTCTTCAGCTGCCCTCTGGCGTGCTTCCTCTTCTTCGCGTGCTTTTCTTGCCGCTTCTTCCGCAGCTCTGCGTCTCTCTTCCTCGATTCTCTCCAACTCAGCATTGTACTGGGAGATCAGGGAACGGATCCGTGCGGCCTGCTCATTGGCCGTAGCGATGCGGACCTCATAGTCCTCGTTCTGCGCTTTCGCTTCCGAGAGCTTTGCTTCCAGCGCGCGTTCATCTTCCTCAAGACCGGCTTTCTGCGCCTCGTAGAATTCTTTCTGCTCCTCGAGTTCCGCTTTCTGCTGTTCAAGAAGGGTTTTCTGTTCTTCCAGCGCCGCCTTTTCCTGTTCAAGCTGCGCTTTTTCCGCTTCCAGTTCCGCTTCCAGATCCTCTATTTCATGGATCGTCTCGATATAAGCCTCAAGCTGTTCTCTGTCATATTCGTGAAGTCTTTCGGTATATTCCGCCTTGTTGAAGAAAGCGGCGATATCCTGTTCCTTGAGGATCATGGCTGCCCAGCCCATATCGCCTCCGTTCTCATAGATGAACTGGATGCGCTTCTTCATATCTTCATATTGTTTATCACGGCGGGCCTCCGCTTCAGCGAGATTTTCCTTCGTTACTTCGATCTCGGCTTCCGTATCCTCAATTTCTTTCTGCGTACTGTCGATCTCCGCCTGTGTGGCATCGATTTCCGCCTGTTTTTCGACAAGAAGCTTTTCCGTCGTGGCGATATCTTCTTTCGCCTGATCGATCTGTACGATCATGTCGACGATGTCGGCATTGATGTCATCGATCTCCGCCTGCACTTCATGCTGCTGTTCAACGAGGGAATTCAGCACCGCGTTGGCTTCGCCGAGTTCTTCCTGCGCGGCGCTTTTCTGTTCTTTGAGGTCGGACTCTTTGTCTGCGTAGGCGGTGACCATGGTTGACATGGCGATCGACGCAGTCAGAAGAACACAAAGAAACTTTTTATTCATAAAAAAAACTACTCCTTACTATCACAATTTACGATTTCGATGAATATGTTAACACAAATATTGCATTAAATCAATGAAGTTGTGACGATTTGTTACAAAACTATTACATTCAGGAGTGTTTCTGCGGCAAATCCGACATTTTACACAATAATCCCGGGAGTCATTTATCCCCGCACTCCCTGCCCCGGATCACTTCTTCCAGGACAAACGCGGTTTGCTTCTCTCCCTTCTTTCGTATATAATGGTGCGCATGGAGACAAGAGGGGACCTCACAAAAGAATTACTGGCGGACTGCTTTAAAAGACTTCTTGCGCATATGCCGTTCGCGAAGATCACGATCCGGATGATCACCGACGAGGCCGGTCTTATCCGTCCGACCTTCTACAAACATTTTCAGGACAAATATGAAGTCGTGGAGTGGATCTTTATGACGGAGATCGCCTCGCAGGTAGACCTCATGGTGGATCACGGGATGGATTCCGACGCGATCCTCATGCTGCTGCGATGTCTTGAGATGGAAAAGGGGTTTTATAAGAAAGTGTACGCGATTGAAGGGCCCAATTCTTTCCGCATGCTGTTCGACAAATATCTCTATGATACTTTCCTGAGAGCACTTTCGGAACATTCCCTGCAGCACCCGGCAGCAGGCGTTCTGACCCGCGAGCGCATCGCGGACTATTTTTCCTCAGGCCTCTCTCATCTTATTGGGGAATGGATCTGCGGCAGCATCAGCTGCTCCGCCGATGAACTGCACGAAGCTTACAAGTATCTGCTGTCCCACTCAGTATACGATCTTCTGGATCCGGCCGGTCACATCTGATATTAACAGCACCCTGCCCCATCCTCCCAAGCGACATTCGCCAAAGGAGCCCGGAGACGCTTGCCTTTCGGTTTGAACAGCTTTCCGCATGGGCTCCGGGGGACGACGCGTGAGCGTGGGAGGATGGGGCAGGGATGCTGTTTTACAGTAAGTGAATTCACCCGGAACAAAAAACTCTCTTCCAATTCCATGGAAGAGAGTTTTTCGGTTCTGTATTCTGTTCAGAGCGCAAATTTACGGATCGCATAAGCGACGCCGGCGCTGTCATTGTCGAGTGTAATGAAGTCCGCGGCGGCCTTGACCCCGTCGTTTGCATTTTCCATCGCGACACCGATCCGGACCGTCTCCAGCATCTCGAGATCATTGTCTGAGTCTCCCGCTGCCATGGTCTCTTCCTGTGTGATGCCAAGCATCTCACCGAGGCGGAGCATCGCGCCCCCTTTTACGGCGCGGTCGCTCTGGATCTCAATATTGATCTCGGTGTTGTACATAATATTGAGACCGCTTTCATACGGCTTCAGCACCTCCCGCAGTTCCTCCGCCCTCGAAAAGAGCCCGTCTTCTCCCCGCGGCGACGCTGCGGTCAGCTTTTCGATCCCCCGCGGAGAAGACCGCAGGATCTCCATAATATCCGGAACAGGCTTCCGGAAAAGACGCATATAGTTGCGGGAGGCCTCCGTCGGTGCCAGGGCGATGGCCGCCTCGTGTTCGTGGGCATTGATGTACCCTGTGCCGTCCACGAAAATATTGACAAGAAAACCGGCATCGATGAGAGCCGACGCAACTTCTTCCGCAAATGCAGCGGGAATCAGCTCTTCAAAGATCTTTTTGTTTTCTTTCAGATCATACAGACAGGCGCCTCCCGACGCTATACAGTAGCGGAAGGGCACACAGGTAAGGATCTCCTCCGGTACGGCGCCGAAAGGCCTTCCCGTGACCGGAAGGACACAGATGCCCCTCTCAAGCGCTTCCGAAACGGCGAGGATATTTTCCTCCGGGATATGTTTATTGCTGTCAAGGAAAGTCCCGTCAAGGTCGAGCCCTATCATTTTTATCATAACCGTATTTTCTCTCACTTCTGCCGGCAGATCATCGTCTGCCATAAAAAAATACCGCCGGGCGGTCTGGTCTGCTCCAGGCAAACCGTTCAGACATCAGGCCATAAAGAACCGGAGAAGAACGTCCGCGCCTCCCGCAAGCAGGATGCAACCGCCGATGGTCACAAAGCGGTTTCGTGAGGCGCACCCTAAGCGGTATCCTGCATAAATGCCGCCGACGACCGCAATGACGGAAGTCAGAGCGGTGACGATCAGCAGCTGCAGAAGCTCCGCCGAAAGGACTGCAAAACCGATGCCTGCAATAAACGCGTCAATGGACGCAACAAGGCACCAGACCAGAATCATCCGGAAATTGTAGTGATTTTCCAGTCTCTCGATGAGGATCATCTTTCTCCCGCGTGCCGCCCGGCTGATCATGATGCCGCCGACCGCAAAGAACAGCGCGGCGGACAGAATAAACCAGACATTTCCGGCGCGGCGGTATCCCGTATCCACAAAAGGGATGTACCGCACCAGGCTTCCGATAAAGACTGCCGCAGTCTGAAAGGCTGTAAACAGACCGCACATTTTGGCGATCTGCACTTTATTCAGTTCCGAAAGCATCGCCCCTTTATAGAGGCAGTATGCATATACGTCCAGGGAGAGCCCTGTGGCGATTACGATAATTTCCCAGATTGTCATGTTCACTCCCGATTTCAAGCCGTCAACATACCGCAGTCGTAATGACTGCGGTATGCGTGTACTCTCATTGTAATCACCTGGAACACTCAAATCGAGGTACAATCCCGGGCAAATGTATCCGTTTTCAGAACTCCTTCGGGTAAATGCCTTCTTCCTCCATCCGGAGGATCGCCTGTTCCACCTGAGGTTTGTCTTCTTTATAAGTGATGCCGTACCACTTGTCGGGCGTCATCCGGACCGCAGCGGTTGCCTTCCCCTCTTTAATCAGGGAGTCGACGACCGACGGCAGGAAGAATTCCCCTTTCAGCGGATCCGTGCGGAGCGCCTCCTCAAGAAACGCCGGAAAGCGTGCTTCCAGCTCTTTGAGGAAAGAGGGCGTAAATCCCCAGACATTTAAAGAAACGGCGCTGGTGTCCGGAAGCGGGATCCAGGTCGCTCCGTCATCTTCGGTATAGGCGGCGCCGGGCGCTTCTTTTGTGCGGACGATCTTTTTTCTCTCGTGGATGTCCGAGAGGAATCCGTCCCCGTCCACCGCGCAGACGCCTCTCGAAACCGAGCCGTTGTCCGTCAGCGTGTTTCCGAGCACATAGCCTGCCATCACATAGCGGTACTTCTCATCGTCTTCATGAGCCGTCAGATAATCATAAAGGATCTGAAACGCCTCCCGACCGTAGAAGTCATCCGCGTTGATGACGGCAAACGGGCCGTCGATCACATTTCTCGCCGCGAGGACGGCATGCCCTGTTCCCCAGGGCTTCACACGGTCTTCCGGCACTGCAAATCCTTCCGGAATATCCGCGATGTCCTGGAAGACATAATGCACACGCATTTTCTTCTCTACACGGTTGCCGATGGCTTCACGGAAAAGCGCTTCATTTTCCTTGCGGATGATAAAGACAACTTCGCCGAATCCCGCTTTCGCGGCGTCATAGATGGAAAAATCCATCAGGATGTGACCGAATGCGTCCACCGGATCGATCTGCTTCAGCCCGCCGTATCGGCTGCCCATACCGGCTGCCATGATCACAAGCGCGGGCGCCTTTTTTCCGTTTCCGCAGTTCATTCTTCGCCCGCCTTCTTGGAGTAAAATGCCTCCGTCGCCATGATCTGATCCACTCTTCTCTGATGACGGCCGCCCTCGAATTCGGTTCCGAAGAACTCGTCAAGGATCATCTTTGCCAGATCCCTGCCGACGACGCGCGCGCCGAAGGCAATTATGTTGGCGTTGTTATGAAGCTTGGCCATATGTGCCGAATAGGGCTCCGAGCAGACTGCAGCGCGGATTCCCGGAACTTTATTGGCGGTCAGGGAAATGCCGATGCCGGTCCCGCAGATCAGGACGCCCTGCTCCACTTCGCCCGCGGCGACGGCTTCGCCGACTTTGCGGCCGAATTCCGGATAATCGTCCGTGCGGTCATTTTCGTCATAGTTGCCGTAGTCAACATTTTCATATCCTTTTTCTTCCATATATGCCATGAGTTCTCTTTTGAGAACAACACCTGCGTGATCTGAACCCCAGCCGATCTTCATTTTTCATTCCTCCTTATATGCGGAAAAGATTGTCGTTATTGATTTTCAGTATACACTATTGTCCCTGCGGCAGGCAACCGCGGATGACGGGAGGATTTCCGGCATCCCAAGTTTTTTCTCCTTATGGGTTTACATTTTTCAGACCCCTGTGCTATAATCACTGACGGAGAATTAGCTCAATGGGAGAGCACTCGCTTCACGTGTGAGTTGTTGCAGGTTCGAGCCCTGTATTCTCCATAAAAACGGAGCCGCATGATTGCGGCTCCGTTTTTTGTATCTGAAATGACACATGAACTAAAGACTACATGCCTGAAAGATCTCATTCATCCAGCCAGACCGCGTCTTCCGCCGTCAGCGGGATCATCTGCCCGATCTCGTAGTGTTCGGAGGCTCCGGTGAGCATCTTAATGCGCGTTCCGTCCGCCAGTTTCATGATATAGGTGATGCTGTTCCCGTGGTACTGGCTTCCCTTCACTTCCGCGGTGATCATACCTTCCTGATCAAAGCGGACCTGATGCGAGCGGAATGTCACATATCCCTCTGTGATGTCAGACCGCACATAGGGTACGCGCAATTCCGCGTCACCCGGCAGCGTCACGGACATCATGCCCTCCGAATCCGGACGGCCGGAGGGATTTTTGAGGGCGGGAACGATATTGGCAGAGCCGATGAATCCGGCAACAAAGGTGCACGCCGGGCGGTTATAGATCTTCTGCGGCGTCGCCAGCTGGATGAGATTGCCGTCCTTCATGACGGCGATGCGGTCAGACATCGCCATCGCTTCCTTCTGGTCGTGCGTGACATGGATGACGGTGATCCCCAGTTTTTTCTGGATTTCCTTGACTTCCGCGGACATTTCCTCCCGGAGAACGGCGTCAAGGTTGGAGAAAGGCTCGTCGAGAAGCAGCACTCTCGGGTTTCCGACGAGAGCCCTCGCGAGAGCGACTCTCTGCTGCTGTCCGCCGGACATCTCAAACGCCATCCTCTTCTCATATCCGGTCAGATGAACCAGTCGGAGCGCTTCCGCCACTCTTGTCCGTATTTCCGCTTTCGGGACTTTCCGGATCTTCAGGGGATAGGCGACATTGTTATAGGCATTCATATGCGGCCAGACCGCGTAGGTCTGGAAGACCATCCCGATCCCCCGGTTTTCCGGAGCGACGGCATGCATATGCTTATCCGAGTCGAACAGAACATCATCATCGATCCGGATACTCCCGTGAGTCGGTTCCGTGAAGCCGGCGATCATGCGCAGAAGCGTTGTCTTGCCGCAGCCGGAGGGTCCGACGACTGTGAGGAATTCCCCGTCCTCCACCGTGAAGGAAACGTGATTGACCGCTGTCACATCTTCAAATTTTTTCACAAGATGATCAATGACAAGTTTTCCCATACATTCATACCTTTTATAGATCTATTGCCGGCGCAGTGCGCTCACAGAAGGGCGTCCGCGGAAGGCCGGATTTTCTCAGAACCGGGCAGCAGCCGCAAAACGGCCTGTTTTCTCAGTGGAAAGGATGGTTTTTCTCCTCATGCAGAAGGCCGCGGCGCTCCGAAAAATGCTGTGCGATAAAGTTGATGACGACAACGAGAACGATCAGGGTGACCGCGAGCGCTGCCGTCCGGAGGATCTTGCCTTCCTCCTGCGCGGAGTACACGATGGTTCCGATGGTCTCGTTCCGCACGGACCAGAGCAGTGAAGAAAGCGAGATTTCCGAAATAGTCGGAGCAATGACGAGCAGCACCGATCCGATAAGGCTCGGCCGAAGAAGCGGAATCACGATATCAAAGAAGGTTCTCACCTGACCTGCGCCGGATATGCGGGAAGCTTCCTCGAGCGAAGGATCGATCTGGCTTATGGCTCCGGTGATATTGTTATAGCCGAGATTCAGGAATCTCGCGATATAGGCGATCAGAAGAATGGTAAATGTCCCGTACAGCTTCCATCCAAGGACCGGCAGCGGCTGGGCAAATGCGAGAATCATTCCCAGCGCGATGATCGTGCCCGGCATGGAATAGGGAAGCGTGACCATAGTCTGCATAAACCATATGCCCTTTACGCCCCTCGCCTTCTGGCGCACCGTCATGTAGGCGACGATCAGAGTGACGACCATGATGACCACTGCGGAGACCGAAGCGAGAATAAAACTGTTCCGGAAAGCCCTGCTGATATTCTTAATGGTTCCCAGCTTGACGAAATTCTGAAAAGTCATGTTGTCCGGTCCCCAGGGAAGCCCGTAGGTTCTGGTGGTCGCCGTTACGACCGACGCCAGGATCGGCGCGCATGTTGTCAGAAGGAACATGACCGTCAGAACGGCAAACAGAAACCAGCGGCCTCTCCTCCCGAAGCGTGTCGGATCAGAAGTCGCGCCTTTTCCGCTGATGACCGCGTATTTGCTGCTGCCCAGGATCTTCCGGTACAACGCAAGGCCCAGCAGCGCGAAGACGGACAGCAGGATCGAGTACGCCGCCGCGATCTGGAGATGTCCCTCGAGATCGGGACGGTTAATGAGGTAAAAGATCTCCGTCGTCATAAGCCGGATCTGATTCGGTGCGCCAAGAACGGCGGAAACGCCGAAATCCGACAGAATAAACATAAAAACGAGAAGCATCGCCCCGAGAATGGACGGAACAAGAAGAGGCAGTGTGATATCCCGCATGGTCCTCCACGGGGAAGCGCCGGAAATGCGGGCCGCCTCCTCATAGGAAGCCGAGATCTTCTGCATTGTGGGGATAACAACGATGAACGGCACCGCAAAGCGGTAAAATGTCATCACGAAGATCATTCCGCCGATGCTGTAAATATTGAAAGGAGCCTTTTCCAGGTGAAAGAGGCTCATGAGTGCCTGGTTGAAGATCCCTTTGGGTCCCAGAAGAAAAGTCCAGGCGATGGCGCCGATAAAAGGCGGAATAAAGTACGGAATGGACAGAAGCTTCCGGAACAGTCTTTTTCCGGGCACATTGGTCCTGACCACTGCCCACGCCGCAAATACGCCAAGTACCGTCGACAGAACTGTCGACGGTATCACTACCTTCAGCGAATTGATCATACTGCTCTGGATCGAGCGGTCGCCGAAGATTCTTGTGTAATTGCTGAGGGAGAATGCTCCCCCGCTGCGGAAGCTGCTCACAATGAGCACGAGCATGGGATAGACCACGGTAAACAGCAGAAATGCCACTGTGATCCACCACACCGCCGCGGGAATGATCCACCCTCCCCGGGTAATGGAACTGCGTTTCTTCATTGTGTAAAAAGCGTTCTGTCCTCTTTACTGCTGCGCGCCTCCGAACCGCTCGGTGTACTCCTCGCGGACCTGCGCGGAATTGGCCGTAAAGTAATCCAGGTCAAATGCCAGCGTCTTGATCTCGGAAGCCTTCGGCGCACCCTCCGGTCCTTCGATATCCATGACCGGAATATACTGCTGTGCGACAAACATTTTCTGCGCCTCTTCGGAGAGACACCAGTTCACAAATGTCTTCGCCGCTTCCACACTCTCCTCCGGAATATTGTTCATGATGCAGAGGGGCGTCGGAACAAGCACGGCTCCTGAAGCCGGATAGCAGACCTCTACGGGCGATCCTTCCGCTTTTGCGGTTCTCGCCTGGAAATCCACAACTTCGACAGCCTTATATTCGCCGGAAGACACTTTCGTCGTGAGGTTTCCGTTGGACTCCTCAAACTTGCAGTCGTTGTCCATGATCGTCTGGTACCAGTCCCATCCGACAAGATCCGGATACTGCGTATGCGTCACAAGCGCGGTAAAGGAGCCGCCGGAGTAGTTCGGGTCGGCGATCGCGAAAGAACCCGTGTATTCATCCGTCGTGACATCGTACCAGTCAGACGGCGCATTTTCCACTTCATTCGTATTATACGCGATAATGTTATAGATGAGACGGACTTCCGCGCCCATCCCGTCATTGTAGAGGTATTGCGGATCGACGGCGGATGCATTTTCCGGCGTATAATGCAGGATCATGCCTTTATCGTCGAGATTTTTCATATATCCGATATCCGCAAACCAGATGAGATTGGCCGGCGTACTGCCGGTCTCAAGTTCCGCGTCCATCTTGGCGGTCACTTTTCCCGTGCCCGAGCGGAAGATCTCGATCTGAATGTCCGGGTAGGTCTCGTTGAACTTCGCGATCATATCGGAGACCAGTTCCTCCGGTTCCGACGTATAGAGCATCAGCTCTCCGGAAATGCCGGACGCGTCCTCTTTATCCTGCGCGGAACTCTCCGCTCCGCTGCCGCAGGCTGACGCTGAACAAACCATCGCTGCCGTAAGAAACAGGGCAGCTGCTTTTTTCCAAAACTTCATTTTTTCTTTTTCCTCCCTGAACGGAAACTGTTTCTATCCGTTGTCTGTCCGCTTATCGCGGACATGTCCCTTATCATAAACTAAAAAAAGGAAATCGGCTACTGATAGCAGGGATAATTTATGTTTTTTTTACAGATTCACGCCGAGCAGCGTGAGAAAACTCCCCCAGAAAACGCCGAATCCGTACAGAAGGCCGATGATCCTCGCATTCTCCGCGGCGTGCCGGTTATTCCGCAGCAGTACGGCCACACCGACGCCCGCGCTGACAAGAAGTCCCGCCATGAGCTGCCCTGTCGTGATCAGACCGTCGGCGAAAAGGGTCGTGATCATCACAGACGCCGCGCAGTTCGGGATCAGTCCCACGAGCGCGGTCAGGAAAACGCCGGCGTAAGGCCTGCCGGTCAGGAAGGAAG
The DNA here is from genome assembly GCA_015057835.1 of Lachnospiraceae bacterium. Classification (GTDB taxonomy): domain Bacteria; phylum Bacillota; class Clostridia; order Lachnospirales; family Lachnospiraceae; genus Chordicoccus. The sequence goes on from SVDL01000038.1 coordinate 18,831, forward strand.
AGATCACATCTTCTCCGACAAAATAGATCGCGGTTCCGGCGGCAAGCGACACGGCAAATATAAACAATGTCGTTTTCAGCGTGTGCCGGAGCGCCGGCCGGAAAATGCCCGCGTTATGCGCGCCGCAGCTGCAGTTGTCCTCATGGCACAGCTCGTCGATCCGCTCCCCCGGCATTGTGCGGACGCCTTTATTTTTCAGCCAGAAATCCGCCGCGAATCCGGAAATACAGGCGATCACGACTTTCCAGGCCAGGATCTTCAGAATTCTTCCCACGGGGATGCTGGAGCCCAGCAGGACCGGAATCATTTCATCGGAAGTGGACAGAAAGACAGCAAGCAGCGTTCCGGCCGTGATCAGTCCGCCCGAATAGAACCCCGCCGCCGTCGCGGAGAATCCACACTGCGGGATCACGCC
>SVDL01000144.1 GCA_015057835.1 Lachnospiraceae bacterium
CGCTTTCCGTCCGCTTCGGGAAGAGATATGATCTCCTTCGTTTTCCGGCGGGCGACTTTTTTTCCGGGGAGCACTGTCCGCAGAGCCGGCAGTATATCACAGGAATACTGTTCCGCCATCCAGGAGGCAAGCTGCACGAGCCTCGACTCGACCGCCTCTTCGTCCGTGACGACGGAAAGGATGTCCTTGAGTTTTTCCGGCTCCACATCCGACGTTCCCGAGAGTGTGATCACGTAGCCTTTCTCGGTCTTCCCGTTTCTGCCGAACGGCACCGTTACGAGCGCGCCGGGAATGACAGACGGCGCAAGATCCTCCGGAACTCTATAAGTAAAGCTCCGTCTTACACCGCCGCCGCGCAGCTTGATCACAACTTCGGCGTACAGCAATACACACCTCCCCTAGTATACCTATCTTAAAAACATTACCACATAATGTGGTATTTGACAATGACCGGCACAAATTATGCGAAAGGGCCTGCGCGGACAGCCTCCGGCGCGTTTATAAACAATTAATACTTTTTATGTTTTCTTTTCCCTCCGGACACGGGATGGTCACATTTTCACGGTATCCTAAACACAGATAGTTGATCAACCACTCACTATCTCCCCCCTCATTAAAGCAAATGGAAAGAGGCCGCAAGGCCTCTTTTCCATTTCTATTCCGTATTCGGGGCAGCTTCGCCGCACTCTCCCGGCCTTTGCGCCTGATCGCCCGCCCTGTGATACCGCATAGGATCCGGTGTATCAGAAAAAAGAACCGGACCGCTTGCGCGATCCGGTATCCGGTATGCAGGAGAAGGGACTTGAACCCTCACTGTATTGCTACAACAGGCACCTGAAGCCTGCGCGTCTGCCTATTCCACCACTCCTGCGCATTCGGTCTTACAACCGACTTTGATATGTTACTATCTTTTTCGTTTTTCGTCAACCCTTTTTTCTGAAGAGTGAAATTCCACTTCTCGATCAGGTGTAAAATCCCTGGCATCATCCTTCGTCGCTCACGCGTCGTCCCCCGGAGCCCATGAATGACGGAACTCAAAGAAGAAAAAAGTGCACCGCACTTTTTCTTAACACGCTCGCCGCTAAGGCATCCTAAGGGATCCTCCCGCAAGCGGGTCCCTCCTTAGGATCATTCGGGGCTCCTCCCTATTTTATTTCCGGACATGAGGAAAGCGGCCCGTCGGATCGGCCGCTTTCGTCTGTCTAAATGAGGGGGAGATAGTGAGTGGTTGATCAACTATCTGAGTCATATGATACGGAGAAAATGTGTAGCAGATATGTCCGGCCCAAAAAGAAAAGATAAAAAATCTAAAGAAAATATAAAGCGGAGAGAAAAAATAAAAAACAGCGGAGAATGGGCTCTTCCGGGTGCCTCGCCATTGTAAAAAAAGAGCATATGTGGTATCTTTATGACTGTGTATGCGCTAAATATGGATTTTTCGCAGACAGAACAAAAAGAGAACGCGGAAACGCGGGCGTTCGCCTGCAGGATCCGCGAGAACAGTAAGGTGGGATAAAAAATGAAACTGAGCAAATTGCTGGAGAGACTGCCGCACCGGATTCTGTGCGGTGATCCGGAAACAGAGATCAGTGAAGTCGTCTACGACTCAAGAAAAGTGACAGCAGGTTCTGTATTTGTCTGCATTCCGGGAACGGTCGTCGACGGGCACCGCTTCATGGAGGCGGCGGCAGAAACCGGAGCGGCCGCGATCGTGACGCAGTCGGATCATGAGATCCCGGATGCGCTTCTTAAGAGAGAACACCTTGCGGTCGTACAGACGGATAACTGCCGCTATGCGCTGGCGATCCTCTCCGCCGCTTCCTTCGGCTATCCTGCGGATCATCTCCCGGTGGTCGGCGTGACAGGCACAAAAGGAAAGACGACGACCACCTATATGATCAAGTCCATTCTGGAAAATGCCGGCAAAAAAGTCGGTCTCATCGGTACCATTGAGGTGGATACCGCCTCCCGGAGGATCCCGGCAAACAATACGACGCCGGAGTCATACCTCGTACAGAAATACCTTCGGGAGATGTTGGACAACGGGTGCGACCTCGCCGTTATGGAAGTTTCCTCACAGGCTCTTATGATGGACAGGACGGCCGGCATTGAATTTGAGATCGGCGTCTTTACCAATATTGAGCCGGATCATATCGGTCCGAATGAGCACAAGGATTTTGAGGAATATCTGCAGTGCAAAAGCCTTCTGTTCCGACAGTGCCGCCACGGCATTTTCAATGCGGATGACGAACATTTCGAAAAGATTCTCGAGGGACACACGTGCTCGGTGGAGACGATCTCCGCGAAAGATAAGGCGGATTATTACGCGGATCATATCAAACATGTTTATGAACCCGGCTATCTGGGAGTGCGATATGATCTGCACGGGAAGAAAGAGTTTCCGGTGGAACTGGATATACCGGGACTGTTCACGGTCTACAACAGCCTGACGTCCATTGCGGTGGCGTCCCATTTCGGCGTATCCGAGGAAGATATTCTGCCGGCTATGAAGAAGGCCAGAGTCAAGGGAAGAGTGGAGATCATCGATGTCTCGGATGATTACACGCTGATGATCGACTACGCTCACAACGCCATGGCGCTGCGGAGCCTTCTTGAGACACTGCGGGACTATGAACCGAAACGCCTGGTCTGTGTTTTCGGCTGCGGAGGAAACCGCGCGCGGGACCGTCGTTTTGAGATGGGAGAAGTATCCGGAAAGCTCGCGGATCTCACCATTATCACCTCGGACAATCCGAGATACGAAGAGCCTCTCGCGATCATAGAGGATATCAAGACCGGCATCGGAAGAACCGACGGGAAATATATTGAGATCGCCGACAGAAAAGAAGCGATCCGCTATGCGATGCACAACGCCGAGAAGGGCGACGTGATCGTGCTGGCGGGGAAAGGCCATGAGGATTACCAGGAGATCAAAGGCGTCCATTACCCCATGGACGAGAGAGTCCTCATCCGGGAGATCCTGGAAGAGGACGGCAGAATCGAAAATTGACTGTCCTGCCGCAGCGCGGGACAGGACGGAGAACAGCCGGTGGCAGAACTGTATGCGGAAGTAATTGTAGACATCACAAGCAGTGCCCTTGACAGAGGGTTTCATTATTCTGTGCCGGAAGAACTGAGGGACCGCATCTGCGTCGGCGCTACCGTCAGCGTCCCTTTTGGAAAGAGCGGGAGAAACGTCAGGGGGTATGTCGTGAATCTGACACCTTCCTGCAGCTTTGATCCCGAAAAGATCAAGCCGGTCTCCGCTGTCCTGACAGACGGCGAGACAGCGGAATCGAGACTGGTGGTCCTCGCCGCCTGGATCGCGGAGCATTACGCGTGCGGGATGATCCGGGCTCTGCGGACCGTGCTGCCGTCCAGACGGAAAATGGCCGCGAAAACGGAGCAGACGATCTGGCTTGGGGCGGATGTGGAAACGGCAGATGCGGCCAGGACGGCATTTGAAGCGAAACATGCCGTCGCGAAAGCGAGAGTGCTGACTTCGCTGCTCACGGAAAACGGGCAGAAAAGGACACTTCTCGCAAAAAAGGCAAAAGTCCCCGCTTCCGTGATCGACGGGCTTGTACGGGACGGAATACTGGTATCCGACAAAACGGAGACCGTGAGAGGCAGTATCCGGGAGGAAGAATTTTCACCGGAACCCGCACCGGAACTGACCGCGGCCCAGAAAGTCGCCCTTGAGGAGATACGGAGAGAGTGGGACAATAATCGCCCCGTACTTCTGCACGGGGAGACCGGAAGCGGAAAGACGCTTCTCTACATGGAACTCATTGAAGAGACCCTGCGGAAAGGAAAGCAGGCGATCGTCCTGATCCCGGAGATTGCGCTGACCTATCAGACGGTCAGGCGGTTTGTCGGGCGCTTCGGAGGACAGGTCTCTTTTCTGCACTCGAGGCTGTCGGAGGGAGAAAAATACGATCTCCACAAAGAAGCCAGAAAAGGCAGGATCCGGGTCATGATTGGACCGCGGTCCGCTCTCTTTACGCCGTTTCCGGATCTGGGGCTCATCATTATCGATGAGGAGCATGAAGATACATACCGCTCGGAGAGCACACCGAGATACGATTCCCGGGAGACGGCAGAAAAGAGGTGCGCGCTGGAGGGGGCAAAACTTCTGCTCGGATCAGCGACGCCCTCCATCCTGTCCTATGAGAAGACGCGCAGGGGGACATACGGACTGGTCCGGCTCCGGGAGCGGTTCGGGACATCTGAAAGAAACGTCCGCGTGGTCGACATGCGGGAGGAACTGAAGAGCGGAAACCGGTCCATTCTGAGCGGAGAGATGAGATCCCGCCTGGAGAAGGTCCTGGGAGAGGGGCACCAGGCGATGCTCTTTCTGAA
>SVDL01000039.1 GCA_015057835.1 Lachnospiraceae bacterium
GAGCGAGCGAAGGGACGCGGAACCCGGCGAATTCTTTGGGAAGGCGGGAGTAAGCGCGTTCCAGCAGGAATGCGGACCGGCGGTCCACGATATCCTCCCCCGGCAGAAACAGGATAAATCCCGGACCGAAATCGTGGTCCGGGGAAATGCTGTCGTCATACCCGAGGCATTGGGAGCCGCTTCCGCACAGTCCCGCCGCAAGGCAGGGCAGAACGTCCGGAAACTGTTCTTTCAGCATCGGCATTCCGTATTGTTCAAAATATCCGCGTGAAAGGGCGAGTCCGTTCATTCCGTGTTTCCTTTATAGATGGCCGCGGCGGTCTCTTCAAAGCGCTGCGCCGCGAGAAAATATCCGTAGTAGGAGAAAGTCGGGGCGCATTTCTCAAGAACAAAGGCATAATAGCCGTCCCGGGGAACGGAGGGCGTATCCAGCAGTTCTTCGGCGCGGTCCAGAAGCCCGCAGATGCGGGACTCCCCGTCTTCAAGGCCGACTTCGTCTTCGATGGCATTGGCTCTGTTGAGGCAGGTGATCGCCATCTCAAGGACACCGTTCGGAACGGTTTCCATGAGAGCCATCGCCCTGTCATAGAGCGCATGCGCTTCCGGGAAACGTTTCAGAGACACAAGTGTGAGCGCCATATTGTTATACAGTCCGCCCAGAAGATCGGCCGCAGTATTCGGAGACGCCTCGTATACTGCCTGCGCTTTCCGGAAGAGTTCCAGGGCGCGTTCATTTTCCCCGAAGGCATTGCAGGCGGTAGCGGCATTGGTATATGTCGTTCCGGAACTGATCGTGCCGTCATAATCCATAGCTTCGATGAGCTTCAGAGCGAGGTCGATCTGTTCAAATGCTTTCGGCGCGTTTCCAGTCTTCCGGAAATGACCGATGAGCTCATTGCGCACCAGCAGTTCTCCGCGGAGATCGCGGCCGAGCCGGGCTTCTTCCAGCCAGTAGAGAAGATGACGCTCCGCGCCGGCGTAATCCCGCCGGCTCATGTAATCGTTCATTTTCTCGATAATGCGTCTTTGAGGAATGCTTTTTACACCGGGTTCGGCGCCGTAGGGCTCATCGCAGAGCACGCACCGGGGCTCAGCGTAATCTTCCTTATTTAATGGTTCCATAGTGACTCCGTGTTTTTTAGTCCCTTTCAGAACGGGGGTATTTCGGAAAAAGTTTCCCGGATACGGAAGAGAGGCCTTGCGCAGGGGGCGTCCGTGACCGGCATATCTTCGCGGATCCCTTCCGTATACCAGATCCCTTCCGGGTTCCGGAACATACGGATCCGGTAGGGATGATCCGGACGGATCTCCGTGAGATATTCCGCTTCGATCCGCGCCGGACGGAAATGCCCGGTGACTTCTTCCGGAAGGAGATCGTCCATGATATCAAAATAGTTTGCGTTATTGATATGTCCGTTGATATCGATCTCCGAAAAACGGGGCACCATAGTCTGAGATAATACGGGGACGGCGTCCTGCGGCGCCCGGATCGCGGAGCTGATGCCTGATGCGGGACCATCCGGGATACCGGGGATCAGTATCCCGTGTTCTGCCGGAAATATCATCGTTCGCGTCTCCGCATCCATAAGGAGCCAGAGGGCTTCCCCCTGCATAATACATTCTCCGTCCGACCAGATCTCGTAGAAACGGGGAAAGAAAACATGCAGCATATCTCCCGGCCAGGAGCGGATCACGATATCGTCGTCGTAGCAGGGCATTTTCCTGATGGAGATGACCTGCCTCGAGATGACCCAGAGGAGTCCTTTGTCGAGAGTCTTTTCCCTGCCGAATCCGAGGTCCTGCGTGTGGGCGATGGACGTTTCCTGCAGAAGGCGGAAGAGCGCGGACGTGCGGAGGACACGGTTCCGGTTCACATGTTCGCTCCGGATCCGCAGGGTGCTTTCATAAATATCCGATTCCATCGGGCCCTCCGTCATTCCTTGGGGAGATGGCGCTCAACGGCGTCGGCCAGCTCACCCAGAGTCATGATCGCATCCCATTCTTTGTGCGGAATGCGGATATCAAAAGCGGATTCGATCTTGGTGATGACGAGAATGAGACTCATCGAATCCATGGCGGCGTCCGTGTTGATGCGGGACTCTTCCGTGAGTTCCGCGTCTTCAAGCTCGGGGACAAAATCGTGAATCATTTTTACGATCTTTGCAACGATTTCTTCTCTTGCGGGTCTTGCCATGACAGATCCTCTTTTCTTAAACAGCAGTAAAAAGTATTTGACGGGTATCAGTTATTGAACGTGCCTCGGGATGAAACGGCACGGCAGGTCAGGAGCGGTTCAGCATCTGCTGGAGTTCCCAGCGGCGGAGTTTCCCGACGGCGGTTCGCGGCAGGGGTTCCTGTATGTAAATAATATCGGCAAGCTGCCGGGATCTCTGACGGAGCTGGTTGAAATGATCGACGGCCTCCTGCACATAGCTCCGGTCGACATCACCGGAGACCACAAGGACCGGCCGCCCGGCTTTCTGCGCGACAGCGATCTCCTTTGTCCCGATCACGGTCATGAGCTCCGACTCATATTCCGGACAGAAGACCTTGGTGCCGTCCGAAAGGACCAGTATATCTTTCTTTCTTCCTTCCAGCCTCAGTTTCCCGTCCGGGTCGATATGACCGAGATCTCCCGTGAAAAAGCGTCCGTCCGTGACAGCGCCGTCCTCTCCGAGATATCCTTCCATAAGGCAGGGGGTGGCAACAGAGATCTCGCCGCCTTCCTCGATCCGTATATCGGCGCCGGGACAGGGGACAAGTCCGTAGGGATCATCCTGATCCTGCGTGATCGCGATCCCGCTGGAGGTCTCTGTGAGACCGTACCCGAGGTAGACTTTCATTCCTTCCCGCTGCAGCGCGCGGGTCAGTTCTTCCGAACACGGCGCGGCGCCGATCAGGACGGTCTTAAGCGACGGGTTCAGCAGATGAAAGCGGTGCAGCGCTTCCACGATAGTCGGCACTGCGGGCAGGATCGTTGGGTCAAAATACATGCAGTCTTCCATAAGGAAGCGGACGCCCCGGCCAAGAGCGATGGACGCTCCGTAGCACAGTCCCCAGAGCATGGAACAGACAAATCCGAAAACATGCGAGAGCGGAAGGACGGAAAGGATGGTGTCTTCCGGCCCGCAGGGAAGCATACACTGGCCGCTCCAGGCGCTGCAGGAGAGGGAGCGGGAGGTGAGGGTCACCAGTCTTGAACGGGAGGTGGTCCCTGACGTAAAGAAGAAGAGCCTGCCTTCCTGTCCGTCTCCCGGGGAGGCGTCGATCCGCCGTCCGGAAGATTCCAGAATCTCTTCGGATACTTCCGCGTCCGCGAGCAGTACGTCCCGTCCGGAGATGACATCGGCAAAAATACGGATGACCGTCTCCGGGGTGTGATCCGCTCTTACCGGATCACAGCTTTGCGCGCCCGGTGCCGTGCGCAGTTTTTCCGCAGCGGTCCGGACGGCTTCAAACAGTTCCGGGTAGCTCATGGAAGAAGAAACTCCGTCCTGGTCAAAGATCAGTGCATTTCCGGTATTATCTTTCCAGGAGGAATGGATTTCAGAAAATGATGTAAATTTACGCACAGCGGTTCTCCTCTTGGATACTGTGATTGACGATATAGTTTCCTGTGTGATATGATTTATGGTATGATTTTAACAGAAAAAAATGCAAAATCAATGGTTGTATTGTGCATTTCAGGACGGAGGGAAAAACAATGAGTGACCTGAACGAGAAAATCTGTATTATCGGCGGAGGCCCGGCCGGCCTTTCGGCGGCAATGTATCTCGAGCAGAAGGGATACAAAAACTATGCAGTTCTTGAAAAGAACGACCACGTGGGCGGAAAATGCAATTCCCCGCACTACAACGGCAGACGCTATGAGATGGGCGCGATCATGGGCGTTCCGTCTTACTACGCTGTTCACGATGTGGAGAAATTTGCCGGCATCACTCACGACGGCCCGCAGCTGAACCGCAATTATAAAGATAAAAACGGCAACGTGATCGAGCCGTTTGAACCGAAGAAAAACCTTCTGAAGATCCCGCGCCTCATGAAGATGAAGAGCCAGGTGAAAAAGCTCGGCGAGATCCTGGAAACTAAATATAAAGGATACGATATCAACGGTCACCGCGGCGTGTCCGAAGGCCGCTACGACGGATACGCAGTCACTCCGGAACGCGAGAAAGTCTCCGGCGTCAACCCGAACCTCAAAGATCTCGCGATGCCCTTCAACAAGTTCTGCGCGCTCAACGGCGTGGAACTGACCCAGGATATCTGGATCGGACCGTTTACGGCGTTCGGATACGGCTATTTTGATGAGATCCCGGCCGCTTACGTTCTCAAATATCTTGATTTCCAGACCACGATGAATTTCGTTAAATGCAATCTGTGGACATGGAAAGAGGGAACACAGTACATCTGGGAACAGCTGAATGAGCATCTCTGCAACAAAGCGCGCCTGAACTGTGATATTACCGCAGTCGAGCGCAAAGACAACAAAGTCTATGTTACCGTGAACGGCGAGACGGAGGAGTACGACAAGATCATCGTGACATCTCCGCTGCAGTTCCTTCCGGATTATTTCGACGCGACCGAAGATGAGAAATATCTCTTCTCCAAGATCGACTATGAGCGCTATGACGTTCTCGCCGTAGAGACGAAACCGGAGGATCATCCGGAGATCTCCTACTATGTGTTCGACAATATGACACCGGAGAGATACGGACACCTCATGGTCTACTACCGCCGCTGGAGAGATGACAAGAACCAGGTCATCACGACTTACGCGCTGCGCAATCATACCGGCGATCCGGAGATCCCGTATGAGAAATGCAAGGAGACGGTCCTTGAGGATCTTAAGAATATGAAGAACCCGGCCTCCAACGTCGTCAACGAGAACTCCTGGTACTATTTCCCTCACGTCAATTCCGAGGAGTACGCGAACGGCTGGTACGAAAAAGTGGAAGGCATGCAGGGCAATCTGAATACTTATTACGCGGGTGAAGTCATGTCCTTCGGAGATATGGACGAGACGGCGGAATATTCCAGAGAACTGGTCGACCGCTTCTTCTGATCCCGGAAAGAAAGATGATATCGCGGGAATCCTCAGGGATTCCCGCGGTTTTTAAGGAGACGTTAGTCATGAGCTTTTACAAAGACCATTATCAGGTCGTCATCATCGGCGGTGCGCTCGCAGGACTCAGCGCGGCTCTGCAGCTGCAGGCGAAGGGTGTCACGGATATCCTCATCCTGGAAAAGCACAATATGCCAGGCGGACTCGCGACAAGTTTTGTGCGCGGCGGCATCGAGATGGAGGCGACCCTTCACGAAATGATGAGCATCGGCACGAAAGAAGAACGGCTTAAGGTCGGTGTCTTTTTCGATGAGATGGGCGTAGACATCGACTGGCTCCGCGTTCCGGAGGCCTACCGGTTCGTGGAAACTACGAAGGGGATCGATATCACGCTTCACGCGGGATTTGAGACCATGTCCTCGGAGATCGACGCGCAGTATCCCGGATGGGGGCCGAAAGTCCTGGAGTTTATGAAACTGTGCAATACAGTCTATAACTCGATGAATATTCTCTCCGTCACGCCCATGAGCAAAGTACAGATGCTCCTCAGGCACCCGGAATTCGTAAAGACAGCCGGCTATACCGCGAAGGAAGTGATGGATACGTTCGCATTTCCGCAGGATATCGTGGATATTCTGACGCCTTACTGGATCTACGTCGGAAATCCGATGAGCTCGCTGCCGTTTACGATCTACGCATTCCTCATGGCGGATTATTTCCACGGAAGCTATGTGGCGAAAAAATATTCGCACGAAATGAGCATGAAACTCGAGCGGAAAGCGGAGGAAAACGGCGCCCAGATCGAATTCTGCCAGGAAGTCGAGAAGATCCTGGTCAAGGACGGGAAGGTCACCGGCGTGCGCACGCGCAGAGGCGACGAGATCTCCTGTGATTACGTGATCAGCGGAGCCTACCCGAACCGCGTCTACACCTCCATGATCGAGCCGCTCTCGGAAGTTCCCGCCGGCGCTGTCAAAATGATCAACGGAAGACATCTTTCCGTCTGTCCGGTATCCGTCATGATGCTCCTTGACGGGACTCCGGAAGAACTGGGGATCAGGGACTATAATCTTTTCTCCGGCAATACCATGGATACGGATGAGATCTGGAAAGAACTGCACACGACGGGACCGTACCGGTTCCTGACATCGATCTGCCTGAATCTTGCCAATCCGGACTGCGTGCCGGAGGGGGTGACGCAGTTCTCCATCACGACCCTGCCGCTGGTAGACGGCTTCCTGGATCTTAAGGAAGAGGAATACTTTGATTTCAAGAGAAGGCTCGGAGAACAGATGATCTCCGAATACGAGAGGGTATCGGGAATAAAGATCCGTGACCGGATCCGCGAGATCGAAGTGACGACTCCCGTCACGATCTCTCATTATGTCGGTGCATGGAAAGGCAGCATTTACGGCTATTCTCACAGCATTGACGATCACGCCGTGGCAAGGCTGCAGATGAAGGAAGACGATCACTATATCGACGGACTTGAGTTTGCCGGCGCATTTGCGATCTCCGGAAACGGCATGGGGCCCGCGGTCACGAACGGCAGGGCAGCCGCGAAGGCAGTCTTTGAGGATCTTGAGAAAAAAGGTCTTCTTCCCGCACAGAAAGGAGGTGCTGCCCGATGAAAATCAAAGGATTTCTGAAGGATGTGGGCGGCGCGTCCCGCGTCACGAAAATGAGAAAAGCGCTGATCGAAAATGCTTCCCCGGTGCCGCGCCCGAAGGATCCGATCCGGGAACTCGCGGACGCCCTGCATCCCGGTCCGCAGCAGTTTATTGTCACGGAAGTGAGAGATGCTTCCCCGACCTCGAGAACGTTCCGGTTTGAACCGTACGGAGAGGACGGAGCGCTGAGCCATATTCCGGCATTTCAGAGCGGTCAGTATGTCAATTTCTATCTGACGATCGGCAGCAGCAGGGTCACCCGTGCCTACTCGATCTCTTCCGCGCCTTCCTCGGTGAAGGGGGAGAAGCCGTTTTTTGAGATTACGATCCGACGCAATGTGTCCTATTTTGTTCCGGATTATTTCTTCGGCGAAGTAAAAGAGGGATCTGTCCTTACGGCGGCACTTCCTTTCAGCCAGTTCTATTATGAACCGCTCCGCGACGCGAAAAATGTCGTCGCCCTGGCGGGCGGATCCGGCATAACGCCGTTCGTGTCGATGGCCAAAGAGATCGCAGCAGGAGGTCTGGACTGTGATCTGACGATCATTTACGGCTCCGTAAAACATACCGACATTGTATGCGGGGACGAGCTTGCGGAAGTCGAAAAGGCATGCCCGCGGGTGAGAGTCGTCCACGTGATGTCCGACGACCCGGAATGGGAAGGTGAGAAAGGTTTTGTCACAACGGAGCTGATCCGGAAGTATTCCTGCGGGATCCCGAAGAACGGTGCAGAGGCTGCGGAGAAACCGGTGGACACGACCTATATGTTCTGCGGACCGCTTGCAATGTACCGTGTTGTCTGCCGCTCCATGGAAGAGATGGGCGTCGGACCGAGACGGTTCCGGCACGATGTCATGCAGCAGCCTTCCAACGTAAAGCAGATCCCGGGCTTCCCGGAAGAGCAGATCGGAAAGACTTATGAACTGACTGTAGTCCGCGGAATCCGGAAGGATGTGATCCCGGCAGCGGCCGATGAACCGGTTGCGGTGGCACTGGAGAGAGCCGCCATTCCGGTGGACACCCACTGCCGCGGAGGCGAATGCGGATTCTGCCGCTCACAGCTGCTTGCAGGCGATATCTTCGTTTCGCCGCTCGGGGACGGACGCCGTGCGATGGATAAGGAGATGGGCTGGTTCCACGCCTGCTCGGCTTATCCGATGTCTGATCTCACTATTAAAATACCGATTCTGTAAGGAACCCCCGCCGGAGGGATTATCCCTCCGGCTTTTTTATTTGTTTGACCGCCGGAAAAGGGTGCGGTAGAATACACGTTGATGAAAGCAGCAACTCCCGAAAGAAGAAATGTATTGTTCTACGGAATCCCGGCGTCATGCGTGAGCTGGGAGATCCTTTTGATGCTTCTTCGAAGGGACGGCGTCTATTCAGTCTTTTTTCCGGTGCTCTTTGCCCTCTCCGCCGGGTTCCTTCTGGCGGGGATCCTGGCATTTTTCAGCTTCCGTTTTAAAAACCTGTTTTTAAATCTGTTCCTATTTATCGGAGGAGCTTTTTTCTCCGTCGAATATCTGATCCGAAATATCTACACGACGTATCTCACCCCGCGGTATCTCATTTCCGGAGCGGGAAACGCTGCAGAAGGGTATACGGCGGAACTGGTCCGCAGTATCCTGCTCGGTTTTCCGAAAGTCCTCCTGTTCCTGATCCCTTTTTTTCTCGCTGTCTTTCATGAAAATCTTGAGAAACGGCGATGGCACAGACGGATCCATGCCATTTACGGGAGGGTCAGCCGCCGGACAGCGAAAAAGAGCTCGCTGATCGCTGCAGGAAGCCTTGCACTGTTCCTTCTTCTGTCCCTTCTGGCCTCCCGCGGAAGATACAGGGCTGTTTATTCCGCGCAGTTCGATTACAACCAGGCGACCAATGTGTTCGGCCTCATCACCAGTACGAGGCTGAGCATTCAGTACGCTCTTTTCGGAAATGACAACGTTTTCTACAGCATCGTTTCTGTGCCGGAAACCCCGGAAAAAACGGATTCTGAAACAGAGCAGACTGCGGAGGAAAACCCGGCCCCGGATTCGACAGCGGAACTGATCCTTCCGGGAACATCGGGGTTTGGATTTTCCGCGTTCCCGGGTGCAGGCGGACTGGATCTTGAGGAAAGTCCGGCGGAATCCGCTGCGGGGGATGAATCCCTGAAAGAGTCAGCGGCAGAGATACCGCAAAACACTGAGACGGAAGAGCCCGGGACGGAGGAGACGAACACAGAGGAGCAGTCTTCCGAAGGGCAGGAGACGGAGGAAACGGAACCCGGTGCCCAGAGCACTGAAGGGCAGGAGGCGGAAGATCAGAAAACCGGGGAACAGAGTTCCGAAGGACAGCAGACGGAAGAACAGAAGACAGAAGAGCCGAAAGAATACGCGCTGCACGTTACGGACGCGGATCTCTCCGCAGTGGAGAATACCGGCAATCCGGAAATTGACCAGCTCACCGCCTATATTGAGTCGCTTGTGCCGGCTGCGGAAAATGAGTACACCGGCATTTTCAAAGGAAAAAACCTGATCCTGATCTGCGCGGAGTCCTATTGCGACGCGTTTATCAGCGAGGAACTCACCCCCACTTTGTGGAGACTTTCAAGGAACGGATTTTATTTCCCGGAATATTATCAGCCGGAGTGGGGCGGAAGCACGACGACCGGAGAGGCTTCTTTCCTGCTCGGTCTCGCTCCTCAGGACGGGGACCAGACCATGCTGGAAAGCATCGGGAACAATCTGTATTTCACCATGGGAAACCAGCTGCAGCGGCTTGGATATTCAAGCATTGCCTTTCACGGAGGAGAGGATACGTTTTATCACCGCAATGAGACCCATGAAAATCTGGGCTATAATCAGTTCGTCGCAAACAAAAGCGGGATGAAAGAGATCTGCGGGAATATTTACCCCCGGGATACGCTCGCATTTGAAAAGACAATGCCGCTGTACCTGGACCACAGTCCATTCAGCGTGTATTATATGACCATCAGCGGGCATGCTCCGTATAAAAAGGATTACGCCTATACACAGGAGTATTATGACAGGGTGCAGGCAGCTGTCGGAGATACCTACTCGGAAAAGACGAAATATTACATCTGTTATCAGATGGAACTGGAAGAAGCCCTGAAGATCATGGTGGATAAACTGGAAGAAGCGGGGATCGCGGAGAACACGGTCATCGCGCTCGTGGGAGATCATTATCCGTACGGACTGGGACGGGGTGAAGCGTGGGGCAATGACCGCGACTATATCAATGATCTTATAAAAGGGGACGACACGGTGCCTTATGAGCAGGACAGAAACGGCCTGATCATATGGTCCGGGTGCCTCGAGACGTCCTTTCAGGATCTCCCGAAGGAAGTGAACGGACCTGTCTTCAGCCTGGATATTCTCCCGACGCTTTCCAACCTCTTCGGCCTTCCCTACGATTCGAGGATGCTTTCCGGAAGAGATGTGTTTTCGGACGCGGAGCCTCTCGTATTCTGGAACAACTTAAGCTGGGTGACGGAGTACGGCAGGTATGATGCGAGACACGGCGTCTATACACAGGAAAAGGAACTGCCGGAAGAGGAAGATGAGGCTTCTTACCGGAAGCGGATCGATGAGACGGTGAGAAACCGGATCCTGATGTCCAGATCCATTATTGAAAATGATTACTACGCAAAACTGTTCGGTCCGGATGACGTGACACAGGCGGGAGAGGTTCTGTGGAGCGGCAGCGGCGGCAAATAAGCGGGAGAGAGGAACGAAAATGAAATTTGTGATTCAGAGAGTGACACACGCTGTCGTGACCGAAGAGGAGCAGATCCTCGGACAGATCGGGAAGGGGTTTCTCGTACTCATCGGCATCGGAGAGGAAGACGATGAGGCGGCAGCGGATAAAATGGTAAAGAAACTGGTGGGACTCAGGATCTTCGAAGACGAAAACGGCAAGACGAATCTCTCGCTGGCCGATGTAGGAGGAGAACTGCTTCTTGTCTCCCAGTTTACCTTATATGCGGACTGCAAAAAGGGAAACAGACCGAGTTTTGTACACGCCGCAAAGCCGGAAAAAGCCGTTCCTCTGTACGAACACATTATCGAAAAATGCAAAGAATCGGTTCCGAAGGTCGAATGCGGAAAATTCGGCGCCTTAATGAGGATCGATCTCGTCAACGACGGTCCGTTCACGGTCGTATTGGAGAGCAGGGATCTGTGAGATCCTCCTCCGGAAGAAGGTGGAAAAATGCCTAACATGATGGATTATCTGGAATGGCGCGGTGATCTGACATTTACCGCGGACCCTTTCAATGATGTCGACAACCTGGCTCTCTCTGAGCTGGTCTATGTGGACCTGGACGGCATTGTCCCGGGAAGCGGACAGGAGAGCATTACCCTTGAAGAAGCCTCCCGGCTGTTTTTCGAAAAGCATACCCGGGAAGAACTGCTCGCAAAAGAGAATTTCACGAGAATGGCTCCTTTCTTTATGGAAAGAATGGCGGCATCCCCACGTTTTAAGGGGACTAAACTGTTCGGTTACACTAATTACATTAATGAGAAGACAGAGGCGCAGATGGCGGTCATGAGCTGTCTTCTTGACGACGGCACCGTCTATGTGGCTTTCCGGGGCACGGACGATACTGTGGTCGGATGGAAAGAAGACTTCAATCTGAGCTTCATGTCGGAGACAGAAGGCCAGAAAAAAGCGGTTCAGTATCTGAACCGCATGTATGGGGGAGGAAGAGGAAAGATCAGAGTCGGCGGTCATTCCAAAGGAGGCAATTTCGCTGTCTACGCGTCCGCATTTGCCTTAAAAAGCGTTCGGAAAAAGATCATCGCCGTTTATACCAACGACGGTCCGGGATTCAGACCGGAAGTGACCGGAAGAGATTCCTACAGAGAAATGCTTCCGAAGATCGTCAGCATTGTTCCGGAGTCAACGATTGTGAGTGTACTGCTGGAAAATGACGTCCGGCACTGCGTCGTCAAAAGCAGCGCCGGAGGAATCATGCAGCATGACGCCCTCACTTGGCAGGTTCTCGGGAAAGAATTTGTGAGAGCGGAAAAGCGGGACGAGAGCAGCCGCTTCTTTGATACGACGATGCGGAACTGGCTGTCCGGTCTGCCTGACGGAGAGAGAGAAGGCTTTGTGGATTCCCTGTTTGCCATTCTCCGCTCGACCGGCGCGGGAACTCTCGAAGAGATCGGAAGCGACCCGATCCGGTCAGGAACGGAGATCATCCGTTACATAAGAGAAATGCCGAAAGCGGAACAGGAGGAATTCCGCGGCGTTGTCGGAAGGCTGCTGCGCAGCGGACAGAGCACCCTGACGGAAGCGGTGAAGAAACGGCTTGGGTGGGGTGAGAACACAAAACGTCTTCCGGAGATCCCTAAGAAGGAAGAATCGGAAAGTCCGGAAGAGCATCCGGATGAAAATGCGGAACAGAATAAAGAATGAGAAAAGAGCCGGAACGGCAGCGGAAGCATATCAGGGCGGAACATCCGTTGTTTTCCGGCTCCTGTTTTGATACAATAACTATGTCTGTGCATTTCAGTAAGTTTCACGAAGCACAGCTTTGAAAAAGCTAACAGCATATCGGAGGAAAATGCATGCATGCAGTGAACAGAACCGCTCTTTGCAGCGGCTGGGAATTTACGGAAGAGTGGACGGACGCTTTTCTGAACGGGGAAGGAGAGGCGGAGATCGTAAGGCTTCCGCATAACGTGGGATATCAGCCGCTCCATTATGCGGATCCGGGTCAGTACAGCAGGATCTGCGGCTACCGGAAGAATATTCTGATTCCGAAAGAAGCAGAGGGGAAGCGTCTTTTTCTTACTTTTGACGGAGCAGCCCATATCGCACAGGTCTACATAAACGGATCATTGGCCGCGGAACATTTCTGCGGTTACACGGCATTTCGCACCGAGATCACGGATCTTGTCGAATACGGAACGGAGAACAGGATCTGCGTCCGCCTCGATACGACTGAAAACGGATCTGTACCCCCCTTCGGATTTGTGATCGATTATCTTACCTACGGCGGACTGTACCGGGAAGTCTGGTATGAAGAGCGGGGTGCTTCCTATATTGAAGACATCTTTATCACAACACCGAAATTCCGCAGAGTGCGGGCGGAGTTTGCGGTAAAAGGTAATTATGACGGTATCCGGTTCACCGTATATGACGGCAGCGGAAACTGCCTTTCGGATGTTTCCCAGTACCAGGGTGTCTGCCCCGATCCGGAAGATGACGGTGCGGAAGCGTCCTGCCAAGAAAAAATAGAGTTTTCTGTTCCCGGCGCGGAGCTGTGGGACATCGATCAGCCCAATGTATATACGCTGGTGGCAGAACTGATCGTCGGCGATGAGGTGGCGGACACCGTCACGGATACGTTCGGATTCCGTCACATGAAATGGAAATCCGACGGATTTTATCTCAACGGGAGAAAGCTCTTTCTGCGCGGCCTGAACAGGCATCAGAGCTACCCGTATATCGGATATGCGGCGCCGAAAAGTCTGCAGTATGAGGACGCCCGGATCCTGAAAGAAGAGCTGTGCTGCAACGCGGTGCGGACATCTCATTATCCGCAGAGTCAGCATTTTATTGACGCCTGTGACAGACTCGGTCTCCTCGTTTTCACGGAGATCCCGGGATGGCAGCATATCGGGGATGAGGCGTGGAAAGATCAGGCGGTGGAAAATACGCGCGACATGGTGCTGCAGTACCGTAACCACCCGAGCATTTTCCTCTGGGGCGTCAGGATCAATGAGAGCCAGGATGATGACGCTCTTTACGAGAGGACAAATGCCATCGCCCGCTCCCTTGACCCGACCCGTGCAACATCCGGAGTCCGGTTTATCGAGAAGAGCCATCTTCTTGAGGATGTGTACGCGTATAATGATTTCTCGCACGACGGCCTGACTCCGGGATGCAGAAAGAAAAGCAGAGTGACGCCGGATATGAACAAACCGCTGTTTATTTCCGAGTGCAACGGACATATGTTCCCGACGAAATCATATGATCCATGGGCAAAGCGCCAGGAACACGCCCTCCGGCACGCGCGTGTCCTTCACGCCGCGATGGAGGACGGGGAACACGCGGGATGCTTTGCGTGGTGTATGTTCGATTATCAGACGCACAAGGATTTCGGATCCGGAGACAAGATCTGCTATCACGGCGTTCTGGACATGTTCCGGAATCCGAAGCTTGCCGCGTCTTTCTATGCTGCCCAGGGAACAAAACCGGTCCTCGAAGTTGGATCTCCCATGGATATCGGCGATTACTCGTCGGGCAAAAATGATGAGGTCTTTGCGTTTACGAACGCGGAGGAAGTGAGACTCTACAAGAATGACGCGTATGTGACGACATTTTATCCGGATGATGATGAGACCGGCATGCATCCGCCCATTCTCATTGATGACATGATCGGGGAACTCCTGGAAACACAGGAAGGGTTCGATCCCGTCAAGGCAAATCTTATCCGGGAATGTCTTCGTGCAGAGGAAGTCTACGGCATGACGAATCTCCCCGCTGCGGAGAAAGCAAAGATAGGATACTGTATGCTCCGTTACCACATGTCGTTTAAGGACGGATATGATCTCTACGGGAAATACGTAGGAAACTGGGGCGGAAAAGCGACGGTGTGGCGGTTCGATGCCGTGACGGGCGGAAAGGTTGTCTGCTCTGTCTGCAAGACTCCGGGAACGGATCTGCATATGGAATGCCGTGTCAGCAGTACGGACCTCACGGAGGAAGACACTTATGATATGGCTGCGGTCCGGATCCGCCTTCTGGATGAAAACGGCAATCAGGCAAGTTACGCGCAGGTCCCGGTCACGGCGAAGATCACGGGAGACGCGGAACTTGTCGGCAGCTCCGTCGTGACGGCGGAGGGCGGCATGTGCGGGTTCTATATCCGCACAAAGGAGAAAGGGAGACACACCGGAAAAGCTGTGCTCACTTTGCGGGCGGAAGGAATACCGGAACAGAAAATCGAATTCAGAGTGAAGAGGCAGGAGGGCAATCGATCATGAAACTGACTGGAAGGCAAAAAGCTGCATTCGGCATCGGCGCTGTCGGCAAGGATATGGTGTATGCTCTGTCAGCCAACTATGTCATGTATTACTATCAGGATATCATCGGCCTAAGTCCTACATTCGTCGGACTAATCCTCATGATCGCCAGGGTCTTTGATGCTTTCAATGACCCCTTTATGGGAATTCTGGTTGCGAAGACGAAGACCAGATGGGGAAGATTCCGTCCTTATCTCGTCTCCGGCACAGTACTGAACGCTTTCGTCCTGTATGCCCTGTTTGCTGCTCCTGCGGTCCGCCCCGACCAGTCAAACCTCGGAACAGTGATGGCTTATTTCTCCGTCATTTACATTCTCTGGGGCATGACATACACAATGATGGATATTCCTTACTGGTCCATGATCCCGGCTATTACGGACACCCCGGCGGATACGGAGAACCTCTCTGTCATCGGAAGAACCTGCGCGGGCGTCGGTTCCGCGCTGATCGCAATGCTCACTGTCCTTTCTGTCAAAATGCTCGGCGGAGGCAGTGAGAGGATCGGATTTAAGTGGTTTGCGCTGATCGTATCGGTCATCTTCATCGTTACGGAGGTCGTCTGTGCGGCTTCTGTGAAAGAGAGGGATACCGAGATGAAGACTGCGACGATCGGAGAGATGTTCCGCGCTCTCTTCAGCAATGACCAGGCCATCGTCGTTGTTGTAGCGATCGTGCTTGTAAACAGCGCACTTTATCTCACGTCCAATTTGATCATTTATTTCTTCAAATATGATATAGGCGGATCGAACTGGCAGGGTGCGTACACTATGTTTTCGACCGTCGGAGGCGCGTTCCAGATCCTCGGTATGATGATCGGGTACCCGATCCTGCGAAGAAAGCAGACCAACACATCCATTTTCAAAAAGACACTCGGGGCGGCGGTTTTCGGCTATCTTCTGATCCTTGCCATGTGCCTCACCGGTCTGTCCTCAACGGTCTTTCTACTGTATATTCCGGGAGCGATCGTATTTGCCAGCAACGGTATACTGACGGTTCTCACAACGGTCTTCCTGTCCAACTCTGTGGACTACGGCGAGATCAAGACCGGGCACCGGGAGGAGAGCGTCATCTTCTCCATGCAGACCTTTGTCGTGAAGCTGGCTTCCGGCGTGTCCGTTTTCATTACTGGAATCGGCCTGGACGCCATCGGCCTCGTCGGAAATACCGACGCGGAATCCACCATCGCGCAGCAGGCGGAATCGACACTTGTCGGGCTCCGGCTTCTTATGACGATCATGCCTATGGTCGTGCTTACAGCCGCTCTTTTCTTCTTCCGGGCAAAGTTTAAGCTCACGGATGACATTGTTCTGGAAAATGCGAAGATTCTGAAAGAAAAGAACAGGGCGGCAATGGGGAATCCTCAATAAGATTGGAGAAACAGCGGTATGAATGCTATGCTGCAATGGAAAATAAGACTGAAAGACGACACGGAACTGCTGGGAGCGGAACCCTTTCGCGACGGAAGGCTTAAGATCACGGCGGAACTTCCGGAAGGACATATAGATGCCTGTGTAGCCCGCGTTCATCTCCCCACGGCAGATGATATCCGTATTTTCATGAATGGCTACCAGTCGTGGACGAACTGTCCCGAGTACACTAAAGCGGACAGGATCCGGGGCCTTGGGCATCTGCCAAAATTTCTGATCGATAAATACGCGCTGGACCGGTATTCGGATTATCATTTCATGGATTATCCGGACCGGAGGGGATACACGCATGGATTTTCCTATTGCTATTTCCGGAAGGACGACCGGTATTTTCTGGTCGGTTCGCTGGATGAACGCCCGGGATATACGATGTTCATGTATAACGCGAACAGGGAGTATCTCACGATCCGCAGGGATTGTGAAGGCGTTGCGTGCGGTGGAACGTTCAGCGTTCTGGATCTGTTCCTCGCGGAGGGATCGGAGGACGAAGTCTTCGACGCGTATTTTAAACAGCTGGGCATCACCTGCCGGACGAAAGAAAAAATAGCGGGGTATTCGAGCTGGTACAACCGTTATCAGGATATCAGCGAACTCACGATCCTGGAAGATCTGCAGGGAGCCAGGGAGATCCTGTCCCCGGGAGACCTGTTTCAGATCGACGACGGGTGGGAACCGTTTGTCGGGGACTGGCTTGCATCCGATCCGAAAAAATTTCCGAATGAGATGAAATCGGCCGCGGACGCGATCCATGACGCCGGTTTTCGTGCCGGGCTTTGGCTTGCTCCCTTTGTCGCCGAAGAGAAATCATCGCTTTTTAAGAAACATCCTGACTGGTTCCTTTTCCATGACGGGATGCCCTGGAAAGCCGGCTGCAACTGGAGCGGGTACTATGCCCTCGATATAGACCGGCAGGAAGTCCTTGATTATCTGAAAGAAGTTTTCCGTCAGGTCTTTGATGTATGGGGATATGACCTTGTGAAGCTGGATTTCCTGTACGCCGCGGCTCCTTTCTGTACCGAAAAAGAAAGCCGCGCCGCAAGAATGATCCGGGCTATGGATCTTCTCCGGGATCTGTGCGGCGATAAACTGCTCCTCGGGTGCGGCGTCCCGCTGTTCCCGGCATTCGGAAAAGCCGATTACTGCCGCGTGAGCTGTGATGTCACGCTTGATTATGATGACAACCTGATGATGCGCCTTATCCACCGGGAGAGGCCGTCCACAAAACACGCGATCGCGACGGATACCGTGAGAAGGTACCTGAACGGAAGAGCGTTCGGAAATGACCCCGATGTGTTCTTCCTGCGGGAAGAAAATCTGTCGCTCAGTGACAGACAGAAAAGAGAACTTGCTGAAACCTGTGCGCTTTACGGAAATGTTCTGTTTACGTCCGACAGCATGTCCGTATATAATGAAAGACAGAAGGCAGAATACCGCAGGATACGGACGATCTTTGAGAAGAAAGGATAATAGCAATGAATATCGTATGTCTCGACATGGAAGGTGTACTTGTACCCGAGATCTGGATCGCTTTTTCGGAGGCCAGCGGCATCCCGGAACTGCGCCGTACGACCCGTGACGAACCGGATTATAATAAACTGATGAACTGGAGACTGGGGATCCTGAAAGAACATCATCTGGGACTTAAAGAGATCCAGGCTACCATCGCGAAGATCGATCCGCTGCCGGGAGCAAAAGAATTTCTGGACGCCCTCCGCGCGCAGACGCAGGTATTGATCCTAAGTGACACTTTCGAGCAGTTTGCGATGCCGCTCATGAAGAAACTGGGGTATCCGACACTTATGTGCAATACCCTTGAAGTGGCGCCGGACGGAGAAATTACCGGCTTTAAAATGAGAGTGGAGCAGTCCAAGCTGTCAACAGTGAAAGCACTGCAGTCGATCGGTTATGAGACGATCGCGGCGGGAGACAGCTTCAATGATCTCGGAATGATCCGGGCTTCCAAAGCAGGCTTCCTGTTCCGGAGTACCGAGCAGATCAAGAAGGACAACCCCGACCTTCCCGCTTATGAAGAATTTGACGAATTTCTTAAGGGCATCGAGAGTGTGCTGTGAGACACATGGATGATACCGAGAGCGTGCTGTGGGCAGCACGAAAAAAGTGAACAAAGAATGAGCCGGGAGAGATCCCGGCTCGTTCGTTATTCCGGAGAATAGAAGCCGTCGATACAGGCAGCCTCTTCATAGGCGGTATAATCCGTGATTCCTTCGCCGACATTCGGCTTTATGGAAGAATATACGAAATCCACGGCGAAGACGACAAGCAGCGCGATACAGACAGTCTTTAAAATCTTCGGTTTTACTGCAGAAATCATGGAATCGAGGACCGGCACGAGGAGATAGACCGCTGCCATGCCTCCCAATGCAAAGATAAGCAGCCCTTCTCCGCAGATCCTGCCGTTCAGATTCAGAAAATAACCGGTATAGTCCCACCAGCGCATTCCTTTTGTCACCTCAAGAAAGTAGGAAGTAAAATATTCCACACATCCGCACAGGATCACAATGGCTGCCGCCTCTATATAAGGTTTCGGACGCCATTTTGCGAGAAAGAACAGTATCATGACGACTCCTCCGCCGTAGATCGGGAGCCAGGGACCATGGAACACCCCGCGGTTCACGAAAACGCCGTCGTTGACGATATGGATTCCGACTTCCCAGAGCCAGCCGATAAAGGAAAAAACGAAGAAGGCGGCAACCAGCGACCAGATCGTATAAGTCCGGAGACTGCGGACGTTGCGGACGACGAGATTGTTTTTCTCCTTCCAGTTCGGATTCAGGCGCTGGGGATAGACTTTTCCTTTGATGGCGGCACGGTCCTCCACGATCTGCTGCCGACGCTTATCCACTTCATCATACTCCTTTTTCTCAGTAGTGCACCCGACCCAGAAACCGAAATATTTTGCAAAGAATCCTTTTGCACCCGTCAGAGTCACGCGGTGCTC
>SVDL01000145.1 GCA_015057835.1 Lachnospiraceae bacterium
ACAAGATCGATGAGTTTGATATCCTCCTGCACCTCACGGCGGGCTTTCATCATATGCCCGGGATACCACTGATATGCATTTGCCATAGAATTAATCCTTTGTCTGCCCCGGCATTTCCGTCCGTCTCCGTACTTCTCGGAATGCGGCCGGCCTCTGTCCGGTTTACAGAAAACCTCTTCTGTGCGAAGGACTGCGAAGATACCAGACTTTTCCGGAAATATACGATTTCTTGATATTTCCGACATCCGCAAAACGGCTGTCCTCACTGTTGTTCCGATTGTCCCCGAGGACAAAATATTCATCATTGCGGAGCTTGACCGGTTCCTCGGCGACCCCGGCGTCAATGATGTTCGGAAGCTCCCGCTCCTCCATATAGGTCTCCCCGTTGATCATGATGAGACCTTCCTTGATCTGGATCGTGTCCCCCGGGAGCCCGATCACGCGCTTGATATGGTAGACCGAGTCCTCGACGTCTCTGTTGCGGTACGCGATCAGGTCGCCCCTCTTCACGGAGCCGAGGCGGTATGAAATGCGGTTGATGAGGACCACGTCCCCCGCCTGGATCGTGGGATCCATGGAACTCTCCTGCACGGTGATGGATCCCTCAAACAGGAAGGCCGTAATGAAGGAAAGGATCAGCACGACGCCGATCTCGACGATCCATCGCATGATCTCCTGGGAGTGATCCTTCTTCCAGATGCTCTTTTTCTTCGGTTTTGCAGCCGGTTTCGCTTTTGCCATAGGTTTCTTACGGTATCGATCTTTTAAATAAAGGGACAAGTACCTGCGTATTTGTCCCCTGTCATTACATGATTATAAAAAACGATTATTTCTTGCGGATGATTTCTTTGACCTTCGCGCTCTTGCCGGAACGCTGGCGGAGATAGAACAGTTTCGCGCGGCGGACTTTACCGAAGCGGATCACTTCCACTTTCGCTACGAACGGAGAGTGGATCGGCCATGTCTTCTCAACGCCGATGCCGTTGGAAGTCTTGCGGACCGTGAAAGTAGCTCTTGCGCCTGTGCCCTGTTTCTTGATGCAGATGCCTTCGAATACCTGAATACGTTCACGGTTTCCTTCTTTGATGAGGTTGTGTACGCGAACGGTATCACCTACACGAAATTCCGGCGTTGTTTCCTTCGCCTGTGCGTCTTCTATTTTTTTGATGATATCACTCATAATTATGCTCCTTTACAACAACGTACTTGATTATACTATTCCCTATTTTCGTTTGCAAGGTAATTCTCCAGGAATTGCCTTTCCTTCGGACTGATCGCGGCCGTCTCAAGGAGGTCCGGTCTGCGGAGCGCCGTGCGGATCAGCGACTGCTCTCTCCGCCACGCCTCGACCTTCGCGTGATCTCCGGAAAGAAGGATCTTCGGGACCTGTCTTCCGTTCCACACTTCCGGTCTTGAGTACTGCGGAAACTCCAGAAGGCCGTCTCCGAAACTGTCTCCCTCCGCGGATTCTTCGTTGTGAAGCACTCCGGGGATCATTCTCGAGATCGCGTCCATCATGACGAGCGCCGGCAGTTCGCCTCCGGTCACCACGTAGTCTCCGATGGACACCTCGTCCGTGACGATCTCTTCGATCACACGTTCGTCAACGCCTTCATAGCGTCCGCACAGGAAAATGAGTTCTTTCTCGACCGCCAGTTCTCTCGCGAACTGCTGATCAAAGACTCTCCCCTGCGGTGAGAGGAAAATGCACCGTACCCGGTCTTTCCGCTCTCCGACAATGCTTTTCCATGCATCGTAGATCGGCTGTGCCTGCATCAGCATCCCGGCGCCTCCCCCGTACGGATAGTCATCCACTTTGTGATGCTTCTCCGCCGAGAAATCCCGGATATTGACCGCGTTCAGGCGGATCATGCCGTCCTCGATCGCGCGGCCCGTAATGCTGGTCTCCAGCGCTGTCCGGATCATATCCGGAAACAGTGTCAATACATGAAAATCCATTCGTGCTTTCCGTCTCCCATTTCCGCGCGGTATCCGCGCCGATTCCATCCGGCCGTCCGACTCAGAGAAGCCCTTTCATAAGATGGATCACGATGCGCTCCTCCTCCGGCTGCACATCAAGTATGCATTCCCGGATCGCCGGAAGCAGCACCTTTTTCCCGTCTTCCATGCACACTTCGTAGACGTCATTTGCCCCTGTGGGCAGAACATCCGTCAGAACGCCGAAGAGGGATCCGTCCTCGAGGAATACCCGGCATCCGATCAGATCGCCGATGTAGTATTCATTTTCCTCAAGTTCCAGCGCTTCTTCTCTCGGGACCATGAGGTCGCATCCGACGGTCTGCGCCGCCGTCTCCACGTCGTCGATTCCCTCCAGTTTGAGAACGGTTTTATCACCGACATACCGTACTCTCTCGATCTTCACTCTGCGGTCATAACCTCTGCCGCGCAGAATGACATAAGAGAGCGTCTCAAACCGGTCCGGATCATCCGATGTGGTGTAGACCTTTACTTCTCCCCGAAGGCCGTGGGGCTTGGTAATATAGCCCACCTGAAATTCACTCAGCATGCGTAAGGCTCCCGGAATTCCCTGCTCACTGGACGATGTCGACCACCGCTTTAATATCCGATTTCGCGGAAGCGGCTTTGACGACCGAACGGATTGCTTTCGCGATCCTTCCCTGCTTGCCGATGACCTTTCCCATATCGGAAGGCGCGACACGAAGTTCGATCACGAGGGTGTCTCCGTCTTCTCTCTCGGTCACACTGACTTCGTCCGGATTCTCGACAAGTGCTTTCGCGATCACTTCAACCAGTTCTCTCATCGCGTCACCACTTATTTTTCAATACCGGAGATCTTGAACAGCTTCGCCACGGTATCTGTCGGCTGTGCGCCGTTTCCGAGCCATTTCTTTGCGAGTTCTTCATCGATCTTGAAGACGCTCGGGTCTTTCGTCGGATCATAATAGCCGATCTCTTCGATGAAACGTCCGTCTCTCGGAGAACGCGCATCCGCTACTACGATTCTGTAGAAAGGCGCTTTTTTCTTACCCATTCTTCTTAATCTGATCTTTACTGCCATACGTTTCTTCCTCCTCTTATTCCCATAGTATGACTATTCTTTTTTTATATGTTAAAAGGGAAGTTTAAATCCGCCCCTTTTGCCACCCATTTTGCCGCCCATCATCTGGGGCATCTGCTTCATCATTTTCTTCGCCTGGTCAAACTGCTTGACGAGACGGTTCACTTCGGCGATGTTGACACCCGCGCCTTTCGCGATCCTGGCTTTTCTTGAAGGATTCAGAAGATCGGGATTGGCTCTCTCCTTCGGCGTCATGGAATGAATGATCGCCTCGATGCGTGCCAGCTGCTTTTCGTCCACCATATCCGCGATGTTTCCGGCTTTCGAGGACATTCCCGGGAGCATGGAAAGAATGCTTCCGAGGCCGCCCATGTTGCGCATCTGCTCCATGCTGGTCAGGTAATCGTTGAAGTCGAAATTTGCCTTGCGGAGCTTCTTCTCCATCTCCGCGGCTTTCTCCTCGTCGATGGCCGCCTGCGCTTTCTCGATCAGGGTCATCACATCGCCCATGCCGAGGATCCGGTCCGCCATCCTCTTCGGATGGAATACCTCGAGATCGCTCAGTTTCTCGCCCATACCGATGTACAGGATCGGTCTGCCGGTCACGGCTCTTACGGAAAGCGCCGCGCCGCCGCGCGTATCGCCGTCGCACTTGGTGAGGATCACGCCCTCGATGCCGACTCTGTCCTGGAAGGCTTTCGCGACATTGACCGCTTCCTGACCGGTCATGGCGTCGACCACGAGGATCGTGGAATCGACCTCTACGGCCGCCTTGATGGATTCGAGTTCCTGCATCATCGTGTCATCGATCTGCAGACGTCCGGCCGTGTCGATGATCATCACGTTATAGCTCTGTTCCTTCGCGCGGGAGATCGCCGCCTTGACGATGTCCACGGGACCCAGCTGATCCCCCATGGAGAAGACGTCGACGCCCTGTTTCTCACCGTTGATCTCAAGCTGCCGGATCGCCGCCGGTCTGTAGACGTCGCCCGCAACGAGCATGACTTTCCGCCCTGCGGATTTGAACTTGCCGGCCAGCTTGGCCGCCGTCGTCGTTTTGCCGGCGCCCTGCAGACCGATCATCATGATGATCGTCAGTTCCCCGGCGCTTTTCAGCTTCAGTTCTTCCGATTCCGTGCCGAGAAGCGAGACCATCTCGTCGTGGACGATCTTGATGACCATCTGCGCGGGATTCAGTCCGTTCATGACGTCCTGTCCCACCGGTTTCTCCTGGACGGTCTTCGTAAACTGTTTTACGACCTTAAAGTTGACATCCGCCTCCAGGAGCGCCATCTTGACT
>SVDL01000040.1 GCA_015057835.1 Lachnospiraceae bacterium
TCAGAAGATCCCGCGCAGGCGCGATCAACATCGTTCCGAACAGCACCGGCGCTGCCAAGGCGATCGGCCTCGTCGTTCCGGAACTCAACGGCAAGCTCATCGGTTCCGCGCAGCGTGTCCCGGTTCCGACCGGCTCCACCACGATCCTTACGGCTGTTGTCAAGGGCGCTGTCACTGCTGACCAGATCAACGCCGCTATGAAGGCTGCTTCCACCGAGTCCTTCGGCTACAACGAGGACGAGATCGTTTCTTCCGATATCATCGGCAGCACCTACGGTTCGATCTTCGACGCGACCCAGACCATGGCTCTTCCGTGCGGAGAGAATACCGAAGTTCAGGTCGTTTCCTGGTATGACAATGAGAATTCCTTCACATCCCAGATGTGCCGTACGATCAAGTACTTCGCAAAGCTTCTGAACAAATAATCAGACCTGAGCGATCAAAATTCCCCTGATGGGGCAGATGAGTATATCAGGGTCCGGTCATTGGACCGGACCCTTTTTCATGAGGAGGATATATGCTGAACAAAAAAACAGTGGATGATATTTCCGCGAAGGGAAAAAGAGTTCTTTGCCGCTGCGATTTCAATGTCCCGCTCAAAGAAGGAAAAATCACGGATGACAACCGCATCACCGCGGCACTTCCCACCATTCAGAAACTGATCGGGGAAGGCGCGAAAGTGATCCTTTGCTCCCACCTCGGAAAGCCGAAGGGACAGCCCAAGCCGGAACTTTCGCTTGCTCCCGTAGCGGAGAGACTTTCCGAACTTCTCGGCAAACCTGTGGTCTTTGCTTCTGACGCCAATGTCGTGGGCGAGAACGCAAAAGCGGCTGTCGCTGCCATGCAGGACGGAGATGTCGTTCTTCTTGAGAACACAAGATACCGCGCCGAAGAGGAGAAAAACGGAGAGGAATTCTCAAAGGAACTCGCTTCCTTGGCGGATATTTATGTCAATGACGCTTTCGGAACCGCTCACCGCGCCCATTGCTCTACCGTAGGCGTGACACAGTACGTCTCGGAGAGCGTTGTCGGATACCTGATGGAGAAGGAACTGAACTTCCTCGGCAACGCTGTCGACGATCCGGTCCGTCCGTTTGTCGGCATTCTCGGGGGAGCCAAAGTCGCGGATAAACTCGCGGTCATTTCCAATCTTCTTGAAAAATGCGATACGCTGATCATCGGCGGCGGAATGGCCTATACGTTCCTTAAAGCAAAAGGCTTCGGTGTCGGCACTTCTCTTGTAGATAATGAGAAGGTCGAATACTGCGCGGAGATGATCAAAAAAGCGGAATCTCTCGGAAAGAATCTCTATCTTCCTGTGGACACCGTCATCGCAAAGGAATTCCCGGATCCGATCGACGCTCCGATCGAAGTCTGCACCGTCTCCTCGGAAGCGATTCCGGATGATATGATGGGCCTGGATATCGGAGAGAAGACAAGAGAACTGTTCGCGGAGGCTGTAAAAAGCGCCAAGACGGTCGTCTGGAACGGACCGATGGGCGTATTTGAGAATCCGATCCTCGCGAAGGGCACCAACGCCGTCGCGGAAGCTCTTGCGCAGACAGACGCCATCACGGTCGTGGGCGGCGGCGATTCCGCTGCGGCTGTCAAGCAGCTCGGATACAAAGATCAGATCACGCACGTCTCCACCGGCGGCGGCGCTTCCCTTGAATTCCTTGAGGGCAAGGAGCTTCCGGGTGTAGCTGCTATTTCCGACAGAGACTGAACTGTTCAGCCGCTCTGCTGCAAGGCAGAGCGGAACTTTCAATGAAACCTGTAATCTGTATTAGAAAATGAGGTGTATAAAATGGCAAGAAGAATGATCATCGCCGGCAACTGGAAAATGAACAAGACCCCGACGGAAGCAGTGGAACTTATCAACACATTGAAACCGCTCGTAAAGAATGACGATGTGGATGTTGTTTTCTGCGTACCGGCTATCGACATTATTCCTGCAGTGGAAGCGGCGAAAGGCTCCAATATCGAGATCGGCGCCGAGAACATGTATTTCGAGGAGAAGGGCGCCTACACGGGCGAGATCGCTCCGAATATGCTTGTGGACGCAGGCGTAAAATATGTTATCCTCGGCCACTCCGAGAGACGTGAATATTTCGCGGAGACATCCGAGACCGTCAACAAAAAAATGCTCAAGGCGTTTGAACACGGCCTTACACCGATCATGTGCTGCGGAGAGACCCTCACCCAGAGAGAGCAGGGCATCACGATGGACTGGATCCGCCAGCAGGTAAAAGTCGGCTTCCTCGGCGTTACCGCGGAGCAGGCTGCGACGGCAGTGATCGCGTATGAACCGATCTGGGCGATCGGAACCGGCAAGACCGCGACTTCGGATCAGGCGGAAGAAGTCTGCAAGGGCATCCGTGAGACCATCTGTGAACTCTACGGCGCTGATACGGCAGAGAAGATCCGCATCCAGTACGGCGGCTCCGTCAATGCCAAGACAGCGGCCGATCTCTTCGCGAAGGAAGATATCGACGGCGGTCTCGTAGGCGGCGCTTCTCTTAAAGAAGAATTCGGTCAGATCGTCAACTATTGATAAAAAGCGGTTAGCAGCCGCGTAAAAGGCATTCTTCCCGCCGGAGGAATGCCTTTGGCTTTTGTTTCGTATGATAACAGGGGGTAAGTCCATGAAAGCAAAAAAATACCGCTTTGACGGCTCCGGAAAATGTGATCTGCGTTCTCTTCCGACAGACAGCAAAAAAGACAAGGTCAAAAAAGAGGAGATCGTAAAGAAATTCGGCGAAAACCTGAAAACGCTCTCCGAGCTCCAGAACTGTTTCTATGCTGATTCCAAAGAAGGCCTTATTATCGTCCTGCAGGCGCTTGACGCAGCCGGAAAGGATTCTCTCATCCGTCATGTCGCGACGGGCATGAACCCGCAGGGAGTGACAGTGAGCTGCTTTAAGAGACCGAATTCGGAAGAACTGGCACATGATTATCTCTGGAGAGTGAATAAGGTCCTCCCGAAAAGAGGGGAGATCGCCATTTTTAACCGGAGCTATTACGAAGATGTGATCACAGCCGGCGTTCTGCATCTCAAAGACTCCTATGATATGGCGCCCCGCATTACCGGGATGGCGGAAAAGAAGTTTATCGAACAGAGGATCCGTCAGGTAAAGCATTACGAAGAATACCTTTATGAAAACAGCTACCGGATCGTGAAAGTCTTTCTGCATATCTCTAAAGGAGAGCAGAAGAAGCGCTTTCTTGAGAGGATCGACCGCCCGGACAAAAACTGGAAGTTCGAACCGGCCGATCTTGAGACAAGAGAGCTGTTCGACGACTACATGGATATGTTTGAAAATGTGATCTCGAAGACAGCGACGAAGGAGAGTCCCTGGTACGCGCTGCCGGCGGACGACAAATGGTACACAAGATACCTGTTCTCCGAGATCCTGATCGATGCGATCAAAAATACAAAACCGGAATATCCGTCTCTCCCGGAGGAGACCCGGGAGCAGCTTTCCGAATATAAAAAGCAGCTCGAAAAATTATAAAATCACCTGCTCCCTTGTGGAGCACAACGGAGAAAGTATATGGCAAAGAAACCCACAGTATTAATGATTCTGGACGGCTACGGCCTCAGTGAAAAGAAAGAGCACAACGCCGTGGCGGAGGCAAATAAGCCGGTCATGAACCGTCTGATGCGCGATTACCCCTTCGTCAAGGGGTACGCGAGCGGTCTTGCAGTAGGCCTTCCGGACGGACAGATGGGAAACTCGGAAGTCGGGCACATGAATATGGGTGCCGGAAGGATCATCTATCAGGAACTTACAAGGATCTCGAAATCCATCGACGACGGTGATTTCTTCGAAAACGAGGCGCTCCTCGCGGCGGTGAACAACGCTCTTGAAAATAATTCTTCGCTTCACCTTATGGGCCTTGTATCCGACGGCGGCGTCCACAGCCACATCACCCATATTTACGGCCTTCTGAAACTGGCAAAAGACCACGGACTTGACAAGGTCTTTGTGCACTGCTTTATGGACGGCAGAGATACGCCCCCGGAATCCGGACGCAGCTACCTCGAAGATCTGGAAGCGAAAATGAAAGAGATCGGCGTCGGGAAGATCGCCACGGTCATGGGACGATATTACGCGATGGACCGTGACAACCGTTGGGAACGCGTACAGCGCGCTTACAACGCTCTTACGCAGGGCGTCGGCAATGCCGCGGAGGGCGGACCGGCCGGCATTCAGGCATCCTATGACGCCGGTGTCGCGGACGAATTCGTCGAGCCTGTCATCGTGACCGAAAACGGAAGTCCCCTGACGACGATCAAAAACGGCGATTCCGTTATTTTCTTCAATTTCCGTCCGGACCGCGCCCGCGAGATCTCAAGATGCTTCTGCGATGAAGAGTTCGACCACTTTGACCGCGGAGACCGCATTGCCACAAAATATGTCTGCTTCACCGATTACGATCCGACGATCGCCAATAAGGAAGTTGCCTTTAAGAAGCAGATCATTACCAATACATTCGGCGAGTATCTCGCTTCCCACGGCTTAAAGCAGGCAAGGATCGCGGAAACGGAAAAATACGCTCACGTGACGTTCTTCTTCAACGGCGGCGTTGAGAAACCCAATGAAGGAGAAGACCGCTTCCTCATCAAATCCCCGAAAGTCCCGACTTACGATCTGCAGCCGGAAATGAGCGCTCCGGGCGTCTGCGAAAAGCTCTGCTGGGCGATCCGCTCTCAGGAGTACGACGTTATCATCATCAATTTCGCGAACGGCGATATGGTCGGCCACACGGGTGTGGAAGCGGCTGCGGTCAAAGCCGTCGAAGCAGTGGACGAGTGTATCGGCAAAACGCTGGAAGCTCTTGATGAAGTCGGCGGACAGATCTTTATCTGCGCCGATCACGGCAACTGTGACTGCATGGTCGACGAAGCCACCGGCGAGCCGTTCACCGCGCATACGACCAATCCGGTTCCGTTTATTCTCTACGGCGCGGACCCGAAATACACGCTCCGTGAGGGCGGCGTACTGTCCGACATCGTGCCGACGCTCATTGAACTTATGGGAATGGAACAGCCCGCGGAAATGACCGGAAAATCGCTTCTCATCGAAAAATAAGAAGACAGTAAAAATAATAATTCTGTGCTTGTTTTTTGCATATGGCTGTGGTACAATCGGTAAGGTTTTCGTTTGGAGGTAAATTATGGCTGTATTACACACAATTCTTACTATTGTATTTGTAATCATATGCGTAGCACTCGCTGTCCTTGTCCTTATGCAGGAAGGAAAATCCGAAGGACTCGGCGCACTTGCAGGCGGCAACAGCGACACATACTGGGGACAGAATAAGGCCCGTTCCAGAGAAGGAAGAATCGAACGGATCACCCGTATTCTGGCAGCTCTTTTCTTCATTCTGGCAATCGTCCTGAATCTGAAGATCTTTGGCTGATCAAAAGGAAACACCGTCCCCTGTAGAGCGATCTGCAGGGGACTTTTTCAATGCAGCTTAAAAAATGGCAAAAGTGCTCCTGCACTTTACGGACTGCGGTAAAACAATGGATTCTGTAAAAGTTATTGCTAACAATAAAAAAGCCTATCATGACTATTTTGTGATCGAAAAAGTGGAGGCCGGCATCTCTTTAGCCGGGACCGAAGTGAAATCGATCCGGATGGGCCATTGCTCCATAAAAGAGTCCTTTATCAATATTCACAACGGACAGGCCACCATTCACGGCATGCACATCAGTCCCTACGAAAAAGGGAATCTCTTCAACAGGGATCCGCTCCGCGAAAGAAAGCTCCTCATGCATAAAAATGAGATCCGGAAGCTCGATCAGAAGCTTAAGGAAAAAGGCTTTACACTGATCCCGCTGCAGGTCTATCTGAAGGGAAGCCTCGTCAAAGTAGAGGTCGGCCTGTGCAAAGGCAAAAAGCTGTACGACAAGCGGGAGGATATCGCCGCAAAGGATGCGCAGAGAGAGGCGCAGAGAGATTTCAAGGATAAAAACCTTCGCTTTTAACAAGGATTGTCAAAGATAAAAGCCTTCGCTTTTAACAGGGATTATGTTAAAATAGCGGAGGAAATATATACCATATGGGCTTGTACTGGTTTCGACGGGTATCTTGAACATACGGCAGCCATCCGCGGCCCGGACCGCGTCAATAACCGGAAATTAAAATTAAACGCTGAAAACAATACGTTTGCAGTAGCAGCGTAACTTTAACGCTGCCGTCGGCCTGCATTTCCCCGTGGATGCAGTCACCGGCGCTATGATCGCGGGAAACGATGCCGGCTAAGCTTTGCCCCGGCAGGCGTATCATGAAGCTACTGATTCCGCAAGATTGCCGTTCTTCGTGCGGATGAGGGAATTATAAACGAACGGCTGTGATGGGAGAAGCTGTTTGGGACGGCTATTCGGACGCGGGTTCGATTCCCGCCAGGTCCACTGAGCATTCACTGCCCGGAGCTCTGCGTGAACGCAGGGGTCCGGGTCTTTTTTTGCCTTTCCGTTCCAAATTTCATCCGTCTGCACGGGCCTTTTCCCGGAATCTTCTTTGCAGCTTCCGGGAAGCTATTATATAATTCTAAAAGAAATAAAGTTGCCGCAATAAACCTGGAGATGCGATGTGATCGACGATGCCGAAGACGCCTCCGCGGGGTTACTGATAATCTGTCGAAGAAAAAGACAGCTTTCGTAATTATTTGCATTATGATATAATAATTCAGTTTAAATGGCAGAAGCGAGGCACTGTGATGAGTGATATAAAAATTCTGGTCGTCGATGACGAAGACCGCATGCGGAAACTGGTCCGGGATTTCCTCTCCAAAAAAGGATACATCGTTCTGGAAGCCGCAGACGGAGAAGAAGCCGTTGATATTTTCCTTCGCGAGAAGGAGCTTGCCATGATCCTCCTCGACGTAATGATGCCGAAGATGGACGGCTGGCAGGTCTGCAGGGAGATCCGGCAGTATTCCAATATTCCGATCGTCATGCTGACCGCAAGAGCGGACGAGAGAGATGAACTTCTCGGTTTTGAGCTCGGCGTGGACGAATATATTTCAAAACCGTTCTCTCCGAAGATCCTTGTCGCGAGAGTGGAAGCGCTTCTTAGAAGATCCGGAAAAGACGGCAGCGCGGATGTGCTCGAAGCCGGCGGGATCGTCGTGGACAAGACGGCTCACCGCGTCACGATCGACGGAAAAGAAGTGGAGCTTTCCTTCAAGGAATTCGAGCTTCTTTCCTATTTTCTCGAGAACGAAGGGATCGCCCTTTCCCGGGAAAAGATCCTCAACGGCGTCTGGAATTACGACTATTTCGGCGATGCGAGGACCATCGACACGCATGTTAAGAAACTGCGCAGCAAGATGGGAGAAAAAGGGGAACTGATCCGCACCGTCTGGGGACTCGGCTACAAGTTTGAAAGGAATCCCGAAAAAGCATGAAACGATCGATCCGGAAACAGCTGATCATCATGACGGCGGCGAT
Organism: Lachnospiraceae bacterium; assembly: GCA_015057835.1. GTDB lineage: Bacteria > Bacillota > Clostridia > Lachnospirales > Lachnospiraceae > Chordicoccus. The sequence goes on from SVDL01000040.1 coordinate 7,466, forward strand.
CATCAGCGCGGTGCTGCTTTTTATCGCCCTGATCGATTCGGTTTTTCTCGGGTTTTATTACGAGTGGGACAAAACAAAAGGAATCATCAGCTGCTATAAAATCATCGACGCCATGGACATCACACAGGGGGACGAAGAGATGGAACAGTCTCTGGAAAAACTCGCCTCCTCCGCCAATGTCCAGCTCATGATCACGGATACCGGTTTTGAACCGGTCTTCACAACAGCGCAGTTCGCGCAGGACATGCAGGCCAGGCTTTTCGGTTATTACACCGGGCTTTATCACGACAATGTCCTGAAAATAAGGCTCTCCGAACACTATACCGTACAGCGCACCTCCGACAGCGAAAATGTCCGCTATCTGGAACTCTGGGGAGACCTCAGCAACGGCTGCTTTATCCTCATGCGGACGCCGCTTCAGAGCATCAGGGAGAGCGCGCGGGTATCCAACCGTTTCAATTTCGTGCTGGCTATCGTCGGGATCACCGTATCCATGCTGGCGATCTGGCTTCTGTCGAAGCGTTTTACCGATCCGATCATCGAGCTCACGGATATTTCGAGCCGCATGGCAAAGCTGGATTTTACGGCGAAATACAGGAGAAGAGGAATAAAGAATAACGAGATCGACGAGCTCGGACAGCACATGAACGAGATGTCGGAGGTCCTCGAGAAAACGATCTCGGAACTCAAGTCCGCCAATGTGGAACTGCAGAAGGATGTAGAAAAGAAAACGCAGATCGACAATATGCGCATTGAGTTCCTGAACAACGTCTCCCATGAGCTGAAAACGCCGATCGCGCTCATTCAGGGGTATGCCGAAGGCCTCAAGGACAATATCGCGGACGATGAGGAGAGCCGTGATTATTACTGTGACGTGATCATCGACGAGTCCCAGAAAATGAACCGGCTCGTCATGCAGCTCCTGAACCTCAATAAGCTCGAATTCGGCAATGAACAGCTGCAGCTGGAGTATTTCGACCTGGTAGGTCTGATCCACGGCGTGCTGCAGGGAATGAATCTCATGCTGCGGCAGCAGAACGCGGAAGTATATTTCCCCTATCAGCATCCGATCTTCGCCTGGGGCGATAAATTCCGGATCGAGGAAGTATTTACCAATTATATGTCCAACGCGGTGCATCATCTCGATTACGCGAGGAAGATCGATATTCAGATCGTCACGGAAGGAAATCTTGTGAAGACAAGCGTTTTCAACACGGGAGACCGCATTCCGGAAGAAGAACTGACAAAGATCTGGGACAAATTCTATAAGATCGACAAGGCAAGAACCAGGGCTTACGGCGGAACCGGCATCGGACTTTCCATCGTCAAAGCTATCATGGAAGCCCACGGACAGAGCTGCGGCGTGGAAAATTTTGAAAATGGCGTCGCGTTCTGGTTCACACTGGAAGGAAAAGATCCGACAAAAGAAAGCAAGAGCGCCGGAGGCAGCAACGAATGATCGCGGTAATCGATTATGACGCCGGAAATATCAAAAGCGTGGAACATGCGTTCCGCTATATCGGGGAAGATGTGACGATCACAAGGGATCCCGTAATGATCCGGAATGCGGATCATATCGTTCTGCCCGGTGTCGGCAGTTTTGGCGATGCGATGGAGAAACTTCACCGGTATGACCTTGTTGATCCGATCCGGGAAACGGCGGAAAAAGGTGTTCCGTTTCTCGGGATCTGTCTCGGGGAACAGCTGCTTTTTGAAAGCAGTGAGGAAAGCCCCGGTGTTCCGGGTCTTGGCATCCTGAAGGGAAGGGTGCTCCGTTTCCCCGATCAGTCAGGTTATAAAATCCCCCAGATCGGGTGGAATTCCCTGAAGCTCATGAACGGAGGCAGACTCCTGCGGAATCTTCAGGACGGGGCTTACGTCTATTTCGTTCATTCATTTTATGTGCACGCGCAGGACAGAAGTATAGTAAAAGCAGTCTGTTCCTACACGGCGGAAGCGGATGCCGCAGTAGAGAACGGCAATATAGCGGCCTGTCAGTTTCATCCTGAGAAATCAGGCGATATCGGACTTGCTATTCTAAAGAACTTTGTAAATATGCATTAAAGTAAAGGAACGTCCATGCTCACAAAACGAATTATCCCCTGCCTCGACGTTCATGCGGGACGCGTCGTAAAAGGCGTCAATTTTGTACAGCTGCGGGACGCGGGCGATCCTGTGGAAACCGCAAAAGTCTATAATGAAGCCGGCGCTGACGAGCTTGTCTTTCTGGATATCACCGCCTCCTCGGATCACCGGGCTACCGTAGCGGAAATGGTACGCCACGTGGCGGAACAGGTCTTTATCCCCTTTACAGTAGGCGGAGGCATACGGACCGTCGATGATTTCCGGGCTATTCTGCGGGAGGGCGCGGACAAGGTATCCGTCAATTCCGCGGCGATCGACAGACCGGAACTTATCCGGGAAGCCGCGCAGATCTTCGGAAGCCAGTGTGTTGTCGTCGCGATCGACGCCAAAAGACGGGCGAACGGCGAGGGCTGGACCATCTATAAACACGGCGGAAGAATCGACTGCGGCATCGATGCCATCGAATGGGCGCAGCAGGCCGCCGATCTCGGCGCCGGGGAGATCCTGCTGACCAGTATGGACTGTGACGGCACCAAAAACGGATATGACATCGCGCTCACAAGAGCGGTTGCCGACAGCGTGGGAATCCCGGTGATCGCCTCCGGCGGGGCCGGAACGATGGAACATTTCTACGACGCACTGACAGACGGCGGCGCGGACGCGGTCCTCGCGGCATCTCTTTTCCATTACAAAGAGATGGAGATCCGGGACCTTAAGAACTATCTCAGCGGACGGGACGTTCCTGTGCGCATGACGGATTAAGAACTATCTCAGCGGACGGGGCGTCCCGGTGCGCATGACGGACTGAGAATAACCGTATCAGACGGCTGCCCTGTTTATGACATTACAAAACAAAGGCCTGACAACAGAGAGCAGAACACATGACAGGAGGAAAAAAGACCCATGCCTGCGATCAGCGGAGAATGGTATAACGCATTAAAAGAGGAGTTTGCAAAGCCCTATTATGCTTCTCTTTATAAGACGATCCGCTCCGAATACGCTGCAAAAACCGTATATCCGCCCAGCCGCGACATTTTCAATGCGTTCCATCTGACGCCTCTCGAAAAGGTCCGGGTGGTCATTCTGGGGCAGGATCCCTACCATGAGCCGGGGCAGGCCCACGGTCTCTCTTTTTCCGTGAAGGGCGACGTCGCCATTCCTCCTTCTCTTGTTAATATTTATAAAGAACTCTCCGATGATCTCGGATGCTATATTCCGGATAACGGCGACCTCACAAAGTGGGCGGAACAGGGTGTACTTCTCCTGAACACGCTTCTCACCGTTCGCGCCCATGCCGCATTTTCCCATAAGGGAATCGGATGGGAGCGCTTTACGGATGCCGCGATCAGAGCTGTCGCTTCGCAGGACCGCCCGATCGTTTTCATTCTCTGGGGCAGACCTGCCCAGGAAAAGAGAGCACTGATCACGAATCAGAAACATCTGGTGATCGCCTCTCCGCATCCGAGTCCTTTGTCCGCGCACAGAGGTTTTTTCGGGAGCAGACCATTTTCGAAAACGAATCAGTATCTGACAGCGAACGGGATCGAGCCGATCGACTGGCAGATCGAGAACAGAAGGAGTCCGAATGGCAGACAGCAGTAAAAAAGTAGTGAGGCAGGCAGCCTTCCTTATGGCGGCGCATCTCATCTCGAGCGTCATCGGCCTGCTCTACCGGAGCCCCCTCCATTCGATCATGGGATCGGCCGGAGCAGGGTACTATTCCTATGCGTATGACTGGTACACGATCATCCTGCTGATCGCTTCCTACAGCATTCCGAGCGCGGTCTCCAAAGTCATGGCGGAGCGGCTCGCGGTGGGAGAGTACAGGAACGCCCAGAAGGTCTTTAAGGCAGCGCTTCTGTATGTCCTGATCGTGGGCGGTATCGGCGCTTCCGCGGCGTTCTTCGGAGCACCGCTGCTCCTTAAGGAACAGCCGGATGCCGTTCTCGCGCTGCGCATTCTCTCCCCGACGATCCTTCTTTCCGGATTCTTAGGGGTATTCCGCGGATTCTTCCAGGCCCACAACAATATGAAGCCGACCGCCATCTCCCAAGTCGCGGAACAGATCCTGAACGCGGTCTTTTCCGTCCTCATGGCGTGGATCTTTATCCGCCCGTACATCGGAGACGAGAATCTGACCGGCAAATACGGCGCTGCCGGCGGGACGGTCGGAACCGGCGCCGGTGTCGCGGCCGGTCTTCTTTTCATGATCTTTGTCTACTGGATCAACAGAGGTTACATTCAGAGCCGGATCCGGAAGGACAGGCACAGAAAGGAAGAATCCTACCGGCAGGTGTTCCGGGACATTCTTCTTATGGTAACGCCGATCATCTTTGCTACATTTATCTATAATCTGACAACGATCATAGACCAGAAGCTCTTTACGAACCTGATGCTCTGGAAAGAGACCGCCGCTGATGAAGTCAACCGGCTTTACGGGATCTTTGGATACAACTACAAACCGATCATTAATATTCCCATTGCGCTGGCTTCCGCGACCTCTACGGCTCTGATCCCCGCGATCGCGACGTCCATGGCTGAGAGAAAAATGAAAGAAGCCGCCTCGAAAATAGAAGAGTGCATTAAACTGACGATGTTCATTTCCATTCCTTCCGCGGTAGGACTTGGCGTTCTTTCCTACCCGGTGATGCGGCTTCTCTATCCCAGAGCGGACATTAAAGCTGCCGCGATCCTCCTGACACTGGGTGCGGTCTCGGTTGTGCTTTTCTCCTATTCCACGGTCACGAACGGCGTTCTGCAGGGCAGCGGACATGCTGTCATCCCGGTCCGGAACGCGGCGATCTCCATTGCCGTCAATGTTATCGTGCTGTTTATCTGCGACGGACTGCTGAATACGGGGGTATACGGCATTCTTCTTGCCACGATCATGTATTCCCTGACGTACTGCGTCCTGAATCTTCTTTCCGTGAAACACAGGCTCCGCTATCACTGTGATCTCAGGGAGACGTATCTTACGCCGATCCTGTGTGCCGCTGTCATGGGGGCGATCGTTGCGGCGATCTACTGGCTTCCGGCAAAACTGCTGCCGAGTGTTTTCGGAAGATATATCTTAAGCGGGCTTCTCACGTTCCTGGCAATCCTGGTCGGCGTCATCGCCTATATCGTCATGTACACGAAATTTACGGGAATGACAGACGAAGAGCTCCGGCAGATCCCGCTCGGGACCAGAATGCTCCGGCTTCTCCGCCTTCTGCATCTTCGGTAAGATGCTCAGAAGCATGGAACTGATACAAGCTAAGAACAAGTTCATGAGAACGTTTGTTTATATATAAGAGAACTTTAGGCATCAAGAAAAGGAGTGATTGAAATTGGCTGAAAAAAAACTCATGCTCGGCAATGAGGCCATTGCCCGCGGCGCCTGGGAGGCAGGCGTCAAAGTGTCCTCGGCCTATCCGGGCACACCCAGTACGGAGATCAGTGAGACGCTGGTGAAGTACAAAGATGACATCTATTCGGAATGGGCACCAAATGAAAAAGTAGCGACGGAAGTGGCGCTCGGCGCGTCCATGAGCGGCGTCCGTTCTCTGGTATCCATGAAAATGGTGGGCTTTAACGTCGCCGCGGATCCGGTCTATTCCGGTTCCTATACAGGCGTAAACGGCGGTATGGTCATGGTCGTCGCGGACGACCCCGGTATTTACAGTTCCCAGAATGAACAGGACACCCGCCAGATCTGCCGCGCTGCCCATATTCCGGTTCTCGAACCTTCGGATTCCGCCGAAGCAAAGGAATATACAAAACTTGCGTACGAGATCAGCGAGAAATACGATACTATCGTCGTTCTCCGCACCACGACCCGTCTTGCGCATTCCCAGTGCCTCGTGGAACTCGGGGATCGTCAGGAAATTGCGGACAAAACGTATGAGAGAAATCCCGCGAAATGGGTCATGATGCCCGGCAACGCCATCAAAAAACATGTTGTTGTCGAGAAGAGGGACATTACGATCGCGGAAGACGCATGCGAATGCCCGCTTAATACCGTGGAATACAACGATCTCAGCATCGGCTATATCACAAGCGACATTCCCTATACTTATGTCAAAGAGGCACATCCGTCGGCGTCCGTTCTGAAACTCGGCATGACGAACCCGCTTCCGGAGAAGCTGATCAGGGAGTTTGCAGGGAAGGTTGACCGCCTTGTCATTTTCGAGGAACTGGAACCGGTGATCGAAGAGCAGGTCCGCGCGATGGGGATCCCCTGTGACGGCAAGAACATTTTCACAAGACAGGGCGAATATTCTGCCAATATGCTCCGCAAGGTCATTTTCGGCGAGGACAAAGAGGTCTGCGCGGCACAGGTTCCGGCGAGACCGCCGATCCTCTGCCCGGGCTGCCCCCACAGAAGCGTCTTTACCGCCCTTAAAAAGCTGAAGCTGCACGCCGCCGGAGATATCGGCTGCTATACGCTCGGCGCCGTACCGCCGCTCTCCGTCATCGATACGACGGTCTGCATGGGGTCTTCGATCTCGACCCTTCACGGCATGGAGAAGGCGAAGGGCAAAGAATATATTCAGAACTGGGTCGCGGTCATCGGCGATTCCACCTTTATGCACACCGGGATCAATTCCCTCATGAATATGGTTTACAACAATGCCACCGGAACGGTGATCATCCTTGACAACAGCACAACGGCCATGACCGGTCATCAGGACCATCCCGGCACCGGCATGACGCTCTCGCAGGGAGCTGTGACGCCGATCAACTTCGAGGCACTTATCCGGTCACTCGGCATTGAAAATGTTTTTGTCATCAACGCGTTCGATCAGGATGCCCTGAAATCGAGGATCAAAGAAGAGGTGAAAGCGGACCACATATCCGTTATCATCGCGAAAGCGCCCTGCGCGCTCCTTAAGTCCAACCATTTTGACAAAGTCTGCGTTCCGGTCGCGGATAAATGCATGCGCTGCGGACAGTGCCTCAGCGCTGGATGCCCCGCGCTGACCAAAAATGCGGACGAGACGATCTCGATCGATACGACCCGCTGCAACGGATGTACTCTTTGCATGCAGCTGTGTAAATTCAACGCGATCAGACTGGAGGAAGACTGATGGAAACAAGAAATATCATGATCGTCGGCGTAGGCGGACAGGGAACGCTTCTGACCAGCCGGATCCTCGGCGGTCTCGCGATCCGCGCGGGATATGACGTTAAACTTTCGGAAGTACACGGGATGGCGCAGAGAGGCGGATCTGTCGTCACATTTGTGCGTTACGGCGATAAGGTCGAGGAACCGATCGTGGAAGAGGGCTGCGCAGATGTCCTGATCGCTTTTGAGAGACTGGAAGCGCTGCGTTATATTCATTATCTCAGGAAAGACGGCGTCCTTATTGTCAACGACACCAGGATCGATCCGATGCCTGTTGTGATGGGCGCTGCGGAATACCCGAAAAATATCATTGAAGGAATCGAAAAAGATCACACGGTCTATAAAGTGGACGCCGGATATGAAGCTCAGATCGTCGGCAATCCCAGATGCTTCAATGTCATCGTCCTCGGCATGGCCGCGAGACACATGGATTACTCCTATGAGGACTGGATGGCTGTCATCGAGACGACGGTACCGCCGAAGACCATTGAGATCAACAAAAAGGCATTTGACAGAGGCTGGAATTTATGAGCGAAGACCTGGCTGCCATGAGGGCTTTTTTCGAAAAGGATATTTTCGCGAAGAATGCCGGCATAACGATCCTGGAGGCCGTGAGAGCCGGGGAAAATAACCCGTCTTACGCTAAATGTGAGATGCGGATCACGGAAGGTCATCTCAACGCCTCCGGATTCGTGATGGGCGGCGCGATCTACACGCTGGCCGACCTCACGGCAGCCGTCGCCTCCAATGTGGGACAGCCGGTGACCGTCTCCCAGGCGGGGCAGATCTCTTATCTCCACAGCGCGGACTGCAAAGTCCTCACGGCGGAGGCAGTCTGTCCCTTCGCGGGGAAGAAAACGAACTTCACGGAAGTCACGGTGAAGGATGAGAACGGGGTCCTGATCGCAAAGGCTACGTTCAACGGATTCCGCATTCTCAAATAATCCGCCGTGAACAAGCAGAAGAGCAAATTCAAACAATCTGCCATGAACAAGCAGAAGATCAATTATCAGACCGAACTTGAAAATACACTGAAAACCATTACGGCTGCGGGATCCGTCCCGCGGCTTCTTTTGCATGCCTGCTGCGCGCCTTGTTCGAGCTATGTACTCGAGTATCTGACCGGCTTCTTCTCCATCACGGTGCGTTTTTACAATCCCAATATAGGGGAGAGAGAAGAATATACGCACCGCGCGGAAGAGCTGAAGAGGCTGATCCGGGAAATGCCCGCCGTGCATCCCGTCTCCTTTACCGAAGGTCCCTATGAACCGGAAGCATTTGAGGCGATGGCAAAAGGCCTCGAGGAAGTTCCCGAAGGGGGCGCGCGCTGTTTCCGCTGCTATGAAATGAGACTGCGGGAATCCGCCGCTTACGCAAAAGACCATCACTTCGACTATTTCACGACCACGCTTTCCATAAGCCCCCTGAAAAATGCTCAGAAACTCAACGAGATCGGCGCGGCTTTGTCGGACGAATTCGGCATTCCCTATCTGTTTTCCGATTTTAAGAAAAAAGACGGATACAAAAGGTCCATCGAGCTCTCAGAAGTCTACGGACTCTACCGGCAAAATTACTGCGGATGCCGCTTTTCAAAGCGGTGAGATTGTGCTATAGTCAACGATAAAATCAGATACCGGACAACGGTGAGCCTGCCAGAAAAACGGCAGCGTACGGAAGAAACGAGGGATCCAATGGCTCAATTGTGGGGCGGACGGTTCACGAAAGAGACGGACGCGAGGGTATTTGCCTTCAACGCGTCGCTTTCTTTTGACATCCGTCTTCTTAAGCAGGATATCCGCGGAAGCATCGCCCACGTGACAATGCTGGCCCACGCGGGGATCCTCACGGAAGAGGAAAAAGACAGTATCATAGACGGCCTCGGCGATATTCTCGCGGATGCGGAAAACGGGACACTTACGATCGACCGGACCGCGGAAGACGTGCACAGCCTGATCGAGGCGGAACTCATCCGCCGGATCGGGGAGAACGGCAAGAAAATGCATACCGGCAGGAGCCGGAACGATCAGGTCGCGCTGGACATGCGTATGTATATCCGCGACGAGATCGACTCTTTCAGCGGGGAACTGAAAGATTTTCTGGGCATTCTTCTGGATCTTATGGAAGAACACCGGACGACCTTCATGCCGGGCTTTACGCACATGCAGAAAGCGCAGCCGATCGTGCTTGCGCATCACATCGGCGCATATTTCCAGATGTTCCGGAGAGACCGCGAACACCTTCTTTCCCTCCGGATCCGGATGAATACCTGCCCCCTGGGAAGCGGCGCTCTGGCCGGCACGACGTTTCCGCTCAACAGAGAGGAGACCGCTGCGCTTCTGGAATTCGACGGCGCCTGTGAGAACTCCATCGACGGCGTTTCCGACAGGGATTATGTCATAGAATTTCTCGGGATCCTGTCTTCTGTCATGATGCATCTCAGCCGTTTCTCGGAGGAGATCATCATGTGGAACTCCGACGAGTACCGGTTCCTTACGCTGGACGACAGTTTCAGCACAGGAAGCAGCATCATGCCGCAGAAGAAGAACCCGGACATCGCGGAGCTTGTGAGAGGCAAGACCGGCAGAGTGTACGGCGCCCTCATTTCCCTGATGACGGTGATGAAGGGGATCCCTCTTGCCTACAACAAAGATATGCAGGAGGATAAGGAACTTACGTTCGACGCCATCGACACGACGCGCGAGTGTATCGCTCTGTTCGGCGGCATGCTGAAAACGGCCGTATTTCATCCGGAAGCGATGAAAAAGTCCGCCGGCGGAGGATTCACAAATGCGACGGACGCCGCCGACTACCTCGCCGCGAAAGGCGTTCCTTTCCGTGACGCCCATTCCATTGCGGGCCGCCTTGTACTCACCTGTATCGAGAGAGGCTGCCGTCTTGAGGATCTTTCCATGGAGGACTGGAAAGAGGCGCACACGGCTTTTGAGAGCGACATATACGAAGCTGTATCGATCGAGGCCTGCGCCGCCAGAAGAAAGACAAAAGGCGCGCCCGGCGCGGTCGATGAGGAAATAAAAGCAAACAGAGAATATCTTGGCTTATAAAGACATTCTGCAGCAGAAAGGATATTAAAAATGGATAAGAAACTGAAAGTCGGCATTCTTGGTGCAACCGGTATGGTGGGACAGCGTTTTGCGATCCTTCTTGAGAATCATCCCTGGTTTGAAGTGACGACCCTTGCGGCCAGCAGCAGCAGCGCGGGAAAAACATATGAGGAAGCCTGCGGAAGCCGTTGGAAAATGGATGTTCCGATGCCCGAAAAGCTTAAGAACATCGTTCTCAAGAACGTCAGCAATGTCGCGGAAGTGTCCGCGGAAGTGGACTTTGTTTTCTCCGCCGTCAACATGACCAAGGACGAGATCAAAGCCATCGAAGAAGAATACGCGAAGGCGGAGACCCCGGTGGTTTCCAATAACAGCGCGCACCGCTGGACCCCCGACGTGCCGATGATCATTCCGGAGATCAATCCGCAGCACGCCGAGATCATTCCTTTCCAGAAAAAGCGCCTCGGAACGGAACGCGGCTTTATCGCCGTCAAGCCGAACTGCTCGATCCAGAGCTATACCCCCTGCATCGCCGCCTGGAAAGAATTTGTTCCGACAAAAGCCGTCGTGACCACCTATCAGGCGATCTCCGGCGCCGGCAAGACATTCCGCGACTGGCCGGAAATGGAGCACAATATTATTCCCTACATCGGCGGGGAAGAAGAGAAGAGCGAGATGGAACCGCTGAAGATCTTCGGCCATATCGAAAACGGCGTGATCGTCCGCGGAGAATCTCCTGTCATCACAAGCCAGTGCATCCGCGTGCCTGTTCTGAACGGACATACGGCGGCTGCTTTCATCTCCTTTGAAGGAAAGCCGACGAAAGAAGAGCTCATCGACCGCCTGAGAAACTTCAGCGGCGAACCTCAGCGCCTCGCACTTCCGAGCAGCCCGAAGCATTTCATCCAGTATCTTGAGGATGACAACCGTCCGCAGGTCGCGCTGGATGTCGATTACGAGCGCGGCATGGGCGTTTCGATCGGCAGACTTCGCGAAGATAAGATCTTCGACTGGAAATTCGTCGGACTTTCCCACAACACGGTCCGCGGCGCGGCCGGCGGCGCCGTCGAGTGCGCGGAACTGCTGACTGCTTACGAGTACATCAAGGCAAAATAAAGGAGAGCGCATTTATTTGGGCAAAACACTTTATATTGCGGAAAAACCTTCCGTAGCCCGGGAATTTGCCCGCGTCATGAAT